>JAJZTT010000046.1 GCA_021848705.1 Pseudomonadota bacterium
ATCCGCTGCCGGAATGAAGTGCGTCTCGGCGGGCGGAGACGATGCGCAATGGCTTGAGCGGGCAAGCTCGATTCCGGCGCCGGCGCGGCTTGCGAATCCCTATCCGCTGAAAACGCCCGCCTCTCCGCACATCGCGGCGGGAATCGAGGGAATCGGGATCGAAACGGAAAGAATCGCGAAAGCCTATGGCGAAATCCGCTCGGACGTGGTGATCGTGGAAGGCGTGGGCGGGTTTCTCGTTCCGCTCAACGAACGGGAACTCGTTTCGGATCTGGCGAAAAGGCTTTCCCTTCCGGTGATCGTGGTGGTCGGGATGAGGCTAGGCTGCATCAGTCACGCTCTCCTCACTTTTGCAGCGATCAGAAGCTGCGGCCTGCCCATCGCCGGCTGGATCGCCAACCGCATCGATCCGGAAATGAGTTATTTCGACGAGAACATCGACTATCTTGCGGGGAGGAAGGAAGCGCCCCTTCTCGGCATCCTGCCTCACGGGGTCTCCCCCGATGAGGCGGCGCGTTTTCTGGATCTTTCGAAGCTCTAGCCTTCCACGATTTCGAAGTCGTGGGTGACTTCCGCGGTCTTGCCGAGCATGATGGTGGCGGAGCAGTATTTCTCCGCGGAAAGATGGATGGCGCGCTCCACCTGGACGGGGTTCAGTCCCTTTCCGGTCACAATGAAATGGAAATGCAGCTTCGTGAACACCTTCGGGTCCTCGCCGGCGCGCTCCGCCTCGATCTCCACTGCGCAGTCGGTGATCTGCTGACGTCCCTTCTTCAGGATCATCACGACATCGATCGAAGTGCATCCGCCCGCTCCCAGGAGCAGCATTTCCATCGGGCGCGGCCCGAGATTCCTTCCTCCGATGTCGGGAGATCCGTCCATTACCACGGCATGTCCGCTCGCGGTCTCGCCCACGAAGCTCATGTTTTCGATCCACTTGACTCGCGCTTTCATTCCATTCTCCCGGATTGTAGAATGGAGGATTCTAACCCAAACACGGGCCGCGGATGGGGTCTTCCCGGGCTTTTTCGCGTCAGTCCGTTTTTAGTGATTGACACGCCTGCGGAATCTGGCATAAAATTCCGGACTTTCCCTAATTCAAGTATCTAGGATCGGCTTCATGAAAACATTTTCTGCTAAGCCTCAAGAAGTGACGCACGACTGGATCGTCGTAGATGCCACGGACCAGGTTCTGGGCCGCCTTGCATCGCAGATCGCCCACCGTCTGCGTGGCAAGCACAAGGCTATCTACACTCCTCACGTCGATACCGGCGATTTCGTCGTGGTCATCAACGCAGACAAACTGCGCGTGACCGGCAACAAGTCCGAAGACAAGATCTACTATCGGCACAGCGGCTATCCCGGCGGCATCTATGCGACCAGCTTCTCCAAGATGCATGCGCGCTTTCCCAGCCGCGTCCTGCAGAAGGCGGTCAAGGGAATGTTGCCCAAGGGACCGCTCGGCTACGCCATGCTCAGGAAGCTCAAGGTGTACGCAGGGCCGCAGCATCCGCACACGGCACAACAGCCGAAACTCCTGGATATCGTGAAGGCATAATCATGGGCGCAAACTACAATTACGGCACCGGAAGGCGCAAGAGCGCAGTAGCCAGAGTCTTCCTGAAGGCCGGCACCGGCAACATCATCGTCAACGGCAAGCCGGTGGACGAATTCTTCTCCCGCGAAACCGGGCGCATGGTGGTTCGCCAGCCCCTGGTTCTGACCGACAATTTGACCAGCTTCGACATCATGGTGAACGTGATGGGCGGCGGCGAGTCCGGACAGGCCGGCGCGGTCCGCCACGGCATCACCCGTGCGCTGATCGACTACAATGCCGATCTCAAGCCGGAGCTCAAGAAGGCAGGTCTCGTGACCCGTGATGCACGCGAAGTGGAGCGAAAGAAGGTCGGTCTGCACAAGGCGCGCAAACGCAAGCAATTCTCGAAGCGCTGATGCGCTTCCAGCGAAAAAGCCGCCTTGTGCGGCTTTTTTGTTGTCCGCAAAAAAGCTATATTTGAATTCGAGCCAAGGAGAAGATCATGATCAGGGTAGGTATCGTAGGGGGAACCGGATACACGGGGGTGGAACTGCTGCGCCTTCTGGCATTGCATCCGGAAGTGAAACTTTCCGCGATCACTTCGCGCTCGGAAGCCGGAATGCGCGTATCCGAAATGTTCCCGAGCTTGAGGGGACGCGTGGATCTCGAATTCGTGACGCCGGATGCCGCGAACCTTGCCGAGTGCGACGTGGTCTTTTTCGCAACCCCCAACGGCATCGCGATGAAGGAGGCGAAAGCGCTGCTGGATGCCGGGGTCAAGGTGATCGATCTCGCGGCGGATTTCAGGATCCGCGACGTGTCCGTATGGGAAAAATGGTATGGAATGACCCATGCCTGCCCGGAGCTTCTTTCCAGGGCGGTCTACGGTTTGCCAGAAGTGAACCGGCAGAAAATCGCCAACGCTTCGCTCGTCGCGAATCCGGGATGCTATCCCACTGCGGTGCAGCTCGGCTTTCTTCCCCTCATCGAGGCGGGCGTGGTCGACGTGGGCCATCTCATCGCGGATGCAAAATCCGGCGTGAGCGGTGCGGGCAGGAAGGCCGAAGTCGCGACCCTTTTTCCGGAATCCTCCGACAGCTTCAAAGCCTACGGGGTTCCAGGACACAGGCATCTTCCCGAAATCCGCCAGGGACTTTCGAGCGCTGCGAAAAGGGAGGTCGGCCTCACCTTCGTGCCTCACCTCACCCCGCTCATCCGCGGAATCCATGCGACGCTTTATGCGAAACTCACGTCAAGCATCGACCTGCAGAAGCTCTACGAGGATCGCTACCGGGCGGAGCCTTTTGTCGACGTGTTGCCCGCGGGAAGTCATCCGGAAACCCGCAGCGTGCGGGGAGCCAATATCTGCCGCATCGCAGTCCACAGGCCGCAGGGCGGGGACACCGTCGTGGTGCTTTCCGTGATCGACAATCTGGTGAAGGGGGCTGCGGGCCAGGCGGTCCAGAACATGAATATCCTGTTCGGATTCAGGGAGACGCAGGGACTCGAGATCGTTCCGTTGATGCCCTAGTGCTACAATGGGCGGATGCGTAGCACGCGGGATCCCCTGAATTTCTTCAGGGCCATTCCGGCCGTGCTTCTGCTGGCCCATCCTTCTCGGTGCCAGCTCAGGCGGCCCACCGTTCCATAGACGCACTGCTCACCGTCACCGAATCCAGGAACCTCGTCGATCGCATGCATGCCGGAAAACTTCCGGCCTCCTGAAGAAAAATCTCTCCTGGGCGACACTCGAGCCGATGTATGTCCGCCTGCACAAGGAAACCTTTTCGGAGGAGGAAGTCAGGGATGCTTTCCTTCTACAAAACCCCTTCGGGCCAGGCAGTCATCCACAAGATGCCGCTCCTGATGCAGAAGGTGATGATCGGGACCAATAGCATTGTTGGCGCAATGAGGCCGGATCAGGAGAAAATCCGGAAGGACTTCATCGCGGAAGCCCGTTCTTCGAACCAGTCGTTCAGTGAAGATCGACCAGAACTTCGTATTCCTCGAAGAATGCGAAGGACTGGTACATTCGCACATGGTTCGGCCAGCGATATTCCATCGCCCTCAATTGGGGATTGTAGATCGCAGTGTACAGCGTGCCGAACCCCTGAGAATAGTTCGATGAAAACAGCGGCCTGAATTCGAACGCGTTGACGAAGGACTCGATGCTGGTGAGCGGATCGGTGAGTTTTCCGATCAAAAACTGCTGCCGCTCGAAAGAGCGCGAAAACATGGCGTAATTGGTGAACTCGAAATCCCCCTGGTGGTTGACGGCGAGCGCCTTGTACGTGACGTTGGGCGGGGAAAAAGGAGTGAGTTCGACCGTCCTGACCTGGCCGAAGGCGTCGAGCAGCGTAACATTGTAGGCCATGTGCGCAGGAACCCGGCAAAGCACCTTCACTGCCTCGTCCGCATTGGTGCAGAATTCCAGGATGTAGCGCAGGATGATCGGGATTCCGAATCCTTCGGTGACGCTGGTTTTTCCCCCGAAGGCGAGGGAGACGGAAAGGCCGTGTTCGTTCATCCCGTCCAGCACCCCCCAGAGGCAGTCGGTGGTCGCGATGACGCCCTGATTGTGCCAGTGCGTCTTCATGATCCTTCCTTCGCAGAAATCGGGCGCATAGTCGTAATTCCTGACAAGCGTCGGCGTGTAGCGGGTCCACACCGCCTGCGAGCAGCCCGAAAGATTGGGCGCAGGGCAATAGAAGGTGAGCATCCGCGCATCGTTCTCGTCCGCTCCGGAAATTTCCACGAGATGCCGCCAGATCGGCACGAGTTCCGGCATGTGATGCAGGAGCGCATCCATGCAGTCCTGCAATCCTGGGCGCTTCAGTTCCCCGTCCCGGGAAAACCAGCCCCGATAGGCGGGTAAGGCTGCCCGGTAGTGTTCGAGCCACTTGTTTCCAGGAAAGGCTTCTTCCACTGCGCGAAAGGTTTTCATGTGCCCCGCCCTCATCTTCTTCCCCCGCTTTTCATTCCTGCCGGATTGTTGGCATATTCCACTGCGGAACGCTCCTCCTGACCGAGGTTCCGGTATATGAAAAGATTCTTCAGTGCCGATACCCATTTTTCTCCTTCGCGGTTCAGCCCTCCCCCTTTTTTTCCGATCACCTGGTTTACGAACAGGATGGCGAGATCGGCTCCTTCATAGACGTATTCACCCGGATCCATGATGCGCAGGATGTACGCTTCGTTCTCCCCGAGCGCTTCCCGACGATTCCATCCGGTCTTTTTCAGGGTCAGTTTCCCATCCCCGTCCATGAAATAGACTCCGGATTCCGGCGTGACCGTTGCGATCTTCAGCGATTTTTCCGTGTATTTCAGGATCGCCTGGGAGGAAACGCCGGATGCGCCCGCAGTCAGCACTTTCCGGTTGAAAGCCTCCACGTCGATTTCCAGTTCCACTTCGGGATCGTATTCGAGGAGGTGGAACAGGAATAACGGGATGTTTTCGGTGCAGAAATCGGAAAGGTTGGTCATTGCGCTGATCCCGGTGACCCGGGAATTGAGTTCGCCGAGATACACCTCGCCGTCGTCGCGGTCGATCAGGAAATCCAGTTCGAAATAGCCCCGGTAGCCTTTGGCGTAAAGCGCATCTCCCATCGACCGCGTCATTTCCATAACTTTTCTGCGAATATCGAAGGAGAATGCCGATTCATACAGTTCGTTTCCGCACCATCCCCCGGGATAGGGGGTGAGATCGGGAACCCCGATGAGCTCGGTCATGAGCGGGCCTGCGAAAGTCCCCCATTTCGTGGCGCAGGCCTCGATCGCGGTGCCCGTGCAGGAGATGCGGCGCATCACCTTGACCTTTTCTTCTTCCTCGATTTCGGCTGCGACCTTTTCGTAGTCATCCCTGCATGAGATGAAAAAAGTGGTTTTCCCCGAGTCGCCATACGGCGTCTGCACCACCCACTGATCCCCTAGCCCCGCTTCCTGCGCGAGCTTTTCGAGCTCCTCGAAAGATCCGACTTTCGCCAGCACGTTGGGGGCGCTGCTAACCCCGGCCAGATTGCCGATTTCCGTGGTGACGATCTTGCTGTCCATCTCGCGTACCAGACTGTACGGGGGGAGATCGATTTCGAGACCGAGTTCTTCGCAAAGCGCCTCCACTTTTTCGTCGAAAAACAGGAAAATCGCGCGTCCTCCGCGCTCGCCCAGCAATTTCCGGAATTCCTCGCTCTTAAGCAGATGCAGGTCGATTTCCTGGATGCTTTCGAAAACCCTTCCTCCTCTTTCCGGAATGGCAAGGACGTGGGGATGCTTTTTGTCGAAGCTCTCCAGCAGGGTGACGCTGGTCCATCCTCGCACCCATTCGTGCATCCCCAGCATGTTGAAGTTGCTTGCGCTCACGAAATAGTACGGCACTTCGTTGTTCGCGAAGTGATTGCGGATTTCGGATAGCGATCGGAGTTTCGTTTTCATGGGTGATTTCCTTTTGAGAGCGCATCCTTCCGGAAAACCCGGAAGCCCTGCTCGAAACTGTAGCCGTGGATTTCCGAAACCCTGACATGCTGGAAATATTCGAGGATTTCGGAAGTGATGAACTGTCCCGGAACGAGAACGGGAAAACCGGGCGGATAGGGTGTGACGAAGGCTGCCGATACCCGCATTTCTCCATGTTTCACGTCTTCCAGGGTTTCGGACGAGAAGGGAAGATATTCCACTTTTTCCTCCTCGGCCCCCAGATAATAGGCGCTGCGAAGGTCGCAGGGCGGGTCTTCGCAGTCCCCGTGGGGAAGAAAATCGGGGTGATACCTTCTTTTTTGCGGAAGACCGGGGAGCGGTACGCGGGGAACAGGGAGGGCGCTCTGCTTTCTTTCCATCTGGAAACGGGATGCCACTTCCATCAGCACATTGAAGAGATAATCCACCGTTGCCTGGGTCGCACCGATGTTGACGAGAAAAAGCACGGTGTTGCGGGATGTCTTGTTGACCTGGATGTCGTAGCGGCTCATCAGGAGCTGGCGGAAATTGCTTCCGTCGATTCCCGAGCCGCTCACGTCGATGGTGATCTTGGTGGGATCGACCACGAAATCGGAATATCCCCATTCCGAGCAGAGTCCGGAAAGTCCTTCCCCTTCGCCCGCCGGAGTTCTGAAATTTTCGGGAATCATTTCCCTGTCACCGAGCAGTTCGAAGCAGGACTCGAGCAATTCCGCCTCGCGTATCCGCCGCCTCAATTCGAGGGAAAGGCGGACCGCTTCCCTCACCTTGTGAAATCCTTCGAGGGACGCCTGCCTGCGGGCAGTGTCCATCGAGGCGACGATCTGGTAGTTGGGCGAAGTCGAAGTGTAGATGCGGTAGGCCTCGACGAATCTTGAACGATCGAAAAGTTCGTCCGCGACATGAATCATCGAAGCCTGGCGAAATGCGGAAAGCGTCTTGTGGGTCGATTGGGTCGAATATACTCGCAACTTTACCCGGCCCGGGTCCGGGTAGAGCTGTCCCGACCATTTCTTCTCGTCCGGATTGGATTCGAATTCTTCGCGCCATTTCGAGTGGAATTCCCGGTAGGCCGGATCCTTCATCCTTTCCCGGATTTTTTTCGCTGCGGACATCGCGGTCCTGCCGTAATAGAGCGGATGGAATCCGGCAAAGGCCGACCATGCCTCGTCCCAGTGGAAAATGATGTCGGGCTTGATGGAAAGGATTTCCATCATGAATTTTTCGCAGTGATAAATGAGCCCGTCGAATGTGGAGCTGGTGAGGGAGATCTGCCTGAGCTTGTCCAGGAGCCCGTTCTTTTTCAGGTCGAGCATCACTTCCCTGATCCGGGAAAGATTCACCCCGCCGTAGAGATCCCGGGAAGGTACCGGCCAGGTTTCGAGGAAAATGGGGCTGGCCCCTGCGAGCATCACCGAGTAGGGGATCGACTTGTGGCAATCGGCGGAAATCAGCACGATGTCACCGGGCTTCAGGTTTGCCTGGTTGACGATCTTGTTGGCGGTCGAAGTGCCGTTGGTGACGAAAAAGGTGAGGTCCGCGCCGAAGGCTTCGGCCGCCTTCATGTGCGCCTGGAGGATCGCTCCGGTCGGGTCGAGCAGCGAATCGAGTCCTCCCTGGGTGGAAGAGGTTTCCACCCGGAAAATGCTGTCTCCGTAATAATCGAGCATGTCGTGGATCCACGGTGAATCCTTGACGGATGCGCCCCTCGATAACGGGAGCGCATGGAAGACCCCCTTCGGCTGCCTGCCGTAGGCCTGGAGCGCATCGAAAAAGGGTGTGCTGAATCGGTTTCTCACCCCGTTCATGATCGCCTCGTGCAGATCGCGGAAAGGATTGACATGAAAGAGCACTCGATCGAAATGGTCGCGGATGGAAAACGGCAGTTCGGCAGCGGACTGCTCGCTGATGAGGTAATGGTCGATTTCCGGGCGGATGCAGCGTATCGTCCGGCACAGGTTCACTTCCACGCTTTCAGCGTAATTGGCCGGAGGCGTGTTGATGAGTTGCGCGCGGGTGTAATGGGAAAAGATCGGTAGAGAGACCTCGGTTCCCGGAAGAATGTGGTTCAAGTGGATGCAGGCCTGGATGTCGGCATTGGCGAGCACTGCGGTGAGCGCGTCTTCCGCACAATTGACGAGAACGATGTCGTAAATGAATTCGTCGTGCGGGGACTTGAAGGTTGCCAGGTGCTGACGGTAAAGGAGTTCGTATTCTTCCGGATAGGGATGGACGATCAGCACCTCGAAATAGGGCCTTGGCTTGTGGATGGGGAGCGCATCGACTTCCCGGCTCTCGTGAAGCATTGGGCGATCGAGCCATTCGAGATTGGTCATGAACGGACTGAAAGCCTGGAAACGGTAGCGGTCCTGCCTCATGTAATGTCGGCAGTTCTTCACGAGTTGCGCGATGAGCGCATACTGCTTCTCCCCGAGATAATGGGAGATGCGCCAAAGCACGCCCCTTCCCGGATAGGTCCAGAACCTGTCGACCGCATAAAGCTCGTCGAGTGCGCAACAAAAAGCTTCGAGCGCGAAGGGTGCCGAATTCGCGGATTGCTCCAGGGTATCCCAGAGTTCATCGCGCCGTAGCCTCAGGTCGAATCGGTTCATTTTCCCCTCATTCCCGCAAGAAAGGATGAGGCTTCGGCCTCTCCCGGATAGCGGACGAGCACGGATCGATAGGCGGAAGCCGCTTTTGTGTTTTTTCCTTCCCAGGCATAGGCGCGTGCGAGGTAAACATAGGCCGTCGCATCCGACGGATAATGGTTCACGAGGGATGCGGCCGTCTTCTCCATTGCCTCCCAGTCCCGCTCCCCTTCGAGCGATGCGGCAAGCCTCACCAGCGCAGTGTAATTGTTTGGCGAAAGCTTGAGCGCATCGCGCGATGCCTGCTCGGCTTCCCGCCAGCGTTTTTGCGCAAGAAGGGGAAGGGTTTCCCCGAGCAGCGCGTCGATGGAATTGCCGTTTCTCTCCACCGCATACCGGTATTCGCGGATCGATTCGTTGTAGCTCCCCATCAGGTAATAAAGCCAGCCGCGCCGCAGCGTCTTGAGTTCGGCATCCACGCCGTTGGCGGGAACCGGGGCGATGGCGCTGATCGCATCCTGGTATTGCCCGGCCTTTTCGAGCCGGTAGGAATCCTGCCAGGCTTCTTCTCCTGCGAGGACCGGGAAGGACGATAATGCGAGCATGGCGATGGCCGTTTTCAAAATCTTGATCATTTTTTCTCCTTTGCGGCTCACCAGTCGACCGAAAGATCGAGGTAACCGACATTCAGTTTGTAGTCGTTGGCGATCAGCGCATTGCGGTAGCGGCTCTGCCCCAGGAGCGCGAACAGCTTCACGTTCCTGGCCATTTTCCAGCCCAGCGAAACCGTTTCTCCCCCGCGTTGCAGGTCGGCGAGGTTGGCTACCGACATGGCGTCCATGTCAACCGCATAGATTTTTTCACCCAGAAAGATTCCGAGGGATGCGAAGGTTGGCATGATGAGGGAGCCGGGCGAGAAATAGTGCGTCCATTTGGCATCCATCCCGGTGGTGGAAGATTTTCCTTCCGCCCTCGCCGGATTGAGCCCGCGGATGAGATAGGCGCGCAGCTGGATCCAGTCCGAGCCTCGGTCGAAGCCGAATCCTGCGGTCGGGGTGTATTGCTTCACGGTCAACTGGTTCGGGTAGGAGGAATAGGCGAATCCGAGGTCGGAGTATTTCATCGAATCGCTGGAAAGCCACGAGATTTGCGGCGCGTAGGTCGTGACGCCTCCCGTTCCCCCTGCAAAATCGTTGTTGTTGAGGCGATATCCGTCGAGGCGAAAGGTCAGCTTGCCGTTGCCCGAATCGAGATAATGATTGAGGTGGCCGGAGAGCAGCCAGTTGTCCTGCGAGATGGAAGGGGAGGTTTTCATTCCTACCCGGGTGCGGCTGTAGCCAGCGGTGATTCCTCCCTCGTCGAGATAGTTCGCGGTCACCCTGATTCCCCTGTCGGTGAGGGTGTCGCGCAGCACCGAGCCGCTGTAGGATCCCTGGGTCAGGCTGGGATTCACTCCGATGAGCCATGGGGAAGCTTCCGCGCTTCCAAGGGGCAAAATGGCCAGCATGAAAGTCAGTGTTTTCGATATTTTCATTTTGATTTCCCTGGTGAACTGGATAGTCTGATTTCCTCTTCCCATGAGGGCACGCCGACATCGGCGAGCTGGAAGAGGCTCTTTGCCTGCATGGTGTAGCGGTTTCCCCCGGATTCGGCTGCGACGAAGGTGCATCCCTTTTGCGGCAGGATGAGCGCCTCGGTGTTCGCGCCGATTCCGGAATGCTTTTGCCTGTGCTCCGACCTTTGCCGCCATCCCTGTGATTCCTCGTCCCAGCCGCGCTGGTGGCGGCTTTCGAGAAAGGTCATCCAGGGCCAGAGGGCGGAAGAAAGCCATTTGGCGATTTTTCCGGGAAGAAATCTCGCCGGCATGGAATGATCCTCCCATCGCTCGATCTGGAAGGATGCAGGAGAATAGGCGCAGGCAAGCAGCCAAAGGTCGAAGAATGGGTCGGGATTTCCGCTCCGCTCGAAACAGGAAAATACCGCCCAGGTCGATTCCGCGACCGACTTCCCGCCGCGGCTGGAGACGAGGTTCAGCCTGCCGAAATCGTCCACCCGGCAGATCAGCGTCCAGTCTTCCACGGGCTCGCCGCCTCTTTCCACCTGGTAGCGGATTCCGCGCCCTGCATAGAGATAAAATGGCCTGACTTCGCCTGAAAGCGCGGCTGAAATCCTTGCGGACTCACGGGGAACGACGGAAAGCTCGTAGCGCGGCGCCTCTTCGCTGTCTGCGACCAGCACGCTCGCCAGGTGGAAGGGGGCGGTGGGCGCGCCGAGCATTTCCCCTTCCTGCAGGTGGAGATGGATGTGCGGCTGGGGGGATCGTCCGGAATTTCCGCAATACCCGATGAAGTCCCCCGGCTTCAACCAGGATCCGGGTACCGGGACGATGGACCATGGCCTGAGGTGGGCGAGCAGGACAAACTTGCTGCCCTGGAGACGAATGAGAATGTGGTTTCCCCAGTTCGCATCCACGTTGACCTTTCCCGGCGCATTGTCCGGGATGTCGTTCACCACCCGCCAGACCTGGCCGTAGGATGGGGAAAACACCGGCTGGTTGTAGCAGTGAAAATCCTCCAGCCTTTCGCCTTTTCCGGAAAAGCTGAGCCCTTCCTTCAGAATGATGAAATCCAGCGCATGGCGCCATGCGCCGCGATGGGTGTGCCGGCCGGAAAATCCCTGGGAGACTGTCCATTCCCCGGAGAAGGGGACGGCAAGCGCTACGCTCCCCACTTCCCCAAGGCGTGCGCGGCCGATCTGTGCGCGTTCCAGCGACCGCTCCGGAAAATCGGGGAGAAGGAGATTGAAGCTGGGAGACATCCTGGTGTTGCGAAGGACAGCGTAGAGCACGATCCAGGAAGAGAAGACGAAAGGAGAGGAAAAGGGAACGAGGTGGGCAGAATCCAGAATCCTGCCGAACGAGAGCGAGAGCCAGCCTGCGAAGAGCGCTGCGAGCACGGCAAGCGCCGCGGTGAGCGGGGATGGCGCAGAAAAAAGCCCGCCGACGAGGAGCGAAGCCAGGATGGCATTGCTGTCCCATGCGGTGGGCGCGAGGTGCTCGGGGGCGGCGCCCAGAAACTGGAGCCAGAGCGCGGCAGCAAGATATCCTGCGAGCGCGAGGAACAGGTAATAGCGGGAAAAGTACGCCATCACCGCGATCACCAGGATCCCGCATGCGGGATTCGACAGGAAATAGAGGTTGCCGAGGGCTGCGAGGAAATGGTCTGGGATCAATCCGAAAAGCTCGGGCGGGGCCTGGTAGGGGTTCGCCTGAAGGGCGGAAAGGCTGCCGCCCGCAGCCAGGGTCAGGATGGATACGAGCGCGAAGGGGAGGCTCAGGATCGGAAGGCGCACGAGGGAAAAGGCGAGGCGCCCGAGCACCACCGTGAGCCATCCCGCAAGGATTCCGCCCATCAGGGAAAGGGCAGCCGTTCCATATCCTGCAACCCAGACATGGCCGACGAAAAGACCGACGAGCAGGCCGTTGAATACGCAGACCGGTCTTTCGGCTTCGTCCGCGCCTGCGATCTCGCCCGCATACCAGGCGCAAATCGCAGCGAAAAGCCCGGCGATTCCGGATCCGGGTTCGAAAAAGGTCAGCAACGCGAGCGGGACCCCGGCTTTTGAAGATGGAAGGAGCGCAACCCAGGCATACCCCCGCCCGACTTCTTCGAGGAGTCTTTGCAAGTGATGCTTCAGGATCGATGCCATTTATTCCATTCCCATCTGCGCGTTATGGAAATGCTAGCGAAAAAATGAAGGAGCGGTGATTACGATTTTGTAATTGTCAGGGAGCACCTTTCGGCGTAGCTTATCCATCGAAGACAAGGAGTTTTTCCGCAATATGAAGATATTGCTCGTAGAAGACGAACAGAGGATCGCCGATTTCGTTTGCGCAGGATTTCGCGAACAGGGCATTGCGGTCACCCATTGCTGCGACGGCAACGAGGGATACCTGCTCGCTGCAGGAGGCGGGCACGATGCCATCGTTCTGGACATCATGCTGCCCGGAAGGGACGGGCTTTCCATCTTGTCCGGACTCAGGCGCTGCGGGAACAACACGCCCGTGATCCTGCTCACCGCGCGCAACGAACTCGACGACCGGATCGACGGGCTCAACCTGGGTGCGGACGACTATCTCGCCAAACCCTTTTTCGTAGAGGAACTGATCGCCCGCATCCATGCCATGCTGCGCAGGGTTTCCGGAGAGCGGCAGAACGTGCTTTGCGTGGGCGACCTCAAACTCGACAGGATCAGCCGCGAGGCATCCTGGGCCGGGCAGTCGGTCGATCTGACCGGGCGCGAATTCAACCTGATCGAGTACCTGATGCGCTCCCCTGGCAGGGTGTTCACCCGCACCCAGATCCTGGAGCATGTCTGGGGCTACGATTTCGATCCCAGCACCAACCTGGTCGACGTCTGCATCCAGCGGATCAGGAAGAAGATCGCGGGCATATCCCGTTCGGAAATTTCCCCGATCGAGAGCGTGCGCGGCGTGGGATACCGTTATCACAATCCGGCGCAGGAAAATTGATGGCGGGTTCGTTTCGCATCCGGCTCGCCCTGCTTGCGGCCGCGCTTTCCGGGACGGTGCTCGCCGGATTCGGCGCGTATGCATGGTGGGTGGTCCACGACATCAAGGTCGGGGACATCGATTCCGATGTGGTCTCGAGCGCGGAGAGAGAATCCAACCGCTTTCTTCCCCCGGAGGAATGGAGGCGGTTTTCGGAGAACGTGTTGCCCAAGTCGCTCGGAATCCGCGAGCCCGCCCATATACTGCTGTTGGTGGAAGATCGGGAAGGATACATCGTATACGAATCCGCGAACTGGCCCGCGGCAATCGATTCTTCCAGGCTTCCCTGGCCGAGGGCGAAACTTCCACCCTGGCCGCCTGATTTTTCCAGGCCACCGCCCAGGATCCCCCCCGTGACCGCGAAATACCAGGCGAGCGCGAACGGGAGCGAATGGCGGTTCGGGCTCGCTGCAAGCCCCCGCGGCAGGGTCGCGATCGCGGTCAGCATGGATGAAATGAAGCTCGGAATGGATCGGGTGAGAAACGGTTTTCTCCTCGCCGCCCCTGCCGCGCTCCTCTTCCTCGCCTGGATGGCCTGGTTTTTATCCGGCAGGGCCTTGAAACCGGTCCGGGAACTGGGAGATTCGATCCGGGGGATCTCCGCGCAGAAGCTCGACCAGCGGCTTCCCGTCGCCGATCACGACCGGGAATTCGCGGTCCTCGCCGAAGGAATCAACGAAATGCTGGAGCGGCTCGAAAAAAGCTTCACCCAGGCTTCGCGCTTTTCGGCGGATGCTTCCCACGAACTCAAGACGCCGCTCACCATCCTGCAGGGGCAGATCGAGCGGGCGATTTCGCAGGTCGAGGCGGGCTCCCCCATGCAGGAAATGCTCGGGTCCATCATGGACGAGGTGAGGCGCCTTTCCTCGATTTCACGAAAGCTGCTGCTTCTTTCCCAGGCGGACGCGGGAAGGCTTCGCCTTCAGCTCGCGCCTTTCGACCTTTCCGCCACGATCGACGAGCTCGTCGAAGACACCAGGATGATGGCGCCGTCGCTCGACCTAACGGCGAAAATCCCCCAGGGGATTTCGATCCGGGCGGACGGGGATCTGATGCGCCAGCTCCTCGTCAATCTTTTCTCCAATGCGGTGAAATACAATGTCGAAAAAGGATGGATTCGTATCGAACTGGAAGGTGCTGAAAAACTGGTTACGGTGAAAATATCGAACGCCTCTTCCGGCATCGCGCCCGAAGCGAGGGAGAAGATTTTCGAACGATTTTACCGCACCGACGCTTCGCGAAGCCGCAATGTCGACGGGGTGGGGCTCGGGCTGAGTCTCGCGCGGGAAATCGCCAGGGCGCACGGCGGCGACCTGGTCCTTCAGAATTCCCCACGAAACGAAGTCTCCTTCCGGCTCACCATTCCTTGCTGAAACTTTGTCGATGGTGGGCTGTTGACGAAGGTGCCCAAGTCAGGCGTACATCAGCTTGCCCATGGGTTCGGGTATGGTTCGGCCAAGTTCCTTTGCCGTTTCGATCCACTCCGCCATCACAATTTCGGCATTCCTGAGGGCGTCCTGCTAGCTTTCGCCATCGGCCATTCAGTCGGAAAGCTCTGGCACCTCAACGACATATCTTTCGTCGTCCCGGCTCCGGTAGCGCCTGGAAGAATCCGGTCGGTCGTGCCCATTTGACGCAAATCGAAGACGTAGCCTTCGTCATCGAGGAGCGAAGCCTGCCTGACTCTTTCTTGCGAAATGCCGGTTCCCGCTGCAAGCGCTGCCCAGATCCCAGGTTCGTACGCGCGGTCGATATCCCTGAAGGTGAAATTTTCTCCGGTAAAGCTGCCCTGCAGAAGCTCGAAGTGGTGAAATAGTTTTCGGCGGCGATCCGCGTGATCCAGGAGGAGAGAAGCTCATCCTGCCTGGGTTTCGGACGGATCGGCCAGAGATTCATGCCAGGTTACTGTCTCATCTTCTTGTAGAAAAATCTCACCTACTTCTATAAAGTCTCATTTACTATTGTGAATTTACAACGATCCCGTGCGCCTGAACATCCGCGTGGTAGGAGCTGCGAACCATCGGACCGCAGGCGGCGTGGGAAAATCCCATGGCGATGGCTTCTTGTTCGAACTGCGCGAAGCGCTCCGGGGTGACGAAGCGTTCGACGGGAAGATGGCCCTTCGATGGCTGGAGATACTGTCCCAGGGTCAGCATGCGGATTCCGTGATCGCGCATGTCACGCATCACCTGCAGCACCTCGTCGTCCTCTTCCCCCAGTCCCAGCATGATTCCTGACTTGGTCGGAATCCCGGGGTGGCGCTTGCCGAATTCTTCCAGAAGCCTCAGCGAATGTTCGTAATCCGCGCCGGGACGCGCCGCCTTGTAAAGTCGCGGCACGGTTTCCAGATTGTGGTTCATCACGTCGGGAGGGCCTTCCGCAAAGCACTCGAGCGCCACTTCCAGGCGGCCCCTGAAGTCGGGAACCAGAACCTCGATCCTGGTCTCTGGCGACAATTCCCTGACCGAATTGATGCAGGCGACGAAATGCGCTGCCCCCCCGTCCCTGAGGTCGTCCCGGTCGACGCTGGTGATGACCACGTATTTCAGCTTCATCGCAGCGATCGATTCGGCGAGATGCCGCGGTTCCTTGAGGTCCGGAGGATTGGGCTTTCCGTGCGCGACGTCGCAGAACGGGCAGCGCCGGGTGCACAGGTCGCCCAGGATCATGAAGGTCGCGGTGCCCTTGCCGAAGCATTCGCCGATGTTGGGGCAGGATGCCTCCTCGCAGACGGTGTGAAGCTTTTTCTCGCGAAGGATTTCCTTGATGTCGTAATATTGCCCGGTGCTCGCCGTCTTCACCCGGATCCATTCGGGCTTTCTCAAGATCGGTTTGGGAACGATCTTGACCGGAATCCTCGCCGTCTTCGCTTCGCCCTTCTGTTTTTCGTTCATAATTTTTCCTCGAGTATCCTGATGAGTTCGTATCCCAACTCGTCGACGGAGGCCTCGATTCCGAGTTCCGTCGTTTTCGTCACCGGCAATCCCCTGTAGCCGCACGGGTTGATCGCGCCAAAGGGCGAAAGATCCATGTCGACGTTGAGCGAGAGCCCGTGGTAGCTGCAGCCGCGCCGGATCCGGAGGCCGAGGGCTGCGATCTTCGCGCCTTCGACGTAGACCCCCGGCGCTTCCCGTCTGGATTCAGCCGCGACTCCGCGCCTTCGAAGCAATTCGATCACCGAATCTTCCATCTTCGTCACCAGTTCCCGAACCCCGATTCTGGACCGCTTCAGATCCAGCAAAAGATAAAGGATCAGTTGCCCCGGCCCGTGATAGGTGACCTGTCCTCCCCGGTCTATGTTGACGACGGGAATGCCGTTTTTCTCCAGGATGTGCTCGGTTTT
>JAJZTT010000047.1:0-10467 GCA_021848705.1 Pseudomonadota bacterium
CCATGAATGGGGAAAGCTGGCGGATGGAAGCGCCGATCAGGATCAGTCCTTTGTGCTGAGGCCGACCCTTGATGGAAAGTATCCTTTCGACTGCGCGACGGTTCATGGGGTCGCATCCCAGTCCGTAACAGGACTCGGTCGGATAGGCGAGGACTCCGCCCGCCTTCAGGTGAGCCCTGATCCTGTGGTTCATTGCCGGGGGGAAGTGGCCCGGTGGCCGATGTCCCTTCTCATCTGGCAGCCTTCGAAGGAGATTCCTTCAGCCACCTGGTAAGCCCGGCGCTGCGCGATCTTGACGCTGTCGCCCAGGGCGGTGACGCAAAGTACACGGCCGCCCGCAGTGACGACCTGGCGGTTCTCGTCCAGCTTCGTCCCCGCATGGAAGACATGGAAATCCTCCTCGTTCCTGGGAAGTCCGGAAATGGGGTCTCCCCTTCTCGGGGATTCGGGATAACCTTGTGCCGCAATCACCACGCCTAGCGCGGAGCGCCTGTCCCATTCCGCCTCGATCCTGTCGAGGGTGCCGTTGATCCCGTGCTCGATGAGCAGGCTGAGGTCGGTCTTGAGGCGCATCATGATCGGCTGGGTCTCCGGATCCCCCATCCTGCAATTGAATTCCAGGGTTTTCGGATTTCCATCCTTGTCGATCATCAGTCCCGCATAAAGAAAACCGGTGAAAATCGTTCCTTCCTGCGCCATTCCGCGAACCACGGGCTGGATGATCTCGCGCATCACCCTGGCGTGAATCGAAGGGGTGATGATTTGGGCCGGTGAATAGGCGCCCATTCCGCCGGTGTTGGGTCCCATGTCCCCGTCCAGGAGGCGCTTGTGGTCCTGGCTGGTGACGAAAGGAAGAACGTTTTTTCCGTCCACCATGACGATGAAGCTCGCTTCTTCTCCTTCCAGGTATTCCTCGATGACGAGGCGCCCGCCATCCGAGAGCAGGTAATCGATCGCAGCGTGCGCTTCCTCTGTCGACATGGCCACCACCACGCCCTTGCCTGCGGCAAGCCCGTCCGCCTTGATGACGATGGGCGCGCCCTGCGCTTCCACATAGGCATGGGCGGACTCCCTGTCCTCGAATTCGCCGTAGGCGGCAGTCGGAATGCCGTGTCGCATCATGAACGATTTGGCGAACGCCTTGGAGCTTTCGAGCTGGGCTGCAGCTTTTGTCGGTCCGAAAATTTTCAGGCCTTCGGCCCTGAATTCGTTGACGACCCCGGCTGCGAGCGGGGCTTCCGGGCCCACCACGGTGAGCGCGATCGATTCGTTCTTTGCGAATTCGATGAGATCGGGAATTGCGCTGATGTCCACGTTGACGCATCCCTCGTCGAGCGCGGTTCCGGCATTGCCGGGTGCGACGTAGACCCGCGAGACGCGCGCCGAGCGAGCAAGTTTCCAGGCGAGGGCGTGTTCCCGGCCGCCGTTTCCGATTACCAGTATCTTCATGGATCAGTGCCTGAAATGGCGATGGCCGGTGAAGACCATCGCGATATTCTGTTCGTCTGCTGCCGCGATCACTTCCGCATCGCGCATGCTTCCTCCGGGCTGGATCACGGCGATGGCTCCGGCCTGCGCAAGCACATCCAGACCGTCGCGGAACGGGAAGAATGCATCGGATGCGACCACCGATCCGGAAAGGGAAAGGCCTGCATTGGCAGCCTTGATGGAGGCGATCCGGGTGCTGTCGACCCGGCTCATCTGCCCTGCTCCGACCCCGAGGGTCCGGCCATTGGCAGCGAACACGATCGCATTCGATTTCACGAACTTGGCCACCTTCCAGGCGAATAGCAGGTCGCGGACCTGTTCCTGCGTTGGCGCCTTTTTCGTCACCACGCGCAGGTTCGCTTCGGTCACGTCGAAATCGTCAGGCGTCTGCACCAGGATGCCTCCTCCCACCCGCTTGAGATCCAGCCGGTTCGATCCCGCTTCGATCCGCACCACCAGGACGCGAACGTTCTGCTTCGCAGCAGTCACCCTGAGCGCGGCGTCCGTTGCGGACGGGGCGATGATCACCTCCACGAACTGGTTGGCGGTGATCTGGGCCGCGGTTTCCTCGTCGAGTTCCCGATTGAATGCGATGATGCCTCCGAATGCGGAAGTGGGGTCGGTCGCGTAGGCCAGCCGGTACGCATTCAATGCGCTGTCCGCGATCGCAACGCCGCAGGGGTTGGCATGCTTCACGATCACGCATGCGGGTTGCTCGAAGGTCTTCACGCATTCCCAGGCGGCATCGGAGTCGCCGATGTTGTTGTAGGAAAGCTCCTTGCCCTGAAGTTGTGCATAGTTGGCAAGGCTTCCCGGAGCGGGCTGCTTTTCGCGGTAGAAGGCGGCTTGCTGGTGGGGGTTTTCCCCGTAGCGGAGATCCTGCTCCTTTTCGAAGCTGAAATTGATCTGTTCGGGGAATCCCTGGTTTTTGCCGTCGAGTCCGGTCGCGGTGAGATGGTTGCTGATCGCCCCGTCGTAGGCGGCGGTGTGCGAAAAGGCCTTCCTGCAAAGCGAGTAGCGGGTCTCGAGGGAAACGCCGCCATTTTTCATCTCATCGAGGATGGGTGCATAATCGGCCGGGTCGGTGACGATCGCGACGTCGCGGAAATTCTTGGCTGCCGCCCGAACCATGGTGGGGCCGCCGATGTCGATGTTCTCGATCGCATCCTCGAGCGTGCAATCCGGTTTTGCGACGGTTTGCGCGAAGGGATAAAGGTTCACCACGACGAGGTCGATGGTCGGGATGCCGGCTTCGGCGATCTTTTCCATGTGCCCGGGAAGATCGCGGCGGGCGAGGATCCCCCCGTGCACTTTCGGATGCAGGGTCTTCACCCGACCGTCGAGCATCTCGGGGAATCCGGTGTAATCGCCCACCTCGGTGACGGGAATGCCCGCCTCGTTGATCATTTTTGCGGTCCCTCCGGTGGAGAGGATTTTCACGCCCATCTCGTGGAGTCCGCGTGCGAATTCGAGAATGCCAGTCTTGTCTGAAACGCTGATGAGCGCCTGTTTGATCGAAGTCATGATGTTTGAAACCGGATGATTGAGGGATCAGGAAATCTGCAGATCCTGCATTTTTTTCTTGAGCGTGTTGCGGTTGATTCCGAGCATTTCGGCCGCGCGGGTCTGGTTGCCCTTCGAATGATTGAGCGCGATCTCGATGAGCGGCCGTTCCACGCAGCGGATCACCATTTCATAGAGTCCGCCGGGTTTTTCGCCGTCGAGCTCGCCGAGATAGGTTTCGACTGCCTTGCGAACGCAAAGGCTGAGATCGGTTTCTCCTGTCATGCCGCCCATTTGTCCTCGTCCTCCGATTGGAAATATACCAGCCGCTGATTGGCCGACGCGAGTTCGGAGAAGAAGCGTTCGATATGGGCGATCTGCTCCGGAGCGGACTGGAGCTGGTTCATGCTGTGCCTGAATGCGGCAGAACCTGCCAGTCCTTTCGTATACCAGGAAATGTGTTTTCTTGCGACCCGGATCCCGGTCACCTCGCCATAGAAGGCGTAGAGATCCTGAAGATGGGCGAGCAGCACCATGCGGATCTCCGCGACTTCCGGAGGGGGGAGGGATTCCCCGGTCTCGAGATAATGTGCGATCTCCCTGAAGATCCAGGGCCTGCCCTGAGCGGCGCGGCCGATCATGAGCGCATCGACCCCGGTTTTTTCGAGCACAAGCTTCGCCTTCTCGGGGGAGGTGATGTCGCCGTTGGCGATCACCGGAATGGAAATCCTCGTCTTCACTTCGGCGATGGTGTCGTATTCGGCCTGTCCGCTGTAGCCGCAGGCGCGCGTCCTGCCGTGGATGGCGAGCGCCTGGATTCCTGCCGATTGTGCAATCTTCGCGACCGTCACTGCGTTGCGGCTCCCTGTGTCCCAGCCCGTCCTGATCTTGAGCGTGACGGGAACGTCGACCGCTCCCACCACGGCATCCAGGATTTCGCCCACGAGCGTCTCGTTCCTGAGAAGTGCCGAGCCCGCCATGACATTGCAGATCTTCTTTGCGGGACATCCCATGTTGATGTCGATGATCTGGGCGCCATGATCCACATTATAGCGCGCGGCGTTGGCCATCATCTTCGGATCCGCGCCCGCGATCTGCACCGAGATCGGATCGACCTCGCCTTCGTGGTTGGCGCGGCGCATGGTCTTGTCGCTTCCCCAGAGCAGGGAATTGCTTGAAACCATTTCGGATACTGCCATTCCTGCGCCCATGGACTTGCAGAGCTGCCGAAACGGTCTGTCGGTCACGCCCGCCATGGGGGCGACCACGAGGTTGTTTCGGAGCTGATGGGGACCGATTTTCACGATGGGAATTCTGACTAAAGCCCGTATTGTAAACGCTTTCGCCGTATTCACAAAATCCGGCCGGGCCTCAATCCGAACATCATTTTCCTGGAAAACCACTTGCGGGCGGGCGGAAGGCAGTCGAGCGCGGCCAGTCCGAGCCCCCTGCCCGAATCCAGCAAGGGAATTTCATTGGAGAAAATCCGGATGAGGGAGTCGGTGAAACGGATTCCGCCCTCCCGATCCGTCCTTCTGGATTTCGCATGGGCGGAGAGCATCCCGGGATGGCCGATTTCATCGATCGGGCAATCCAGGATGGAGCGGGAGAGCGCCGCGACATCGCGAAGTCCTAGGTTGAGCCCCTGGCCTGAAACGGGGTGCAGCGTCTGGGCCGCATTGCCGACGAGGGCGAGTCGTTCCGCGACGATGGGTTCGCAGTACCTCAGGGCGAGCGGAAAGCCGCTCCTCTTGTCGCAGTCGACGAATCTTCCCGCCCTCGAGCCGAAATGATCCTGCAGCCTTTGCAGGAATTCGCCTCTTTCCATTTCGACAAGGGATCGGGCGTAGTCCGGGGTTGCCGTCCAGACCAGAGAGAATCCATCCCCGAAGGGAAGGAGCGCCACAGGACCTTCCTTTGTGAAGCGCTCGTAGGCGATGTTGCCGTGAGGACGATCCGTCTTTACCTGGCCGATCACCGCCCACTGGCCGTAATCCTTGCGGTGCACCTCGATGCCTTTCACCTGTTCGACGAGCCTTCCCCCCTCAGCCATTACGATCAGCCTTGCGCAAACCTGCCTTCTCTCCCCCAGGTAATCGAAATCGACGGTTCCCCTGGAAAGATCGATTTCACGGGCGGTTGCCCCCTCGACATAGATTTCAGGGGAAAGTCCCTCGACGAGCGCATCGTGGATTTCCCCGTATCCTGCGACATGTCCCAGGGAAGGAACGCCAGATTCTTCCGCCCTCAGGACCGCCCTGCCGAATCCCCCCTTCTGGGAGACATGGATGGTGTTGATCGGCGTTGCACGCCGGACATTTTGCCAGGCGCCGATCCTTTCCAGGAACAGCCTGCTGCCATGGGAGAGTGCGAGCACGCGAGGATCCGGACCGGGCGATGTTTTCGCTTCCAGCACGATCATCGAAACGGGATGGCCGGAGGAGAGGGCGCGGGCAAGGGCCGCGCCCACCGGGCCGCCGCCTATGACAAGCACATCGACCTGTTCGCTCATTTCGCCATCCAGTCCTCGATTTCCTTCACGGTTTTGGGCGCATCGAAGCTCAATATTTCGCATCCCTCCCCCGTCACGACCACGTCGTCCTCGATCCGGATGCCGATGTTCCAGAAGGCTTCCGGCACGCTTTCCGAAGGCCTGATGTAGCAGCCGGGTTCGACCGTGAGCGCCATTCCGGGTTCGAGCGTACGCCATTTCCCGCCCAACTTGTAACTTCCCACATCGTGCACGTCGAGCCCCAGCCAGTGGCCGGTGCGGTGCATGTAAAAGCGCCGGTAGTCTCCCGATTCGATCACGGAGTCCACGCTTCCTCTGCAAAGCCCGAGATCGACAAGTCCACTGGCCAGCACCCGGACCGCAGCTTCGTGCGGCCTGTCCCAGGTGGATCCGGACTTCACTTCCGAGATGGCGGCGAGTTGCGCCGCGAGCACGATCTCGTAGACATCCTTCTGCGCTGCGGAAAATTTTCCTCCGACGGGGAAAGTGCGGGTGATGTCGGAAGCATAGCCGTCGAGTTCGCAGCCCGCATCGATGAGCAGGAGTTCTCCTGCCCGCAGCATTTCGTCGTTTTCCACGTAATGCAGGATGCAGGCATTTCCGCCTCCTGCGACGATCGGGGTGTAGGAGGGCGCCTGCGCGCCGCTCCTCCTGAATTCGGCGAAAAGCTCCGCCTCCACCTCGTATTCGCGCGCCCCGGGGCTTGCCGTTCTCATCGCGATGCGGTGCGCATTGGAGGCGATCTGCGCAGCCCTCTTCATCAGGGAGATTTCGTAATCGTCCTTGAAAAGGCGCATCTCGTCGACGAGGCAGCGGATGTCCGCGACATTCTCCGGAGCTGCAACCCCGCTCCTTGCCTGTGCTCGCACCGCGTTCAGAGCGGCGAGCACCTTCGCATCCCACTTTTCGTCAGCGCCGAGAGGATGGTAGACGCTGGGCTGATCCTTCAGCAGTTCGGGAAGCATCCCTTGCAGTGCGGAAACCGGATGTGCCTCGTCGAAGCCGAAAACTTCCTTCGCCCGAACCGGGCCGAAGCGATGTCCGTCCCAGATCTCGCGTTCCTCGTCGCGTTCCCTGCAGAAAAGCATGGATTTCGGATTTTCTCCTCCCGCCATGACGAGGACTGCTTCCGGCTCGGGAAACCCGGTCAGGTAATAGAAATGGCTGTCGAACCGGTACGGATAATGGGAATCGCGGTTCCTCTGCTGATGGGGCGCGGTCGGGACGATCGCCACCCCCTCGAGTTTCTCGAGAAGGCGTTTTCTGCGGGAAATGAACGGGCTGTAGTCTTTCATGATCCGATTCTATCACCGATTGAGCTGGTCGAGTCTTTCCGGGGTGCCGACGTCTACCCAGAGCCCTTCGTGCCGCTCCGCGCTCACCATTTTTGCGGAGATGGCTTCCCTGAGAAGAGGCGCAAGCCTGGCGGGCTTCCCGGGCTGAACAGCTTGGAAAAGTTCTGGACGATAAAGGCCGATCCCGCTGAAAGTGAGGGGGGCTTCTCCGTCGAGCTCCGCCATCCCCTCTGCCAGGGAAAAGTCCCCGGTCGGATGATGCTCCGGGTTGGGTACCAGCACGAGGTGAGCGAGCCTTTTTCCGAGATCCATTTTTGCGAGCTGCGAATAGTCGTAATCGCAATACAGATCCGAATTGGCGACGATGAATGGCCCGTCTCCGAGAAGCGGGAGCGCGAGCGCGATTCCGCCGGCAGTCTCGAGCATGTCCCGCTCATGGGAATAGGAGATTCCGACTCCGAATCTTTCCCCGTTTCCGAGCCTTTCCTCGATCATTTTTCCGAGATGCGCGGTATTGATTACGATCGAGGAAATTCCGGAACCTGCAAGGGCCATGATCTGCCGGACGATGAGGGGGATCCCCTTCACCTCGAGAAGTGGTTTCGGCACGCTGTCGGTCAGCGGGCGCATCCTTTCGCCGCGTCCTGCCGCAAGCAGCATCGCCTTCAAAATGTGGTCCCGACTTCCAGCTTGCCCAGGATGCGAAGCAGCGGCGAGAGCTCGGAATAGCGCATGCAGGTTTTCCTCAGGTAGGAAAGGACCGGCGGAATGTCATCGAGATATTGCGCCTTTCCGTCGCGATGATGGAGACGGGCGAAAATGCCCAGCACCTTCAGCTGGCGCTGCGCCCCCATCCATTCGAAGTCACGGTAGAACTGTGCGAAATCGTCTGAAACGGGAAGACCGGCTGCGCGCGCCTTTTCCCAGTAGCGGATCGCCCAGTCGAGCACCTTTTCCTCTTCCCAGGAAATATAGGCGTCCCTGAGCAGCGAGACGAGATCGTAGGTGATGGGGCCGTATACGGCATCCTGGAAATCCAGGATCCCGGGGTTGGGCTCGGTCAGCATCAGGTTCCTGGAATGATAGTCTCGATGGACAAACACCTTTGGCTGGGCAAGGCAGTTCTCGACAATTCTCGAAAACACCCTGTCGAGAATTGCCTGATTCTCTTCCGTCACGATCTCGCCGAGATGCCGCTTCAGGTACCACTCCGGGAAAAGGTCCATTTCCCGCCGCAGCAAGGCCTCGTCGTATTCCGGCAGCATGCCGGGGATGCTTGCCCGCTGCATCCTCACCAGGGAATCGATCGCGTCCCGATAGAGGAGGTCTGCATTTGCTTCATTCAGCCTGTCGAGATAGGTGGTGGAGCCCAGGTCCGAAAGGAGCAGGAATCCCTTTTCCAGGTCCTGCTCGATCACTTCCGGGAGATTCAGTCCGGACTTCGAAAAGAGTTCCGCCACCTTCACGAAGGGGCGGCAGTCCTCGTGCGCGGGAGGCGCATCCATCACGATGAGCGACCTGTTTCCGAATTTCACCCTGAAATAGCGTCTGAAGCTCGCATCCGAAGAAGCCGCTTCGAGCGAAAAGGTTGCGCCTGGATAAAGGTCGTTCAGCCAGTTTTCGATGAGTTGAAGTCTTTCCACCAGATTGCCATATTCAAAGATTTGTGCGATTTTATCACCAAACAACGAAATCAACCCCGATGCACAATTTCCGAATCAATCCCGTCCTGGCAGCGATGCTCTGCATGCTGCCGTCCGCATCCTTTGCAGAAGGCGATTCCCTGGTGCTCAGGCCGCAGCAGGATCTCGTTGCCCCGCAAGGCGAAGAGCTGCCGGTTTACATTCGCGGGGATATGCTGCAGGGGCATCAGGGGCAGGATTTCGAAGCGACAGGACATGCAGAGGCCAGGAAGGGGGACCAGTCCATCGTGGCGGACTGGCTGAAATACCTCCAGGCGAGCGACGAGATCAAGGCGAAAGGACATGTGCGGCTGGAACAGAATGGTGGGATCGTCACCGGTCCGGATCTGCAGCTGCAGCTCAACACCAATCTGGGTTTCATGACCAGCCCGACTTATACCATGCCGCAAAACAATGCGCGGGGGCATGCGGAGCGGGTCGATTTCACCGGGAAGGATCAATACAAGCTGCACAAGGCGGTCTACACCACCTGCCCGGTCGGCAACGACGACTGGTTCATGAGGGTGGGGGAGCTCGATCTGAACCAGGAAACCCAGGTCGGGACTGCCCGCGATGCGAGCCTGTCCTTCAAGGGCGTTCCCATCCTGTACATGCCGTGGCTCGACTTTCCGACCGGAAATCGCAGGCGTTCGGGATTTCTGGCTCCGATTTTCGGCAGCACTGCGGCGGGCGGTACCGAAATCACGGTGCCCTATTACATCAACATCGCGCCCAACTTCGACGCGACCGTGGCGCCCCGTCTCATGGCCAAGCGCGGCATGATGCTGAACAACGAGTTTCGTTATCTCGAGCCGAGTTATTCAGGGCAAATCGACTACAACGTCCTGCCGCAGGACGCCGTCACCAAGACCCTGCGTTCCGAGCTGCGTTTTTCCCACAATCAGACCTTCGGATATGGATTCTCCGGCGGCCTCAACATCCAGAAGGTTTCCGACCCGAATTACTATCTGGATCTTTCCCCGCTCGTGACGATGACCTCGCAGACCGTCCTGCCCAGGGAAGGCCATGTCAGTTACGACGGGGGATGGTGGAATCTCGTCACCCGCGTGCAGAATTTCCAGACGTTGCAGAACCCGCTCATCCCGGTCGTCGCTCCTTATGCCGAAGCGCCGCAGATTCTCCTCAACGGCGAAAAGGAAAATCTCGGAGGTTTCGATCTCAAGCTGACCAGCGAATTCGACGATTTCACCCATCCGATCCTGGTGAATGGAAGGCGTCTCGTGTTCTATCCCACGCTGAGCTATCCGATGAAGACCTCCTCGGCCTTTTTCATTCCGAAGGTGGGCATGCACAGCGTGAGCTACGCACTCGGCGCGAACAACACGACGAATCTGCCGAATGCGACCGTCAACATTCCTGTCGCCAGCGTCGATTCCGGGCTTTATTTCGAGAAAGACCATCCGTTCGGAAGGAGCGACCTGCTGCAGACCCTGGAGCCGCGGATCTTCTACGTCTATGTGCCTTATCGCTACCAGAACAACCTGCCGATCTTCGATTCCGCGCCGCTCGATTTCACCTATGCCCAGCTTTTCACCGAGAACCAGTTCATCGGCAACGACCGTTTCAGCGATGCAAACGAGGTGACGCTCGCGCTCACCTCCCGCTTCATCCAGGAAGATACCGGGGAGGAGCGGCTCAGGATGTCGATCGCCCAGCGCGTCTACCTGCAGTCTCCGCAACTCATCCCGGTCACGACCTCCACTTCGGACGTGATCGCGAGCGTGGGCGGGGCCGTGAACAAGACCCTGAGCCTCGACAGCTCGTTGCAGTACACGCCGAACACCAGCCAGGTCCAGTTCATCAGCATGTACGCGCATTACCAGCCCGGATTCGGCAAGCTGCTCAACTTCGGATATCTCTACAACAGGACGATCCTTCCCCTTTCGACGACGGTTTACGGAGTTTCCTATGCGGCCGCGCTCGTCAATACCCTGCCCGCAGCGGTGCTCGCCCAGGGATATGCATT
>JAJZTT010000047.1:10477-16423 GCA_021848705.1 Pseudomonadota bacterium
CTCGCCAACCGCCAGCTTCTCGAAGGCACTGCAGGGGTGGAATACGATGCGGACTGCTGGGCGCTTCGGGTGGTTACAAAACGCTTCACCATTGCCTACCAGATGTCGGCAACCGCCTTCTTCGTCCAGCTCGAACTGGACGGCCTTGCAAGAATCGGCCCGGATCCCCTCGACACCCTGAAGACCAGCATTCCGGGTTTTGCCAAGACCAACGTCGCGCCCCCCTCAAACTGATTTCACCGCACGGGCGATGACCCAGGCGCTGACCTTCGAAGCATGGCGGGCGAGCAACACGCGGGCCAGTTCGTCCAGGGTTGCGCCAGTGGTGAGCACATCGTCGACGATGGCGACATGTTTCGATTCGAGATCCATTTCGCAGGAAAATGCCCCCTTCACGTTGCGCCTTCTTTCCTCCCAGGGCAGGGAAGTCTGGGAGGGCGTATCCCTGACTTTCTCTGCGTGACCGAGCGGGATTCCGGTCCTTCTCGAAGCCAGTCTTGCGATTTCCCGTGCCTGGTTGAACCCCCTTTCCGCGAGCCGAAGTGGGTGCATCGGAACCGGAATGAGAAGATCCGGGCGGATTGCGGCAGCGGATGCTTCCGTGAGCAGGCTTGCGAATGTGGAGGCAACCGCCAGATTCTCGCGGTATTTCAGCGCCCTTACCAGTGCGTCGACCGGAAAGTCGTAGGAAAACAGGGCGAGCGTGCTGGAATATGCGGGCGGATGGGCGATGCAGACGCCGCAGATTTCCGCCCCGGGATTCGCGCAGATCCTGCATCGATCCTTCGGCAGGCGCGGCAGGTCCGAAAAACATCCTCCGCAGAGATTCCATTTTTCTGCAGTCGCGCCGCAAAGAATGCAGTCGGATGAAAGAAGCCTGAAATTTGCGCAATTGTTCAGAATTTTCCGCAACGGATTTGACAAACCCTCTCCCGATGAAAGATGATTCCCCGCAATATAGGACAGGATGGAAGTAAAGATGACCGATCTCAAGGATATGTGGACCGTTGAAGAAGTGAAGGCGCTCTTCAAGCTGCCTTTTTCGGATCTGCTCTACAGGGCGCAGTGCGTCCATCGTGCGAATTTCGATCCCAATGCGGTCCAGCTTTCCACGCTGATCTCGATCAAGACCGGAGGCTGTTCGGAAGATTGCGGCTACTGTTCCCAGTCCGCGAGGCATGATACCGCCGTCCAGAGCCAGCCCATCCTGAGCGTGGACGAAGTGCTGGCGGCAGCCAGGGTCGCGAAGGAGAACGGCGCATCCCGCTTCTGCATGGGCGCTGCCTGGCGAGGCCCGAAGCAGCGCGACCTCGATGCCGTGAAGGTAATGGTGAAGGCGGTTCGTGCCCTGGGGCTCGAGACCTGCGCAACCCTCGGCATGCTGAAGGATGGACAGGCCGAGCAGTTGAAGGAAGCGGGGCTCGACTATTACAACCACAATCTCGACACTTCCCCGGATTATTACGGCGAGATCGTCTCGACCCGGGATTACGACGACAGGCTGGATACGCTGGCAAAGGTGAGGGGCGCCGGGATCAACGTCTGCTGCGGGGCGATCGTCGGAATGGGCGAATCCAGGGAGGATCGCGCAGCCGTAATCGCCATGCTGGCAAGCCAGGATCCCCAGCCGGAGAGCGTGCCGATCAACAACCTGGTGCAGGTGGAAGGCGCACCGCTCTATGGCGCGGATCCGCTCGATCCCCTGGAATTCGTGCGCACCATCGCGGCGGCAAGGATCACCATGCCGAAAAGCCATGTGCGGCTTTCGGCAGGGCGAGCCGAAATGAGCGAATCGACTCAGGCGCTTTGCTTTCTCGCAGGCGCGAACTCGATTTTCTACGGTGAAAAGCTCCTCACCACCGGGAATCCCGAGGCGGCGCAGGACAGGGAATTTCTTGAGAAGCTCGGCATGCATCCGATGTGATGGATTTCCTCGCAGAAGAAATTTCCAGAATCGAATCCGCGGGCCTGCTGCGCAAAAGGCGCAGGCTGGAGGGCCCGCAGGGCGCGAGGGTCGAAGTCGAAGGCCGCATCTATTCGAGCTTTTGCAGCAACGACTATCTCGGACTTGCCGCCCACCCGAAGCTCGTCGAGGCCGCGATCGAAGGGGCCGGGAGATACGGTGTCGGAGCCGGCGCATCCCATCTCCTTTGCGGTCACACCGATGCACACGAAAAAGCGGAGTCCGCGCTCGCCGACTTCGTCGGGCTTGCCTCTGCGCTGCTTTTTTCCACGGGCTACATGGCAAACCTGGGCGCGATCACTGCGCTCGCCGAAAGGCAGGACGAACTCTTTTGCGACAGGCTGAACCATGCATCGCTCAACGACGCGGCGCAGCTTTCCAGAGCGAAGATGGTTCGCTACCGGCATCTCGACCTGGAAGAACTGGAATCTCGCCTTGCCGGATCGGCTGCAAGAAGGAAAATCGTGGTGAGCGATGCCGTGTTCAGCATGGACGGGGACATCGCGCCGGTTCCGGAATTGCTGGAGCTTTGCGAAAGATACGACGCATTGCTCTTCCTGGACGATGCGCACGGTTTCGGCGTGCTGGGCGGGCATGGCGGCGGCATTCTTTCCCATTTCGATATTTCTTCCCCGAGGATCGTCTACATGGGTACGCTCGGCAAGGCTGCTGGGGTCGCCGGAGCCTTCGTCGCTGGATGCGGGAATCTCGCGCAATACCTGGTGCAGAAGGCGAAAACCTATGTCTATACGACCGCCCAGCCGGCGATGCTCGCCGAGGCGATCCTCGCGAGCCTCGAAATCATCGGGGGGGAATCCTGGCGGCGCGAAAGACTGAAGTCTCATGTCGCAACGCTGAAATCAGCGCTCGGAAACAGGCTGATGCCTTCTGACACCCCGATCCAGCCCTATGTCGTGGGGGAGAACCAGGCCGCGCTCGACCTGAGCGCACGCCTTCGCGAAAGGGGGATCCTGATCCCCGCGATCAGGCAGCCCACCGTGCCGGCGGGTACTGCGAGACTCAGGATCTCGCTCTCTGCAGCCCATGGCGAGGAAGAGATCGGGGATCTCGTCTGCGCACTGAAATGAGAAACCTCGTATTTCTGCACGGATGGGGAATGGATTCTTCCTGCTGGGCCGGAGTGCAGGAGCGCCTTTCCGGAAATTTCGACATCCATTGCGCCGATCTTCCCGGCCACGGAAAAAGTCCGGATGCGAAGGACTGGGTGGGGGCGCTTTCCGCGGCGCATCCTTTCGAGGTCGATCTGGTCGGCTGGTCCCTGGGAGGGCAGGTCGCGCTGGAATGGGCCGCCAGATTTCCAGGACAGGTTCGAAGCCTCGTCCTCGTCGCAACCACCCCTTCCTTCGTGAAGAGGCGGGATTGGGAGTTGGCGATGGAGGAGGGCGTGTTCATGGGGTTTTGCAGGAATTTCCGGGAAAATCGGCCTGACGCCATGAAGCGCTTCCTCCATTTGCAATCATCGGGAGGAAGTTCCAGGATATTCAGGATGCTGCAGAAAATCGCACCGCAGCAATTCGACCTGGAAGGGCTGGAGCATGGGCTGGAGTTGCTGGGGAGATACGACCTCAGGGAGGCTGCAAGAGGGTTTTCGCAGGAGGCGCTGGTCCTGCACGGGACTTGCGATTCCCTCATTCCCTTTACTGCCGGCAAATGGCTTTGCGCAAACATGAAAAAAGCGCGGCTGGTCGGGATCGAAGGTGCCGCGCATGCGCCGCATCTTTCCGATCCGGAAGTCTGCGCCAATGCAATGCGGGATTTTTATGACGGAAGATGAATACAGGAACGAAAAGCGCCAGGTGAGGCTGGCTTTCGATCGGGCGGCAAGGAGCTACGACGATTCAGCCGTGCTGCAAAGGGAAGTGGGCGAGCGCATGATATCGAGGCTCGACTACGTGAAAGTGGATCCGGGCAGGATCCTCGATGCGGGTTCGGGGACCGGAAAGGGGAAGCGGGACCTCTCTGCGCGATTTCCGCGGGCATCGGTGGTCGAACTCGATCTTTCTCCTTCGATGCTGATGCAGTCCAGGCCGGAAGTGCCCTGGTGGAAAAAACCCTTTTCGGAATCTCCCCTGCAGGTTTGCGGCGACATCGAGCGCCTTCCGCTCAAATCGTCGAGCATCGGCATGGTCTGGTCCAATCTCGCGTTGCAGTGGTGCGACGACCTCGATGCGGCGCTTTGCGGATTCCATCGGGTGCTGGAAGTGGACGGGCTCCTCATGTTCAGCACCTTCGGGCCGGACACCCTGAAAGAGTTGCGCAGCGCCTTTTCCGGAAGGGACGGCCATGTCCATGTCAACCGCTTCATCGACATGCACGACATCGGCGATGCGCTGCTCCGGGCCGGCTTTTCCAACCCTGTCCTCGACATGGAAAATTTTACCCTCACCTATTCGGACGTGAAATCGGTCATGATGGACCTCAAGGCAATCGGCGCGCACAACGCGATGATCGGCAGACCGAGGGGGCTTTTCGGAAAAAATGCATGGGCAAGGATGGTCGGGAGCTACGAGAAGCTTAGGAAGGAAGGCGTGCTCCCCGCCACTTTCGAGGTCGTGTACGGTCATGCCTGGAAGCCGGAGCCGAAACAGCTTGCCGACGGAAGCCGCATCGTCAAATTCATGGAAAGGCCCCGGTGAAAAAGGGTTATTTCGAAAAAAAACCACACCAAGGAAAGCCGGGTATTTCGTCACCGGAACCGACACAGGTATCGGCAAGACCTTCGCGAGCTGCGCGCTGCTGCACGCATTTTCCGCATCCGGAAAATCCGCTGCCGGAATGAAGTGCGTCTCGGCAGGCGGAGACGATGCGCAAAGGCTCGTACGGGCAAGCTCCTTCCAAGTCCCGGAGTGGCTTGCGAATCCCTATCCGCTGAAAACGCCCGCCTCTCCGCACATCGCAGCCGGGATCGAGGGAATCGGGATCGAAACGGAAAAAATCGCGAAAGCGTATGGCGAAATCCGGTCGGAGGTGGTGATCGTGGAAGGCGTGGGCGGGTTTCATGTTCCGCTCAACGAACGGGAACTCGTCTGCGATCTCGCAAGCCTGCTTTCCCTCCCGGTCATCGTGGTGGTCGGAATGCGGCTCGGCTGCATCAGTCACGCCCTGCTCACCTTTGCCGCAATCGAGCGCTGCGGCCTCAGGGTGGCGGGCTGGATCGCCAACCGCATCGATCCGGAAATGAGGTATTTCGACGAGAACATCGCCTTTCTTTCGGGAAGGCAGGGAGCTCCCCTTCTCGGCATTCTGCCCCACGGGGTCACTCCCCCCGAGGCGGCGCCGTTCCTGGATCTTTCCAGGCTCTAGCCTTCCAGGATCTCGAAGTCGTGGGTGACTTCCGCGGTTTTGCCGAGCATGATGGTGGCAGAGCAGTATTTTTCTGCGGAAAGATGGATGGCGCGCTCCACCTGGACGGGATTCAGCCCCTTTCCGGTCACGATGAAATGGAAATGCAGTTTCGTGAACACCTTCGGGTCCTCACCCGCGCGCTCCGCCTCGATTTCAACCGCGCAGTCCGTGATCTGCTGGCGCCCCTTCTTCAGGATCATCACGACATCGATCGAGGTGCATCCGCCTGCTCCCAGGAGCAGCATTTCCATCGGGCGAGGCCCGAGATTTCTTCCACCGATGTCGGGGGAGCCGTCCATCACCACGGCGTGATTGCTCGCCGTCTCGCCCACGAAGCTCATGTTTTCGATCCACTTGACTCGCGCTTTCATTCCATTCTCCCGGATTGTAGAATGGTGAATTCTAACCCAAACGCGGCCCTCGGATAGGGGCTTCCCGCGCATATTCGCTGAAGTCCGATTTTAGTGATTGACACGCCGGCTGAAACTGGCATAGAATTCCGGACTTTCCCTAATTCAAGTATCTAGGATCGGCTTCATGAAAACATTTTCTGCTAAGCCTCAAGAAGTGACGCACGACTGGATCGTCGTAGATGCCACGGACCAGGTTCTGGGCCG
>JAJZTT010000048.1 GCA_021848705.1 Pseudomonadota bacterium
TCTCGGACAATTCATTTGCTACAAAACCGGACAGTTCTATTTGTTGCTAACAGCCTTCAGCCCAGTTCCGAAACCATTCGATACTGCGCCGCAGGGCTCGCTTGCGAAGCGAAAATCGCCGGGCCCGCCCCTGCCGGAATCGGCCAGGACATCATCTGTTGCGCAATGGAGGAAAACACCCTGGAAACACCGGAGGGATTCGATGAAACGGCGTTTCCGAGCACCTGGCCGTTGAGGGAAATCAGTCCGTTCGGTGAAATGGAAATGCCCACAAACGAAAGATCGGCCGGGGAAATGGAACTCAATGCCTGTGCAAGCCGGCTCTTCACCGCTGCCACCTGAGAAAGATTGAAGCTTTCCACCAGGGACCTTGCGGCAATCAGGATTTCGGAAGAGCTGGCTGGAACATCCGGGACACTGCCCTGCGCATCCGGAGCCGGAGTTTTCATGACGGCATCTGCTGCTGCGGGGGCGGCATAGAGATTCTGCAGCCTGGATTGCAAGGTGGAAAGGGAATTCTGGATCTGCCCGTAATCCGAGATGCTCGACTCGACTCCGGACTGTATGACGGCTTCCTTTGCCTGATTTTCAGCGACAGGCATGCTCCCGACCGAAGGCGAGAGATATACGCCAAGACCTGAAATGCTCATGATCGGCTCCCGGCAATCCCGCTATCCGTAATTTCCGGACCGGAGACTTTGCGTCCTGCCATTGCTGGCAGTATGCCCTTGTACAAGACTTAATTTTTCTATAGCACAATTCGGGCGCCGATTCAATGAGAGAGGGGAAGGATTTCCTTCCCCTCATCGCATCAACCGAAGTTTCTGGAAACGAAATCCCAGTTGACGAGGTTCCAGAATGCGCCGACATAGTCCGGGCGGCGGTTCCGGTAGTCGATGTAGTAGGCATGCTCCCAGACGTCGCAGGTGAGCAGCGCGGTCTTGCCTGAAGTCATCGGCGTGCCTGCATTGCTGGTGCTCATCAGTTCGACCGAGCCGTCGGCATTTTTCACCAGCCATCCCCAACCGGAGCCGAAAGTGGTAATCGAAGTCTGGGAAAACTGCTTCTTGAACTCTTCGAAGGAACCGAATTTCGCATCGATCGCATCCCTGAGTGCGCCGGAAGGCTCTCCGCCGCCATTGGGAGAGAGGCAGTTCCAGTAGAACGTGTGGTTCCAGATCTGGGCGGCATTGTTGAAGATTCCACCGGAGGACTTCAGGATGATTTCCTCGAGGGAAAGATTTTCGAACTCGGTTCCCTTGATCAGGTTGTTCAGATTGGTCACATAAGCCTGATGATGCTTGCCGTGATGAAATTCCAGGGTTTCCCTGGAAATGGTGGGCGCCAGCGCGTCCATTGCATAGGGCAGTGGGGGAAGCGTATGTTCCATTGTTTCTCCTAAAGATTGTGATTGGCGTTACGTATTCTAGACCGAGCCAGAAACATTGTCGATGGAATCACTCGTCTATTTGATTTCCAGGAAGGAGAGCCCCCCCCCGGATGCGGAAATGGCGATCGCGCCCGCTTCATGCCAGTCGCCGAGCACCCACCTTTCGCAACGCCTCGAATCCACCTGGTGCCGGTGTTTTCCCGGCCTGTGCGTATGACCATGGATCATGGTGACATATCCGTGTGTCCTGAACGCCTCGGCCACGGCGGATTCGTCGACATCCATGATGGCATCGCTCTTTTTCAGCTTTTTCATTTCGCTTTGCTGCCTCAACCCCCTGGCCACTTCCTTGCGCTCTGCGAGCGGCCTCGCCAGAAACGAAGCCTGCCAGGCGGGGTCCCGCACCTGCCTGCGGAAAGCCTGATATTCCAGGTCTGCAGTGCAAAGCGCATCGCCATGCGCGAGCAGAAGCTGGATTCCATTGATTTCGCAGCAAAATGGATCCGGGACGGAAAGCGCGCCGCAGGCTTCGAGGAAGCCCTTTCCCATCAGAAAATCGCGGTTCCCGTGCATGACGTGAAGCTTCATCCTGAGGGAGGCCTTCTTCATGGCCGAAACGGCCCGGACGACAAAAGGATCTTCCAGATCATCGTCGCCCGGCCAGGCGTCGAAGAGGTCGCCCAACACATACAGGGCGGTGGCATCGATTTCCTCCAGGAAGCGGAAGAAAAGCGAGGAGATTGCCGGCGTGCTTTCGGAAAGATGGATATCCGAAACGAAAACCGCCCGATCCACTCAGGCGACTTCGGCTTTTTCGATCACGGCATTCTCGACCGGGACATCCCTGTGGCCCGCCCGGCTGGTGGTTTTCACCTTGCCGATCTGCGAAACGATGTCGGAGCCTTCGACCACCTTCCCGAACACGCAGTAACCATATCCTTCAGGGGTGGGCGAGGTGTAATCCAGAAAATCGTTGTCGACCAGATTGATGAAAAACTGTGCGGTCGCGGAATGCGGATCCGGGGTCCTCGCCATGGCGATGGTGTAGGCCTTGTTTTTCAACCCGTTGTCCGCCTCGTTCCGGATCGGAGCAAGGGTCTTCTTCTGCTGCATCTCGGGAGTGAATCCCCCGCCCTGGATCATGAATCCGCCGATCACCCGGTGGAAAATGGTGTTGTCGTAAAAGCCGCTCTCCACATAGGAGACGAAATTCTCGCAGGTGACGGGCGCCTTCTCGAAATCGAGTTCGAGGGAAATGTCGCCATGGCTGGTGTGAAGTTTGATCATGACATGCTTTCTATTTGGAAACGATGGTTGCGCTTTCTATGACGACCTGGTTCTCGGGCGCATCGGTGGCGAAAGGGCCGCCGGGGCCGGTCTTGACTGCAGCGATCCGGTTGACCACTGCCATTCCCTTCACAACCTTGCCGAAAACGCAATAGCCGATCCGCTCCGGGGAGGGATCTACAAAATTGAGCGCCTTGTTGTCGTTTACGTTGATGAAAAACTGCGCAGTGGCTGAATTCGGATCCATGGTGCGCGCCATGGCGATCGTGCCGGGGATGTTCTTGAGGCCGTTGTCAGACTCGTTCGCGATGGGGGGATGGGTGGATTTTTCCCTGTATCCTGTGGTGAATCCTCCGCCCTGGATCATGAATCCCGGGATCACGCGATGGAAGATCGTTCCGCCATAAAATCCTTCCTTCACATACTGCAGAAAATTCGCAACCGTTTTGGGCGCCTTGTCCGGAAAGAGCTCGACAACGATGTCGCCCATGCTGGTCTTCAATTCGACTTCCGGATTGGCCGCCATTGCGGATGTGCTCGCCAGCGCAAAGATGAGCGCAAAAAGATATTTTTTCATGCTGGATTCCCTGATCTGATGCTGGGCCACAAGCTTACCACGAAACACCCTGCATCAGGGACGCCCGAATGCGGATTCGACTTTCAGGAGTTTCCTGCCAAGCGCAGGATCGGATTTCAAGCCGAGCGCTTCGGTATAGGAGCGGATGGCGAGTTTCCCATAAAGGTCTCCCAGATTTTCGCGCAGCATGGCATCCTTCGGATCCGCGGCAATCGCGGAAAGCAGCGCGCTCCTCGCCCGCTCGTAATCCCCCCTGCCTGCGTAAATGACCGCAAGGTTGTTGTAGGGCTGGGAATATTCGGGATGATCGTCGGTGATGGCCGAGAAGACCGCAATCGCCTCTTCTTCCCTTTTCTCCTTCATGAGGATCAGGCCTTTCAGAAATCTGGCATGCACATTGCCCGGATCAGCCCCCAGGCTTTTTCCGACCAGACCGAGCGCCTGCGCATACGATCCGTGATCGTAAAGATTCTGCGCATCCTGCAGGTCGTCCGCATCGGCGGCCGCGACGAAACCGAGCAGTGCACAGACCGCCAGGAAGGAATTTCGCTTCATTGTGATATACTTTTCCGGATTGGATGCACCCGGAATTCTATAACAAAACCCCGCAACTTGACCAAGAGCCATGACCTTTCCCCTCAAATCCAGGTTCGCGCCCAGCCCGACCGGCCTGATCCATTTCGGCAATGTGCGCACCGCCCTTTTCAATGCCCTGCTTTCCAGAAAATCGGAAGGAATCTTCCTGCTCAGGATCGAGGACACCGATGCCGCGAGAAGCCGCGAGGAATATACCCGAGCGCTTTGCGAAGATCTTTCCTGGCTGGGACTCGACTGGCAGGAAGGAGAGCGGGCGGGCGGGAAACTGGGCCCTTACCGGCAGTCCGACCGGGTATCCGTCTACGAGAAACATCTTGAATCGCTGAAGGCCGAAGGCAAAGTGTATCCCTGTTTCTGCAGCGCGGTGGAACTCGAGGTTTCCAGAAAGATGCAGGCGCAGTCCGGACAGCCGCCGAGATACAGCGGAAAATGCGCGCATCTCAAGCCTGAAGAGATCGCAGCCAAGATCGCCCAGGGAATTTCCCACACCCTGCGCTTTCGAATGCCGAAAAAGGCAAGCATCGAATTCGTCGACCTGGTGCGGGGAAAGCAGACCTATTCCAGCGACGAGATCGGCGACTTCATCATCCGCCGTTCGGATGGCACCTTCGCATTCTTTTACGTGAATGCCCTGGACGATGCGCTGATGCAGGTCACTCACGTGCTGCGCGGCGAAGATCATCTCACCAACACGCCGCGCCAGATCGCCATCCTGGAAGCGCTTTCCATGCCGATCCCCCAGTACGGCCACATTTCGCTCATCGTCGACGGCGCAGGAGCGCCGCTTTCCAAAAGGAGCGGAAGTCTTTCGGTGCAGGAACTGCGCGAAATCGGCTATTTCCCGATCGCGGTGAACAATTACCTTGCACGCCTCGGACACCATTACGAATCGAACGAACTCATGGATCTGGACGCACTGGCTTCGGGATTCGAAATTTCCAATCTCGGTCGGGCGCCTGCAAGATACGACAGGAGCCAGCTCGATCACTGGCAGGCTCTTGCGCTGCAGCAAATGGAAACATCGAAGCTCGCGAAATGGCTGGAATCCGCAGTTGCCGGAATCGTGCCGGAGTCCGACATGGAAAAATTTTCGGAAGCGGTGCGGTCGAACGTCACTTTCCCGCATGACGCGAAGCTTTGGGCGGAAGCCATCTATTCCGATGCAATGCCGATTTCCGATGATGCGATTTCGGCGCTCATGGAAACCCCATCCACGTTTTTCGAAAAAGCGGCCGAACTCATCGAACCCGACTTCAAGACCTTCTCCCAAAAAGTGAAGGAAGCGACGGGAGCCAGTGGCAAGAAACTGTTCATGCCCCTCAGGGCTGCGCTCACCGGCCAGACCCATGGCCCTGAAATGCCCCGGGTGCTTCCCCTGATCGGCCTCGAGCGGGCCAGAGCCCGGCTGCTTCGGCATGTGCTCAACAAGGATGTCGACTGATGCTCAGGATCTATAATTCCATCACGCGCGAAAAACAGCAATTCGTGCCCATCGTACCGAAACGGGCGGGAATCTACGTCTGCGGAATGACCGTCTACGATTATTGCCACCTGGGCCATGCCAGGGTGATGGTGGTTTTCGACATGGTGACGAGGTGGCTGAAGACTTCCGGCTACGCGGTCGATTACGTTCGCAACGTCACGGACATCGACGACAAGATCATCCGCCGGGCGATCGAAAACGCGGAATCGATCGGGGAGCTCACCGAACGCTTCATCGGGGCGATGCACGAGGACGAAGCGGCGCTCGGCGTGCTGCCACCCGACCATGAGCCCCGCGCAACCCGATATGTGCCGCAGATGATTTCCATGATCGGTAAACTGGTGGATAAGGGGCTCGCCTATCCTGCAGATAACGGCGACGTCTATTACTCGGTTCACGATTTTGCACCTTACGGGAAGCTCTCCGGAAAATCGCTCGAGGACCTGAGGGCGGGCGAGCGTGTCGAAGTCGACGCCTCCAAGCGCGATCCGCTGGATTTCGTACTGTGGAAAGCCGCCAAGGAAGGGGAGCCTTCCTGGGATTCGCCCTGGGGTCCCGGACGCCCCGGCTGGCACATCGAATGCTCTGCCATGAGCGAGCAGCTCCTCGGCAACCATTTCGACATCCACGGCGGCGGACAGGATCTGCAGTTCCCGCACCACGAGAACGAAATCGCCCAGTCCGAAGGCGCACACGACGAGAAATTCGTCAATTACTGGATGCACAACGGATTCGTCAGGGTGGACGACGAAAAGATGTCGAAATCCCTGGGCAACTTTTTCACCGTCCGCGAAGTATTGGCGAAATTCGACGCCGAAGTGGTACGGTTTTTCATCCTCAGGGCGCATTACAGGAGCCCGCTCAATTATTCAGACCAGCATCTACAGGACGCCAAGGCGGCCCTCACCCGCCTCTACACTTCCCTCGACGGCTTTGATGCCACCGCCGAAGAAGTGGACTGGACTCAGGAACATGCTTCCCGCTTCAGGGAGGCGATGGACGACGACTTCAATACCGCAGATGCGATCGCCGTGCTTTTCGAGCTCGCAAACGAAGTCAACCGGACACATTCTTCCGCAACCGCATCGCTCCTCAAATCTCTCGCTGCAGTTCTCGGCATTTTGCAGCGAGATCCCCGCCTTTTCCTGCAAGGAGACGACTCGATCGCAGCAGAAATCGAGGCCACGATCGCGCGAAGGCTGGAAGCGAGAAAATCACGGAATTTCGCAGAAGCGGACAGAATTCGACACGAACTGCTGCAAAAAGGCATCCTGCTCGAGGACGGTCCCCAGGGCACGACCTGGCGCAGGGCATAGGGGGAAGCATGATCAAGCTGGTGTGGATCGCCATTTCGATAGTTGGCGCTGCGGGGCTCGGCGCCATCGCGCTCTCCCGTGGAGAGACGATCAATTCTCTGTGGATCGTGGCAGCAGCGCTTTGCGTATATGCGCTATCCTACCGGTTCTATGCGCTCTGGATTGCGGCAAAGGTGCTGGTGACCGATCCCACTCGCGCCACCCCTGCCGAGCGATTCGACAACGGACGCGACTTCACGCCGACCAACAGGTGGGTGACCTTCGGCCATCATTTTGCGGCCATCGCAGGGCCCGGCCCCCTGGTTGGCCCGACGCTCGCCGCACAGTTCGGCTATCTCCCCGGCACGCTCTGGATCCTGATCGGCTCGGTCCTCGGAGGCTGCGTGCAGGACATGGTGATCCTGTTCTTCTCCACGAGACGGGACGGCAGGAGTCTCGGCCAGATGGCCCGCGACGAACTGGGCCCGCTTGGAGGCGCTGCCGCCCTTGCCGGGACGCTCTCCATCATGGTGATCCTGATCTCGGTGCTGGGACTCGTGGTGGTGAACGCACTGAAACACAGCCCATGGGGCACCTCGACGGTTGCCGCCACCATCCCGATCGCGGTATTCATCGGCCTCTACATGCGCCATCTTCGCCCCGGAAGGGTGCTCGAAGCCTCCATGATCGGAGTGACCCTGCTGCTGCTGTCCGTCGTCTCCGGAGGATGGATTGACCATCATTCCGATTTGCGCGCACTCTTCAATTTCGACGCAATGGCGCTGGTCTGGCTCGTGATCGGCTACGGATTCGTAGCAGCCGTCCTGCCCGTATGGCTGCTGCTCGCCCCGCGGGATTACCTTTCCACCTACATGAAGCTCGGAACGGTCGTGGCGCTCGCGATCGCCATCCTCGTCATGCATCCCGAAATCAGGATGCCCGCGGTGACGCAATTCATCGACGGAACCGGCCCGATCTTCGCAGGAAAGCTGTTTCCCTTCGTCTTCATCACCATCGCCTGCGGTGCGATTTCCGGCTTCCATTCACTGATCTCTTCCGGCACGACGCCCAAGCTGATCGCCAATGAGCGGGATATCCCGATGATCGGCTACGGCGGCATGATGCTGGAATCCTTCGTCGCCATCATGGCGATGGTCGCGGCGACCGTGCTCGATCCGGGCGTATTTTTCGCCATCAACAGCCCGGCAGGCCTCGTCGGTCACGGAATCGAGGCGGTATCGAAGATCAGCTCCTGGGGGTTTTCCGTCACCCTGGACGAAATGAAAACGCTTGCAAACGAAATGGGCGAAGAATCCCTTTTCGCGAGGACGGGCGGAGCGCCTTCCCTTGCGGTCGGCATGGCCTCCATTTTCGGGAATGCATTCGGTCGTGAATTCCTTTCGGTCTGGTATCACTTCGCCATCATGTTCGAGGCGGTCTTCATCCTCACCACGCTCGATGCAGGTACGCGGGTCGGGCGCTTCATGCTGCAGGATCTGCTGGGCAACTTCGTGAAACCGCTCGGAAACACATCATGGTACCCCTCCGTGCTGTTGACGAGCGCCGCGATCGTCGCCTCATGGGGATATTTCCTCTACATCGGCGTGATCGATCCCTACGGCGGAGTCAACCTGCTCTGGCCCCTTTTTGGCATCTCCAATCAGGTGCTCGCTGCCATCGCACTCACCGTCGCAACCGGAATCCTGATCAAATCCGGAAAGGCGAAACACGCCTGGGTGACCGGACTCCCACTTGCCTGGCTGAGCTTCATCACCACTTCCGCTTCCCTGGAGAAGCTCACCAGTGCCGATGCGAGGATCGGATTCTATGCCGCAGCCGACCATCTTGCAGAAAAACTCTCCCTTGGCAAACTGCCTCCGGCAAAAGCCGAGATCGCACCGCAAATCATCTTCAACCTGCATCTCGATGCCGCGCTCACCATCTTTTTCGTTGCCGTGCTCTGGGTGGTGATCTTCGAAATGCTCAGGATGAGCTTCAGGAAAACGATCGGGCTTCCCGTTCCGCCCTTGTCGGAATCCCCGCACATACCGAGCAGGCTGGTCGAGGACTGGGTGAGGGACTGATGAAAAAACTCTGGAACCTGATCAGAAGGCTGTCCGGGGACGATGCCTACGAACGCTATCTCGCGCACCTGAAGTCATCCCATCCGGACAGGGAGCCGCTGGACAGGAAGGCTTTCTTCAGGGAAGAAATCGACAGAAAATGGAGCGGGGTGAGGCGCTGCTGCTAGCGCCCCAGCATCTTATTGACCTGCTGCTGCGCCTGTTGGGCATTTTCGAAGGGATTTGCGCTGTTCCCCTGAAGCTTTTCCACGATCGCAGATACGCCCGTCGAAACCGCAGTCGCTGCCAGGAAAATCACCAGCGATCTCATGAATCCCTTTTCGAATCCCAGTTCGTTGAAGTATTTCCTCAGATAATAGACTGCCACGAAAAAAGCGATGGTGGAGAGGATGAGATCAAGAATCATGGTGGTGTCCGGTACAAAAGGCAAGTATAACATCAGATTCAGGAACGGTTGGCCCATCTCCTGAGGCTTTCGTGCGCATTGCGCTTCGGCACCGATTCAAGGCGCTTCATCATTTCGAAGGGAATTTCGGAAAAGCCGTAACGGCTGCGCAAATCCTTTTCCATCTGCAGCCAGAGCCTTGCAGCATGATTGGCATCCGCGAGTGCGCGGTGAAACACTTCCCCGGTCCCGATCCCGAGATGCCGCACCAACGACCCCAGCTTGTGGTCCGGCGCATCCGGATAGATTCTTCTCGAAACCAGCATCGAACAGGCGATGGGCTGCCGCGCATCGAGGCCGATCCGCGACAGCTCCGCTTCCAGGAACCTGCGATCGAAGGATGCATTGTGCGCAACAAGCGGAAGATCGCCGATGAAGTCGAAAAATGATGCCATCACTTCCGATGCAGGAGGTGATTTCGAGATCATGGCATCGCTGATCCCGGTGAGCTCCCGTATGAAAGGAGGGATTTTCACCCCTGCATTCATCAGGCTCTGGAAACTGGAGACGATCTTTCCATTTTCGACCCGGACCGCGCCAATTTCGGTCGCCCTTCCCCCTTCCTGCGGAGACATGCCGGTGGTCTCGAAATCGAATACGATGAAGGCTTCCCGCATCGGCTACCCGGATATGACCGGACGAACCAGAGCGGCTGCCTGCTTCGCACGGATCCTGGCTTCTTCAGATGACTCAGCCACGGCGAGCGCAACGCCCATCCTGCGACGCGCGAAGGATTCCGGCTTGCCGAACAGGCGCAAATCCGATCCGGGTACGGCAAGGGCTTCTTCGAGCCCCTCGAAAGCGATTCCTTTTGCTTCCAGCCCTCCGTAAATCACCGCACTCGCCCCCGGCTCGCGCATCGAAGTGTCGACGGGAAGTCCGAGCAGGGCTCTTGCATGAAGCTCGAATTCGCTCTGTCTCTGGGTTGCGAGAGTGACGAGCCCGGTATCGTGCGGCCTGGGACTCACTTCGGAGAACCAGACCTCGTCCCCCTTCACGAAAAGCTCGACGCCAAAGACCCCGGTCCCGCCGAGATCCTCTGTGACCGCCCGGGCGATTTCCCTGGCCCTTGCCAATGCCGACGAGCTCATCCTCATGGGTTGCCAGCTCTCGACATAGTCGCCCTTCACCTGCACATGCCCCACCGGTTCGCAAAAATGTGTTTCGATCTCTCCTGATGAACCCAGCGCCCGGACGGTGAGCTGGGTGATTTCGTAATCGAAATCGATGAACCCCTCGACGATGACCCTGCCCTGGTCCACTCTCCCTCCGCTTGCAGCATACTCCCAGGCTTCGTCTAGCCCGGAACGATCCCTCACGAAGGACTGCCCCTTGCCTGAAGAAGACATCACGGGTTTGACCAGCAAAGGATAGCCTATCCTCGATGCGGCGGCTTCGAGTTCTTCCAGGCTGTTCGCAAACTCGTATGTGGATGTGGGAAGCCCCAGCTTTTCTCCGGCGAGCCTCCTGATTCCTTCCCGGTTCATGGTGAGGTTGACCGCACGCGCGTTCGGAATCACCTTCGCGATGCCCTGTTCCTCGATCTCGATCAGCATGGCCGTTGCAATCGCTTCGATTTCAGGAACGATGATGTCCGGCTGCTCTGCCAGGATCAGGCTTCTCAGCGCGTCCGCATCGGTCATGTCGATGACATGGGCTCGGTGAGCAACCTGATGGCCCGGCGCATTTTCATACCGGTCCACCGCGATCACTTCCACGCCGAGACGTTGCAGGGAAATGATGACTTCCTTGCCGAGTTCTCCGCTGCCGAGCAGCATCACCCTGGTCGCATTCTTCGATTGCGGCGTGCCGATTCTCATGTTTTTCCTTTCAGGGATCAAAGCGGCATTCTATTACGGAGCGGGCTCGGCTGCCATCTTCCCTTCCCCGTGCATGTGATGCAGGAGATCCTCGCGGATTTGCTTCAATTTTTCCCTGACGATCGATTCGTTCCTCTGCCCCATGCGCATCATGATGCGCTGGCCGATGGAGCGGGACTCCAGATCGGGATCGGCATACTGATACAGCACCTTGGGCTGCACCAGCTTCACGGGCGGCGTGACGTCGGGGGCTGCGATCAGATTGTCGAGCGCAACCATCAGGCGGTCATTGAAATATTTTCCCGGATAACCGATTTCCTCGTAGGCCTTCTGAAACAGCGGATAGAGTTGGATGTAAAACCGGACGAGTTTTTCTGCATCCACCTTTTCAGCGATCTTCACGTAGGGGGCATAGCGGGCCGCATTGCGCGGGCTGATGAAAATCCCGTCCGCCGATTTTTCCGCGATAAAGTCGCCGGGAAGCGGCTTTACCGGCATTACTTTCATGGTCGAATCCCTGCGCGGCAGATTGTCTATGGTGGCGACGATGTTGTGGATCAGCCTTCCGGTCACGAACAGCCTCATCAGCGAACCGTCCCCGATCAGCCTCGCCAAAGCATCGAGCGTGTAGCGGTCGCTCTCTTCGAGATTCGGCAATGCTGGTGGGGAAGGCGGGGTTTCCAGCACCTGCCGAGGCTGCGGCCCGGGCTGGACAGACTGAATGACAGGAGGAGGCGTCTGGACGACCCGTGGAACCGGCACTTCCTTCTGCCGGTGAAGATAGGCGAAGAGAACACCCAACAGGACGAGGAGGACTGCAAGGATCGGCCATTTTTTCATTTTGTTCCTCCTTCGAAATCGGATGGTATCGATTCTCAGACGCTATTTGATCGTCTCAAGTTCCTCTTGCAGTTCCAGCCACGCCTCTTCCAGTGCCTCCATCCTTGCATCGATCCCGGCCTGCCGCATGAGGCAGGATTTCACCGCATCCCGATCCGAGTAGAATTCCGGATCGGACATTTTCATCTCGTTTTCCGATTTCTCGGAGGAAAGTCCTTCCATTTCCCGTTCCAGCGCGGCGATTTTATGCTGGATCGGCCTTTTCCTCGCGCGCAGTTCCGCCTCGAGACGCTTCCGGTTGGGAGCTGGATCCGCCTTCTTTTGCGGGGAAGCGGAATCGGTCACCCTCCTGCCGTAATCGTCCATGTCCCCTTCGAAAGGCTCGGCGCGTCCCTTTTCCACCAGAAGAAGCTGGTCTGTCGTGGCTCTGACGAGATGCCTGTCGTGGGAGACCAGAATCAATGCTCCCTCGTAATCCTGGAGCGCCATGGCAAGCGCATGGCGCATTTCGAGATCGAGATGATTGGTCGGCTCGTCCAGAAGCAGCAGGTTGGGCCTCAGCCTGATGAGCAAGGCTAGGGAAAGCCTCGCCTTTTCTCCACCCGAAAAATTGCCCACAGTCGCAAGCACACCGTCTCCGGAAAATCCGAATCCGCCGAGATAGTCGCGCAGATCCTGCTCTCTCGCCTGGGGCTCCATCCTTTGCAGGTGCTGCAATGGGCTCTCTTCCATCCTGAGGCTTTCCATCTGGTGCTGGGCGAAGTAGCCGATGGAAAGCCCCCTCCCTTCCAGCCGTTCACCGGAAAGCGGGGCGATTGCGCCCGCGATCAGCCTGATGAGCGTCGATTTTCCGGCACCGTTCGAACCGATGAGGCCGATTCGGTAGCCGGACTCGATCGAAAGCGAAATCCCCTCCAGTATCCTTTTCCCCCCATATCCTGCGCTAACCTTCTCCAGTTTCAGGAGCGGGTTCGATGCCGGTCGAGGCGTCTCGAATGAAAAATGGAATGGAGATTCGACATGCGCCTTCGAGATCAATTCCATTCTCTCGAGCGCCTTGATCCTGCTTTGCGCCTGCCTCGCCTTGGTGGCCTTTGCACGAAAACGCTCGATATAGGATTGCAGATGGGCGACTTCGCGCTGCTGTTTGTCGTAGGCTGCCTGCTGTTGTTCCAGATTCGCAGCACGCTGCCGCTCGAAATCGCCGTAATTGCCCGTATAGAGCTTCAGACTGCGGTTTTCCAGATGACAGATCGAACGCACCGTTCCGTCCAGAAAATCCCGGTCGTGGGAAATGAGGAGCAACGTTCCCTCGTAGCTCCTCAGCCAGGATTCCAGCCAGAGCACCGCCTCGAGATCGAGGTGGTTGGTGGGCTCGTCGAGGAGCAGGATGTCCGACCGGCACATCAAGGCTCTTGCAAGATTGAGCCTCATTCGCCAACCGCCGGAAAACTCCTCGACCGCCCTCGACTCGTCCGCTTCCCTGAAACCGAGCCCGTGCATCAGTCTGGCCGCCCTTGCCCTTGCGCCGTATCCGTCTATTTCCTCGTATCTGGAGATGGCATCGGCAAGGCCTTCGCCGTGGCTCTTCAGGATCGATTCCAGCCTGCGAAGCTCGACATCCCCATCCATCACGTATTCGATGGATGGAAGCGCACTTGCGGCCACTTCCTGCATGACATGGGCGATCACGGCCTGCGAAGGCAGCTCCAGATCGCCGGAATCCTGGTGCAGTTCGTTCTTCAACAGCGAAAAAAAGCTCGATTTTCCACTGCCGTTCGCGCCGACGATTCCGACCTTGTGTCCGTCGTGGATGACGAGATCGACTTCGAGAAGAAGGGGGTGGCTCCCCCTGTACAAGCTGAGTTTCTTGAGGAGTATCATGATAAAAAAACCCGGGTTTCCCCGGGTTATTTCATTCCGCCTTCGGTTCTTCCTTGACGGGCTCGGGAATCATGGCCTTCATGCTGAGCCTCAACCTGCCCTTGTCGTCGGCCTCGAGCACCTTGACCTTGACCTGCTGGCCTTCCTTGAGATGATCGGAAACCGCATTCACCCGCTCGTGTGCGATCTGCGAGATGTGCAGAAGCCCATCCTTGCCGGGAAGCACGCTGACGATCGCACCGAAATCCAGAAGTTTCTGCACGGTGCCTTCGTAGATCCTGCCCACCTCGACTTCCGCTGTGATGTCCTCGATGCGCTTTTTGGCCAACTCCCCGCCCTGCGCGGTCACGCAGGCGATCGTCACCGTGCCGTCCTCGCTGATGTCGATCTGGGTGCCGGTTTCCTCGGTCAGCGCGCGGATCACCGCCCCTCCCTTGCCGATCACGTCACGAATCTTCTCGGGGTTGATCTTCATCCTGATCATGCGAGGCGCATGAATCGACATCTGTTCGCGGGCTCCGCCCAGCGCCTGCTTCATCAGTCCGAGGATATGGATCCTGCCTTCCCTCGCCTGCGAAAGCGCTGCCTTCATGATTTCACGGGTGATCCCGGTGATCTTGATGTCCATCTGTAGCGCGGTGATGCCGTTCTCGCTTCCCGCCACCTTGAAGTCCATGTCCCCGAGATGATCCTCGTCGCCCAGAATGTCGGTCAGCACGGCGAAGCGGTTTCCTTCCTTGATGAGGCCCATCGCGATCCCGGCGACATGCGCCTTCACGGGAACGCCCGCATCCATCAGCGCAAGACAGCCGCCGCACACGGAGGCCATGGAACTGGAGCCGTTCGATTCGGTGATTTCGGAGACGATACGGATCGAATAGCCGAACTCGTCCGGCCCGGGCAACACTGCGGCCAGCGCACGCTTGGCGAGGCGACCGTGACCGATTTCGCGGCGCTTGGGCGAACCCACGCGGCCGGTCTCTCCGGTCGCATAGGGGGGCATGTTGTAATGCAGCATGAAGCGCTCGGTGACTTCCCCCTGCAGCGCCTCGATGACCTGCGCATCGCGCTCTGTGCCGAGGGTGGCCACCACCAGCGCCTGGGTTTCGCCGCGGGTGAAGAGCGCGGATCCGTGTGTTCTCGGCAAAACCTGCGTCCTGATCGAAATCGGCCTGACGGTGCGGGTATCCCGCCCGTCGATCCTGGGCTCTCCGGAGAGGATCTGGTTGCGCACGATTTTCGCTTCCAGGTCGCCGAACAGGGTCTTGATGGTCTGGCCGCGGTTTGCGTCACCTTCCGGATTGAGTGCATCCAGAACGGCCGCGCGGATTTCATCGATCCGTCCGCTTCTCGCCTGCTTCTGCCGAATCGCATAGGCTTCCTGCAATGCACCTTCCGCCTTCTCCGCGATCGCCGCGATCAGCGCCTCGTCCTTTTCCGGAGGATTCCAGTCCCAGGGTTCGGCGCCGACTTCTTCGGCCATCTGGTTGATGGCTTCGATCACGACCTGCATCTGCTCGTGACCGTACACCACCGCACCCAGCATGGTCTCTTCCGAAAGCTGCAAGGCTTCCGATTCGACCATCAGCACCGCCGATTCGGTACCGGCCACGACCAGATTGAGTTCGGACTGGTTGAGTTCGGATAGTGTCGGATTCAGCACATACTGACCGGCGATGTATCCGACCCTGGCGGCACCGATCGGTCCATTGAAGGGAATGCCGGAAACGGCGAGTGCCGCCGAGGTGCCGATCATCGAAAGGATGTCCGCATCGACTTCGGGGTTGGAGGACAGCACGGTCGCCACCACCTGGACCTCGTTGTAGAATCCTTCCGGAAACAGCGGGCGGATCGGCCTGTCGATGAGGCGCGAAGTCAGCGTTTCCTTCTCGGTCGGCCTTCCTTCTCGCTTGAAATAGCCACCGGGAATCCTGCCTGCAGCATAGGTCTTTTCCATGTAATCGACGGTGAGCGGCAAAAAGTCCTGTCCGGGCTTTGCCGACTTCGATCCGACCACGGTCGCCAGAACCACCGTGTCTTCCATGGTGACCATCACTGCTCCGCTCGCCTGCCTTGCGATCTCACCGGTTTCGAGAGTCAGTTGATGGCGACCGAACGCCACAGTTTTTTTGAAGTGATTCAAGGTGCTATCCTTTAAGAAGGGTTTACTTGCGAATGCCCAGACGCTCGATGAGGGCCTTGTAGCTGTCGAAATTCACGCGCTTCAGGTAGTCGAGAAGTTTCCTGCGACGGCTGACCAGACGCAGAAGTCCCCTGCGGGAATGGTGGTCCTTGTTGTGGCTCTTGAAATGCTCGGTCAGGTAGTTGATCCTGGCGGTCAGGAGGGCCACCTGAACCTCGGGCGAACCCGTGTCGCTTTCAGCCCTCTGATAATCCTTGACGATTTGCGCCTTTTGCACGCTGTTGATAGACATCTCTGTTTCTCCGAAATAAAGTTTTGCATTTTACCTTTTAAAAGGCATTTTCCTCAAGCATGCAGCCCGAAAAATTCATGACATCATCCGCTTCGCCCTGAGCGTGCCAAGCTTGTCCACTTCCGCCAGCCCGACGAAACGGTCGCCGGAATAGATCCTGTAAAGGCCTTCCCGGTCGGAAAAATCCTGCACCACCCTGCCGCAGGAAAGCGATGCCGCCGCCTCCTCATCGAGCTGGAGCCTGGCGAAATCCTGCAACA
>JAJZTT010000243.1 GCA_021848705.1 Pseudomonadota bacterium
CATGACCTACTTTGCCACGGGCTGCATCTTCTCCTACGACGAGATCCACAAGGAGTTCTCGGGCAACGGCTACAAGGAGGACCCTGGCCAGTCGGTTGAGATAATCCCCGGCGGTAGTCGAATTCTGTTCCGTTGCGGTGTGGAATTTTGACCAGAGCGCTTTCAGTCCGGGAAATTTTTTCGCTGCGAGGGCTTCGACCCTTGCGTCCTCGATCACCGAGATCACCGCGATCTGCCAGTTGTTCAGGGCCTCCGCCGATATCGGTTCTTTCGTATGGACGATGTGGGCGGCTGCGTGGGCTGCAGCCGCGCGGTAGACTTCTAGGCCAGGAATGCCCTCGAAGTCGTCATAGGCGTCGGGAAGATGGATAAAGTAATCTTCGACGAACGGCTTGTAGCCTTCCCGGGTTTCGAAATCTCCTGAAGTCGGTTTCATGAAGAAATCCCGTGCCCAGAGGGCGCGCAGGTACATGTTGATCCTGCGCTGTACATCGATGAACAGGGTCCCTTTTCTTTCCTTCTGCAGAACGGCCAGGGATTCCTTCGATTCAAGGCTGAAATAGCGGATCTGTTCTGCGTAATCGGTTCTGTGGGCGTGCGCTCCCCAGGTCGCCCAGCGGCGCAATCCCCCCAGGGTCAGTTGGGAAAAGAGCAGGTCGAGCTTCTCCAGCATGGGCCGGACTCCGCGCGGCGCCTGCGCGAGCAGGGTGTTCAGGAACTGGAGATATTTCTGGAAAAGATCGGCGTCGCCTAGCCTGGAAGCCGCAGTTGGCGCCGTCGCGAGCATCATTTCGATGACGGCTCCCGAGGTTTTCGAGGCCAGCATCAATGCGCTTGTCGCAAGGTCTCCGACCACGTCCTCACCGACTTCCTTCGCGACCAACGGGGCGTTTTCAAGCCAGGCCACCACAAGCGCGCATCCTCGACCCAGTCCCCTGAGGGCCGCTGCACCCTTGATGTAGTTGTCCAGGCCTCTTGGGGAATAGATCTTGGTGGCTTCGGTCCAGGACGCTCTCAATACCGATTTGGATTCTTCGGAGAGCTCGTCCACCAGTTCCGCATAGTCGTTCAGATTGACGCTCACGACAGCCCCCTCTCTCAGAAGTAGGTGTTCACTGCCGCATCGAGGGCATCGCGCATGTCCGGGTCGTCCGTGATGGGCCTGACCAGGGCGACCCGGCAGGCGCTTTTCGGCTCGACGCCCTTGGCGATCAGGTTTCCTGCATAGACCAGCATCCGGGTGGAAATGCCCTCGTCGAGGCCGTGCCCCTTGAGGTTCCTCGCGCGCTCCGCGATCGAGACCAGTTTGCCCGATACCTCGCCCGAAACCCCGGTTTCGTGGGCGATAATCTCGCTTTCGATGCCATGCTCGGGATAATTGAAATCGAGCGCGCCGAATCGCTGCTTGGTCGACTGCTTGAGATCCTTCATCAGGCTCTGGTAGCCGGGATTGTACGAAATCACCAGCTGGAAATCGGCGTGGGCATGCACCAGTTCGCCTTTCTTCTCGAGCGGCAGCACCCTCCTGTTGTCGGTGAGCGGGTGGATCACCACGGTGGTGTCCTGCCTCGCCTCGACCACCTCGTCGAGGTAGCAGATCGCGCCGTACCGCGCGGCGATGGCGAGCGGTCCGTCCTGCCAGCGGGTGCCGCTGGCATCGAGAAGGAAGCGGCCGACCAGGTCGGACGCGGTCATGTCCTCGTTGCAGGCGACGGTGATCAGGGGTTTGCCGAGCTTCCAGGCCATGTACTCGACGAAGCGGGTCTTGCCGCATCCCGTCGGCCCTTTCAGCATCATCGGCATGCGAACCGAATAGGCCGCCTCGTAGAGCTCGACTTCGTCGGCAACCGGCCGGTAGTAGGGCGCGTTCTCGATCCGGTACTGGCTGATGATGCTCATTCCTCCCCCTCGTGTCGCATGAAATTATACTAGTTTAAATCAAATTGCCTCATTTGGGTTTCGATTCCATTTCGTTTGCGCGGTCGGCATTGGTTTTCGCGCACTGACGCCAGGAAGCACTCTCGGCATTGAGCGGATCCAGCTTCAGCGAGCACTCGCACTTGCAGGCTGCGGCACGATAACACCCTGCGATGTTCTTGCCGCTGCAGGTCGACTGGACCTTCGCGCACTGCTGGTAGCAGACATGGGCGATCTCCTGGATATGCCGCTGCTCGAGCGCGAGTTTCCTGGGATCGACGTTCTTCTGGGTCGCGACGCCGTAAACCATCGATGCGCATCCGACCAGGAAAAGCACACCGACCAGCCAGTTGAGGCGGGCGAAAACGCTGCCGAGCTTTTTCTTCCAGGTCATGCCGCTGCCTTTTTCGCCGAGTTCGAATTTCAGCAGGCCCGGCGTGCCCGACTTGACATGCAGGCGGTTGCAGGCGTCGATGCATTCCCCGCAATCGATACAGGCGTCATAGGCCGTGATGTGGGTGGGCTTGATCCCGGTGATGCAGCTCGTCGAACAGTAATTGCACTTCGCGCAATCGGTCGAACGGGATTCGTCGTAAGTGACATGGAGCGCATCCCGCGTCTTGAACATCCTCATGCCCATCCGGTAGAGGCAGGCATAGTCGCAGAGGAAATAGCGGATCGCGGCGATGTCGATGAAGATCAGGAAGGTGGTGAAGGCATACATCACCACCATGTTGGCCGGTCTTCCGTCTTCGGACACCACGAAATTCCACACGTCGGAAGGGGTGTAGAAATAAAGGAAAACCACGAGGGCGAGCAGCATCGAAACAGCGACGATGCTGACGCCCAGGATCAGCCAGTTGACGAGCTTGTTCTTAGACGACGCGACCACCATCCCCGCCCCGTCCACCCTCACGTCGGCACGCTTGCCGAGCAGGCCGAACGTGAGCTTGTTGGCCCATTCTGTGAAGAAATTTTGCGGACAGGCCCAGCCGCACCAGACCGTGCCGATGGTCATGTAGGTGAGCACGGGCGCCGTGGCGAAGACCAGGGCGAGGCCGATCACGAACGGAAAATTCGACCA
>JAJZTT010000244.1 GCA_021848705.1 Pseudomonadota bacterium
CACGCCCCCGATCCGGTCACGCGGAGCATTGCGAAGCTCGCCGCCAGAGACGAAGCGCGGCATGTCGCCTTCGGAATGGGGCACCTCCTCACCAGGCTGGAATCGGAACCGGAATTCCGCCATCGCCTCGCCCTTGCAGTCGGGGCAAGGCACGATGCTCTTTCCGCAACTTCAGGACTCAACTCGGAAGTGCATGATGCACTCCTCCTGCTCGCCGCAGGAAGCCTGGAACCGGCCGCGATCGCGTCCGGATTCGCGAAGGTGCAGGAATTGATGCGGGACATGCATGCGGGAAGATATGCGAGGCTGGTCCGGCTTGGATTCGGACTCGAGGAGGCGGGAAGGCTTGCCTCGCTTCACACGAGAAACTTCATGTAGCCGGTTTCCTGCATTCCGCCGGAGCCTGGAAACGTCCCCGAAGCGATTGCATCCAGGGGCGGAACGGAGTAGAAAGAAAATATGTCGGCTCCGGAGGTGGAATATGAACGAAGGGGATCAGGCTGAAGCGGATCGCCTGAAAAGAATCATCGAGGCATTGATGGATCGCGCCGAAGGAAGCAGCGTCGTGCAGGGAGCCGATTTCGACCTTTTCCGGACCGCAGTCCTTCTCGAGGAGGAATTGGAGCGCAGGAAGGAGGAGCTTGCCGAAGCGCTCGCGGAGAACCGGAAAATCAACCAGTCCCTGCGCGAGTTCAGGGAAATCCTGCACAATGGCGAAAATCGATTCAGATGCATCATGGAGCATTCGCCCATCGGAATCGGCATGGCGGATGCATCGGGAACCTTCATCGAGGTCAACGAAGCGCTTTGCGCCCTCTCGGGAAGAGAGAAGGCGGAACTGCAAGGAATGAATGTCTTGGACATCCTCCATCCGAATGACAGGGAAACCTGCGGAAGGATTCTGGAAAGGCTGAGGCTCGGCAAGGAAGGCGTGATCAGGACAGAAATGCGCTTTGGCAGCGAGCAAAAGCCGGTCAGGGTGAACCTCGGCATCGTTCCGGAAAGGGATTCCTCTGGAATGCTGCTCCATTTCATCTGCATGACCGAGGACATTTCCGGGCGTATCGGAAACGAAGACCCTGCAGGAAACCAGCCGAGCTACGATGGCCTGACCGAACTTCCGAACCGCACCCTGTTCTTCGACAGGCTTTCCAGGGAATTTTTCAAGGCGAAAAGGACCGGGAGGCGGGTCGCGCTGATCTGCCTCGATCTCGATGGATTCAAGCCGATCAACGACTGGAATGGCCACGATGCCGGAGATTTTGTGCTGAAGACCGTGGTGAAACGCTGGCTTGCCTGCATTCGCAACATCGACACCATCGCCAGGATGGGGGCGGAGGAATTCGCGGTGATCGCCGGAGATCTCGAAACCGGGGAAGAAGCGGTTCCGCTTGCGAGGAAGCTGATCGGAATGCTGATTCCTCCATTGATCATGCCAAACGGGATGCAGGCCAGAATCGGGGCGAATGCGGGGATCGCGATCTATCCGGACAATGCGGCAGACATGGATTCCCTGCTCTTCGCTGCCGGCCGGGCCATGCAGGAGAGCAAGTCGAGGGGGAGGAACACCTGCACCCTTTCCGGGGTGAAACCTTCTTCCGGGGGAGTGGGGGAGGAATGTCTCAGTTTCAACGAGTCACTCCTGGTGGGCGCGAGGGAACTCGACGAACAGCACCGGCACCTGGTGAGGATGATCAACCATCTGAACGAAACCCTGACGAGCGGGCATCCGGATGTCGGGCATTCGCTTTCTGAACTCTTCGCCTATCTCATCTTCCATTTCGAGACAGAGCATCGCCTCATGGCCCAGTACGGCTATCCGGAAATGACGGAGCACGACCTGAAGCACGAGCGCATGACGAGGGAAATCGGTCTGCTCTCGGGTGACCCGGGAAGCGAGCTTCTGATGCTGCAGAAGCTGAGAAACTGGCATCTCGACCATTCCAGAAATTGCGACAGTCTTCTCGGGGAATACCTTGCCCAAAAAGGGATTCCCTGATCAGGGACGGCACTTGTAGATATTGAAGGTCCTCCTGCCGAGTTCGGGACGGGGGCCCTTCACGACCGTATCTCCTCCCGCATCCACTGCCCCGTTTTTTGCGAGTTGCAGCAGGTTTGCATCGATGTCTTCCACGCTGCGGCTCACGACGCCGACATTCGCCAGCACGCTCACCGTGATTGCGCCCTTGTCCTCGCAGCCTTTCACCTGGTTCGGTTCGGCAAGCGCCACCTTTTCCGATCCGGGGCGGACCTCGATAAGATCGCTCGCGCATCCGGAAAGCATCGCAACGGCAAGAATCGCAGCATAAATCGTCTTCGAACTGGTCATTTTTGTCTCCCATGCATTGAACGGGCGAAGTGTACCCGATGTTACGGAAAAAGAGTTGATGTTCGGTGCGAATTTCGGAGTAATTTACGTGTAAAGTTCGTTTGTTAAAATACACTGTTCCGCTAAACCAGACTGCCGGAGAATCGAATTGAGAGTGCGCTTCCTACAGGAATTTTTCGCCGGTTTCGTCCGCACTCGCGGAATCGCCCATCATTTCAGAAGGCTGGCGATCCTGGAAAGCCTTGCCGGCACCCAGGTGAATCGCGACATTCCGGACGGGCTTTCCCATGAACTCGTCGAGGCGGCAAGGTGCGAGCCCTCTATCCTCCTCAGGAAGCTCGATTCCCATGCGGACGGATTGTCGGAAGCGCATGCGGAACTGATCCGAGACCGGGTCGGCCTGAATCAGGTCGAGCACGAGAAGCCCCCCACCTGGTGGCAGCACCTGTGGCGATGCTACAAGACCCCCTTCGACATCCTGCTCACCCTGCTTGCGGCCATCTCCTATGCCACGGGGGACATGAGGGCCACGACCGTGATCGGGTCGATGGTGGTGCTTTCGGTTTCCATCCGCTTCTGGCAGGAAAGGAAATCCAATCATGCGGCAGAAAAGCTCAAGGAGATGGTCACCAACACGGCGACCGTGATGCGC
>JAJZTT010000245.1 GCA_021848705.1 Pseudomonadota bacterium
TGCTGACGAGATGGCGCCCCGCCCGGAAATCGGGAATGTCCGCTTCGTGCCTGCCGTATTCATTGTCCCATCCATAGGTGGGGTCCTTCTTTCCCAGGGAGACCGTGCCCGCGGGAATGTCCACGAGATCGTTTTCCGGCACGACTCCGCCCCTTCTGCAAGGTTGCCAGTCGAAATCCGGGCGGACGTATTTCAGCTCATGCTGGCGTAAAAGCACCGAGGATGTTTCGAGATGGATCCGCTCGTGCTCGATGCCCATCAGGATCGGCCACCACGGGCTGTCCCATTCGATGGGCAGCGAGATCGGCAGACGGGTGATGAGCTTGTCGACCGCCTCCCGAACGCAGTCCCGGTATTTCCTCACGGCCCCGACCTCCGGCCAGGCGTAGTTCGCCTCGTCCAGATCGTCCCAGCTCATCTCGTCCACCCCGATCGCGAACATCGATTCATATTCCGGCTTGATCCGGGCATCGAGCAGGCCCGCGAGCACCAGCTTGTTGACGAAGAAGGTCGCGGTATGGCCGTAATAGAAAATCAGGGGGTGGCGAAGCGGAATGGGCTTCACATAATACGCCTCTTCGCTCGCCAGGATTTCGAACAGATCCTCGTAGGTGTCGAAGGTGTCGTGGAAGTAGGCGCGGATTTCCTCGCGCTTCGCTTCCGGGTCGCCCCCTTCCAGAAGAGGCGTCCTGCAGGAGAATTCGGACATGGTTTCGTATCAGTGTTTTATCTCGGATCAGTATAGCTTTCCGCAGGAAACAAATGCTATTGCCAGCCGAATTTGCGCAAATAGAAACGCTTCATCAGTTGCGTGAGCACCATGTAGCAGGCGAGGAATGCAGCAAGAATCGGGAAATAGCTCATGGGCAACGCTTCCAGCTTGAAGTTTTTCGCGAGCGGCCCCATCGGGATGAAGATGCCGATCGCCATGATGGCAGCAGTGGTCAGCAGCAGCGGCAGTCCCGGTCGGCTCTCGATGAAAGGCACTTTCTGGGTGCGGATCATGTGCACCACGAGCGTCTGCGTCATCAGGCTTTCGATGAACCATCCCGACTGGAACAGCGTCTGGTGATCGGCGTTGTTCGCGCCGAAAACGAACCACATGGCGAGATAGGTGGCGATGTCGAAGATCGAACTCACAGGGCCGAAATACACCATGAATCGCCCGATCTCGCCAGGATTCCAGCGTTGCGGGGATTTCACCAGATCGTCGTCAACATTGTCGAAGGGAATCGCGATCTGCGAAATGTCGTAGAGCAGGTTGAGGACCAGGAGATGCATCGGCAGCATCGGCAAAAAGGGAATGAACGCGCTCGCCACCACCACCGAAAACACGTTGCCGAAATTGGAACTTGCCGTCATCTTGATATATTTGAGCATGTTGGCGAAAGTCTTGCGGCCTTCGATCACGCCTTCCTCGAGCACCATCAGGCTCTTTTCCAGCAGGATGATGTCGGCCGCTTCCTTCGCGATGTCGACCGCGGTATCGACGGAAATGCCGATGTCCGCCGAGCGCAGCGCCGGCGCATCGTTGATGCCGTCCCCCATGAAGCCGACCACATGGCCGTTTCCCTTCAGGGTTTTCACGATCCTGTCCTTCTGGTCCGGGGAAAGCTTTGCGAAGATGTTGTGCGACTCCACCTCTCGTGCAAGTTCCTCTTCGCTCATCTTTTCGATGTCTGCGCCCTTCAATACGCCTTCCTGGGGAAGACCGACCTCGCGGCAGATTTTCGCAGTGACGAGTTCGTTGTCCCCGGTGAGCACCTTCACCGTCACGCCGTGCGCGGAGAGCGCCTCGATCGCTGGGGCGGTGGTTTCCTTGGGCGGGTCTAGGAATGCGACGTAGCCGATCAGCGTGAGGCCGGATTCGTCCGCGATTCCGTAGTTTTCGCGTTCAGGCGGCATTTCGCGTGTCGCCACCGCGACGACCCTGAGTCCGTCCTCGTTGAGTTCGCGGGTGACTTCGCGGATCCTGCCGAGGAGTTCAGTGGTGAGGTCCACGTCCGCATCTCCGTGGCGAACCTTCGTGCTCGCGCCGAGCATTTCCTCGACCGCCCCCTTGCAGATCAGCAGATGGTGCCGGTCATGCTCGGCCACCACCACCGACATTCGGCGGCGCTGGAAGTCGAAGGGAATTTCGTCGATCTTTCTGAAATTGGCAGCAGGATTGAGTTCGCGCTGGATTTCCGCATGATCGAGCACGGCAACGTCGAGCAGGTTTTTGAGGCCGGTCTGATAATAGCTGTTGAGGTAGGCGAATTCGAGCACATCGTCCGAGTCCTCTCCCCAGATGTCGGTGTGTTTCGCGAGAAAGATCTTGTCCTGGGTGAGCGTGCCGGTCTTGTCGGTGCAAAGCACGTCCATCGCACCGAAATTCTGGATCGCGTCGAGCCTCTTGACGATCACCTTGTGGCGGGAAAGGATCACCGCGCCCTTGGCCAGGGTTGAAGTGACGATCATCGGCAGCATCTCGGGGGTGAGGCCTACCGCGATCGACATTGCGAACAGGAAAGCTTCCACCCAGTCGGATTTGGTGAAGCCGTTGATAAGAAGCACGGCGGGGGACATCACCATCATGAAGCGGATCAGGAGCCAGGCGACCTGATTCACCCCTGCCTGGAACTGCGTGGTGGCACGTGAACCGGCCGTGACCCTCTGTGTGAGCGCGCCGAAATAGGTACGGCTTCCGGTGGTGACGACCACGGCGGTCGCGGAACCCGACACGACGTTGGTGCCCATGAACAGCAGGTTGTCGAATTCCAGCGGGTTGGTCGCTGCATCGTTTTTCTGGCGGGAAAGCTTTTCCACCGGCAACGATTCTCCCGTCATGGCGGCCTGGCTGACGAACAGATCCTTGGAGGTGAGCACCCGACAGTCGGCGGGAATCATGTCACCCGCGGACAGAATCACGATGTCTCCGGGAACGATGCGGTTGAGCGGGATTTCCGCTTTTTTCGGCTGCTTCGGGTGTAG
>JAJZTT010000246.1 GCA_021848705.1 Pseudomonadota bacterium
CCAGGTCGGAAGCTTTTTCCCTGCTTGCGGAATGCTCGAACGTCCTGATTTTCTTCAGCCCCTGTTTCGGGCCGTCGTTCATGTACAGGGATGCGGAACTTGCGTTTGCGACGAGAATCCATGTTTTGGTCATAATGTTCTCCCTTCTTTCCTGTTTTCGAGACCGGCGGCGAGGCAACCTTGACCGCACAATTCCATTATAATGCACGCCATAGGAGGCAGGCCGACGCTTTGAACATACTCGCTTTAGACACTTCCAACGAATATTGCTCCATCGCCTTGCTGGCCGGGGACGGTTCGCACGAAATGGATGCATTCGCCGGACAGGGGCATTCCGGGGTCGTCCTGCCCATGATAGAACAAATCCTTGCCGAATGCCGTCTGGATCTGCGGAAAATCGACGCAATCGCCTTCGGATCCGGGCCGGGCTCGTTCACCGGGATCAGGATCGCCTGTGGTGTGGCGCAGGGGCTGGCTTTCGGCCTGGGCATTCCGGTATTTGGCGTATCCACCCTGGAAGCCATGGCGCATGCGGTCGAAGGAGAGAGAGTCCTGTGCTGTCTCGATGCGCGAATGGGCGAGATCTATCATGCCGCCTACTCGAAGAAGGGGGGGGACCTCTTCAGGGTGAGCGAACCTGCGCTTCATCTTCCTGAAGAGGCGCCAGAGCCTGAGGGTTCCGGCTGGATCGGCTGCGGAAGCGGCTTTTCCCTTCCCGCCCTGCGCGAAAGATATGAAGCGAAACTGTCCGCCATTCTGCCCGACCTTCGTCCGAAGGCTTCTTCCATTGCGCAAATCGCTTTCGAAGCTTTCAGGTCCGGGAGGGGGATGGATGCGGCACTGGCCGCGCCGCTTTATGTGAGAAACAAGGTTGCGCTGAAGGAATCCGAACGTTGACTGGGCTCGACAGGATCACCTTCAGGCCGATGGGTTATCCGGATCTGGATCGGGTGATGGAAATCGAGCAGGAAATCTACGAATTTCCCTGGAGCCGGGGCAATTTCGGCGATTCGATCGGATCGGGATATCATTGCAGCGTGATGGAGCGGGGTGGCTTTCTCGCCGGATACGGCGTGATGATGGAGGTCGTCGACGAGGCGCATCTTCTCAATCTCAGCGTGGCGAAAAACTGGCAGGGGCTGGGGATGGGCAGGCTGCTGTTGCGTGCATTCATGGAAGCTGCAAGGAAGCGCTCCCTTCGCCATTTTCAGCTCGAAGTCCGTGTCTCCAACAAGGTCGCGCTGTCTCTCTATCGCAGTGCAGGATTCGAGGACATTGCGGTGCGCCCGGGCTACTATCCCGCAGCATGGGGGAGGGAGGATGCGCTCATCATGGGGGCTTCGCTGTGAGCCGCAGGGAGATTCTCCTCGGGGAAATGGGCGTACTGCCCATGCATTCCAGGCTCCTTCCCGCGGAGGCGGAGCGATCCCCAGCGATTCCCGATGCTTCAGTCGGGGAAGGAATGGGTTGGGAAGAGCTGAACTCCAGCGCAGAAGCCTGCACGGCCTGCCCTCTCCACCGGGGAAGGAACAGGGTGGTGGTGGGGGTGGGGAGCGAGCGTGCAGACTGGCTCTTCATCGGCGAAGCCCCGGGGGCCGAGGAGGATCTGAAGGGCGAGCCTTTTGTCGGCCAGGCCGGGAAGCTCCTCGACAACATGCTTTTCTCGATCGGCCTTTCCAGGAAGATCGTGTACATCGCCAACACCGTGAAATGCAGACCCCCGGGAAACAGGAATCCGGAACCTTCCGAGATGGCGGCATGCCGTCATTACCTCCTCAGGCAGATCGAACTCGTGGAACCGAAGCTGATCGTGATTCTGGGAAGGGTCGCGGCGCAGTCCGTTCTTGAGACGGATGCGACCATATCCTCGCTGCGTGGCAGGTTTCATTCCTTCGGAACCATTCCGGTGCTCGTCACCTATCACCCTGCCTATCTGCTCAGAAACGCTTCCGACAAGGCAAAAGCCTGGGAGGACCTTTGTCTTGCCAGAAGAAAGATGGCGGAACTCAGCGGCTGAGGACCTTCCTGGAGAGGCCGTAGATCAGCATCATCGTCGTGCTGATGAAAAGACCGAAGAGGACGACGATCCAGTTTATGTTCATCTCGGTCTTCACCATCACCGCATAGCATCCGAGCAGGATCAGGATGCCGATGTTCTCGTTGAAGTTCTGCACCGCGATGGAGTGTCCCGCGCCCATCAGCACATGCCCCCTGTGCTGCAGCAGCGCATTCAGGGGGACCACGAAAAATCCGCCGAGCGCGCCGATGAAAAAGAGCGCGACTGCTGCGATTTTCCAGCTCGTCACGAAGCTCATCGATACCACGAGCAGCCCCATCATGACCCCTGCTGGAAGCGCCTTCACCGCCTCCTCCAGCTTGATGTATTTCGCTGCGAAGAGCGAGCCCACTGCGATTCCGAATGCGACGATCGCCATCAGGTAACCCGCTTCCTTGACGGAAAAATCCAGGGCATGGCTCGACCAGTTGATCACGACGAACTGCAGGGTTGCGCCGACTCCCCAGAAAAGCGTGGTGACCGCAAGCGATATCTTGCCCTGCTGGTCCTTCCAGAGCAGCTTGAAGACATGCCAGAAATCGTGCAGGACATAGGCGGGATCCCTTTTCGGCAGCTTGTGATCGATCGGCACATAAGGGATGAACAGGTTGAAGATCGCCGCGACCAGATACAGCCCTGCGATCATCTTGATGGCGAAATACGGGCTGGTCGAGGAGGCGATCCCCCCCAGCACGAAGCCGATGATGATGGCGACGACCGTCGATCCCTCCATCCAGCTGTTGGCCATCACCAGCAGCCGGGAGGGGAGTATTTCGGTGAGAATGCCGTATTTCGCGGGGGAATAGGCTGCGGCGCCGATTCCGACGATGGCGAAGGAATAGAGCGGCTGCATGCCAATCAGCATGGCAAAGCACCCGATCATCTTGATGGAGTTGCTCGCCAGCATCGATCGG
>JAJZTT010000247.1 GCA_021848705.1 Pseudomonadota bacterium
CAGATATCTGCCTGGTTCAGCGATGATTTTCATCTCCGCCGGAAGATCGGCGATCGAATCGTTGACGATCTTGCCGATTCCCTCGATCGAGGGAATGGGTTTCACATGCTGGACGGGATATCCGCCACCTATGTTGAGCAGGCGGGGTTTCAATCCCGCTTTCCTCATTTTGGAAAAAACCTCTTTCGCGTGGGAAATGCCGGTTCTCCAGTTTTCCGGATTCCTGCATTGGGAGCCGACATGGAAGGTCACTCCGGCGAGATCCGCGCCAATCCTTGCCGCTTCGGAAACGATTTCTTCAGCTTCCTGCGGATGGGCGCCGAATTTTCCGGCAAGCGGCCAGTCGCTCCCGACATTGGAAGTGTCGATTCTGAGGTACAGCTTTGCATCTGCCTTCACGGAATGGATCTTGCGCAATTCCTCCACGCTGTCCAGCACATACCATTCCACCCCCCTGGCGGATGCATATTCGAGGTAATTCCTGGATTTGACCGGGTTGCTGTAATAAATTTCGCGGGCGGGCACGCCTAGTTTCATGAGGAGATCCAGTTCTGCGATCGATGCGATCTCGAATCCTGCGCCTTCCTCGATCAGCACCCCGAGAATTCTGGGGTCCGGGTTGGATTTCACCGCAAAGTGGGGGGTGATGCGGGGCATCGCGGCCATGAAGCGCCTGGCCTTGGTTCTCACGATGTTCGAGTCCAGTATGAGGAAGGGCTTTTCATAGCCATTTTGCAGCTGGTTTTTGACGATTCCGAAATCGATGCTGATTTCGGATTGGGAAAAGGTAGGGATTTCGAGAACGGATGCGGACATGGTTTTCTCCAGAAAAGCTACGTTACCGGGATGTGCAGGTTGAAGTGGTCGGCTGTCATGATGGACTCCCTTGTGAAAATCGCGTGATTATAGGCGGGTGAACCTTAAAATTCGCTTTCGCCAAAGAAAAAACCCGCATCCGTGGATGCGGGTTCTCCTGTCTGGCGAAGATCAGAACTTGTACAGCACGCCGATCGCCCAGACGTTCGAGTTGAAGTTGCTCTTCACGCCTGCATTGTTGATGGCTGCGCCGTAGCGATCCCAGCCGAAGCGGATGCCAACCTGGGGCATCACGTCGTACTCGAGTCCGAGGCCGTAGGTTGCAGCGCTGCGGGTGGCGCCGCTGGTGGTGCCGCTGGTGTCGGATGCGGAGGTCTTGGTGCTCGCATAGCCGAGCTTTCCATATACGCTGAAGTTGTCGGCCAGGGGTGCCGTGCCGACCAGGTCGAGGCCGTACACGTCGCTCTTGCCGGAACCATATCCGGTCATGGCTGCGTTGGTCGCGCTGAATTTTCCGCCGCCGGTGTAGAATCCTTCAACCCCCCAGTTCTCGGTGAACTGGTAGCCGACGAAAACGCCTCCGACGGTGTCGGTGGATTTGGTCATGGCGAGGCCCGGAGCAACGGTCCCCACGCTGGAGCGGCCGACGTCCGCTCCGACGTAGAAGCCGGACTGGGCAGCGGAGGCGGTGCCGGCTGCGAAGGCGGCTGCGACGAGTCCTGCGGAAAGAATGGATTTGATTCTCATGATGGCTCCTTGAAATTTGTTTGTGCCTGCATCCACGTTTCTCGATACAGGCTGAGCTTCAGTATAGAAATCGATTCCGGAGTTTGCAAGGGGAATTGTGGTTTGGTGGCCACAGTGTTGCGAAAATGCTACATCTTGGGCAGCGTGACCCCGTGCTGGCCGAGATATTTTCCTTTCCTGTCGCGATAGGAAGTCTCGCAGACCTCGTCCGATTCGAAGAATAGAACCTGGGCAACCCCTTCATTGGCATAGATTTTTGCTGGAAGGGGGGTGGTGTTGGAAAACTCCAGGGTGACGTAGCCTTCCCATTCCGGCTCGAAAGGCGTCACGTTGACGATGATGCCGCAGCGCGCATAAGTGGATTTTCCGAGGCAAATGGTGAGCACGTTTCTCGGGATCCTGAAGTATTCGACGGTTCTGGCGAGTGCGAAGGAATTGGGCGGGATGATGCAGACATCGCCCTGGAAATCCACGAAGGAATTGGGGTCGAAATTCTTCGGGTCGACGATGGTGGTATTGATGTTGGTGAACAGCTTGAATTCGTTCGAGCAGCGTATGTCGTAGCCGTAGCTCGAGGTGCCGTAGGAGACGATGCGATGACCGTTCGCCTCCTTGATCTGGCCTGCCTCGAACGGCTCGATCATGCCGTGCTCTTTCGCCATGCGGCGGATCCATTTGTCGGACTTGATGCTCATTTTTCAGGTATTCTGGATCACGATCCTGGGGAAGGCTGCGCTGTGGTCCTGGGAAAGATCGGATACCTTGCAGGCGACCCTTCTCGCGATGGTCTTGTAGATGGAGCTGATTCTTCCGTCGCGGTCTGCGACCACGGTGGGATTTCCGGAATCGGCCTGCTCGCGGATGTGGATGTCGAGCGGGAGCGATCCCAGGAATTCCACATCGTAATCCTTGCACATCTTTTCTCCGCCGCCTGCGCCGAAGATCGGTTCCTCGTGGCCGCAGTGGGAACAGATATGGGTGCTCATGTTTTCCACGATGCCGAGGATGGGCACACCCACCTTCTCGAACATCCTGAGCCCTTTCCTTGCATCGAGCAGCGCGATGTCCTGCGGGGTCGTGACGATCACCGCGCCGGTGAGCGGTACTTTCTGCGCCAGGGTGAGCTGAACGTCTCCGGTGCCCGGGGGGAGGTCGATGACGAGATAATCGAGATCCTGCCAGTTGGTGTCGGAAAGAAGCTGCTCGAGCGCCTGGGTCACCATCGGTCCGCGCCAGACCATGGGCGCTTCCACATCGACCAGGAATCCGATCGACATCGCCTGGATGCCATGCCCCCTCATCGGTTCCATCTTCTTGCCGTCGAGCGATTCCGGCTGGCCGTGGATGCCGAGCATGGCGGGCTGCGAAGGTCCGTAGATGTCCGCATCGAGAATGCCCACATTCGC
>JAJZTT010000049.1:0-7453 GCA_021848705.1 Pseudomonadota bacterium
CAGGGGGAGATGGAGTCGCGCGGCGTGGAAAGGAAGCGGCTCATTTTTGCGCCGAAGCTTGCCGATTTTGCCGACCATCTTGCGCGCCTGGAATGCGCGGACCTTTTTCTCGACACGCTGCCCTACAATGCGCATTCTACGTGCATGGATGCGCTGCAGGCGGGGTTGCCGGTCCTGACCTGTTCGGGAGAGACCTTCCCATCCCGGGTGGCGGGCAGCCTGCTGACGGCGCTGGGGGTTCCGGAGTTGATCACGGAAAGCCTGGATGAATATCGCGATCTTGCATTGTCTCTTGCGAGAAATCCGGAAAATCTTTCAGGAATCAGGGAGAAGATCGCCAGTCTGAGAAAATCCTCTCCCCTCTTCGATACCGCAGGATTCACCCGGAGCCTGGAAAGCGTCTATGCAAGAATGCAGGCGACGAGAGAATGATTTGCATATCTGTGGCCTATACTGTTTCAGTAAATGGAACATGCGTGGAGCGCCATGTCTTGGAATCCCCAACCGATCCAGTTGCCCGCGGCTCCCCTCCCCATCCTCATCACGGATGACGATCCGGTCGTCCTGAAAGCCATCAACCAGTCCCTGCGCCGGGAGAACTACCAGATCGTCTCTGTAACGAAAGCAGAAGAGGCCATCGAGCACATGAAGCGTTCGCGCTTTTGCCTCATCATCGCCGATCACCAGATGTCCTCGATGAACGGCATAGATCTTCTCGGCCGGGCCAAAGAGATACAGCCGGACATGATCCGGATCCTGCTGACCTTGCAGAGCGATGTTGCCGCCGCGATGGGGGCGATCGCAACCGGCCTCGTTTTCAAGTTGATCGTGAAACCATGGAAGGACGAGGATCTCCGCTCCAACATATCGCTTGCCATCGAAGCCTACGAGAAGGGAAAACATCCTGGCAGCGGGATCGTTCCGATTTCAAGCCTCGTGGTGACGAACCGCAGCCAACTCGCCGTGATGCTCAACAAGCACGGCCTGCTTTCCGCAGAGCGGGCACAGGAGCTCAATCGACTTCAGGTCGCCAGGAAGGAGCCGCTCATCAAGCTGTTGCTGGAGCAGGGCTGGATTACCGAGGCGGAAATCAGGAACCTTCTTCGGGAGGAGTTGCAGGTCGAAGAGGTGAACCTTTCCGGTTACAGTGTCGACCCGGCGGTCGCCTCCCTCGTCCCGATGAGCTTTTGTGAGCGTCAGATTGTCGTTCCCCTGAAGATAGAGGGCAAGAAATTCACTTTGGCGGTGGCAGATCCGCTGGACCTCGGTCTCATCGACGATCTGCGCTTCGTCTCCGGGCTAAAAATCCAGACCGTTGTGGGGGATATCGCATCGATCCAGGCGAAGATCCAGGAAGTCTACCGTTCGGATGAAGTGATCGATTTCAGGGATCTGGAAACCCTCCTTTCCAGGATCGACCCTTACGAGGGGATCGAGATCGTGATCGACGATGCCGAGGAGCAGTCGATCGAGGATCTCCTGGTGGGGGAGGAACCGCCGGCGATCCGGCTCGTCAATGCCATCATTCTGGAAGCGATCCGTCTGGGAGCGAGCGACATCCATGTCCAGCCGAGGTCGAAAAGCGTTGTGGTGCGCTATCGCATCGACGGCGTTTTGCAGGACAAGATCAGCATTCCCCCGTCCCTGCTGCAGTCCATCGTCTCCAGGATCAAGATCATGTCCGAGCTGGACATCAGCGAGAGGCGTCGCCCGCAGGATGGGCGCATCACGGTAAGAACCGCGAAGCGGGTGGTCGACCTCAGGATTTCCAGCCTCCCCACCATCAACGGGGAAAAGTTGGTGATGCGCCTGCTCGACAGGAATTCCAAGATCCAGAGCCTGGAAGGATTGCGCTTTTCGCAGACCGATCTTGCAAAGGTGATGGATTTCGTGGAAAAGCCTCAGGGAATCATCCTTGCGACTGGTCCCACCGGCAGCGGCAAGACCACAACGCTCTATGCGCTGCTGCAGCACAATGCATCCCCTGCAAGGAACTATGTGACCATCAAGGATCCGGTTGAATACTACATGGACATGGCGGGCCAGGTGCTCATCCGGGAGAAGATCGGCCTCACTTTTCCGGTCGTGCTGCGCTCCATTCTCAGGCAGGATCCGGACGTGATCCTCCTTGGCGAAATCCGCGATTTCGAAACTGCCGAAGTCGCATTCCACGCAGCCCTCACCGGACATGTGGTGTTTTCCACCCTGCACACCAATTCGGCACTCGCCACCTTGTCCCGTCTGCTCGATCTTGGGCTGAAGCCTTTCGTCGTTGCAACAGCGCTCGAAGGGATCATCGCACAGCGACTTGTTCGCATGATCTGCCCGGAATGCAAGGAAAGCCATCCGGCTTCACTCCTCCTTCTTCCGAGGCTGGGAGAGGCAGTTCGCGGCAAGGAGATCGCTGCGTTCAAGGGGCGGGGATGTCACCATTGCGGAAATAGCGGTTACCGGGGAAGGTTGGGAATTTACGAGGTTCTGGGCCCCGACGAGGAAATGCGGCATCTCATCGCTTCCGGCGCGAGCATTCTTGAACTTGCAAAGGTCGCCAAAAGGATTGGAACCAACACCCTGGTGGAGGATGCGATCATGAAGGTAAATCAGGGGCTCACCACCATCGAGGAAGTGATCCGGGTGCTCGGGCCGCAGAACTAGCGTCCATACCTTCCCATGAGTTCTGCGTGGGCGAGCACATGGGCGCGCATCGACTCTTCCAGTTCGGGCCATGTTACCCTTCCCAGATCGGGGAGCGGACGGTCGAGCGCATACAGTCTGAAAAAATAGCGGTGGATGCCGACAGGGGGACAGGGGCCGCGATAACCGGTTTCATTCCAGTCGTTGAGTCCCGCAAGGCTCCCTTCCGGCTTTTTCCCTTCCGAGATCTTCCGGGTGCCGGGCGGGATGTTGTAGAGCACCCAGTGCACCCAGTCCACCCTGGGATGGGCGGGGTCGGGCGCATCCGGATCGTCCACTACGAGCACCAGGCTTTTCGCATGCTCCGGTACTCCTGAAATTTCGAGCGCCGGAGCAAGATCCTGCCCGTCGCAGGTATGCCTCGCAGGAATCCTGCCTTCGGATGAAAAGGACGAAGAGGTCAGCATCATCTCGTTGCCTCCTGCCATGCAGGTTTGCGGAAAAAGGAGGAGAAAAACCCAGGGTGCTTTCATTTTTTCAGGATAGACGAAATTTCGCTTCCGGATGGTAAAATGTCCTGATGTCAGATCCCCGCTTCGTCCACCTCAGGCTACACAGCGAATATTCCATCTCGGACAGCATCGTCAGGCTGGACGATGCGCTCGCCGCTGCGAAATCGGACGGCATGCCCGCCCTTGCGCTGACCGATCTCGCCAATGTATTCGGCCTGGTGAAATTCTATCTTTCCGCGCGCCAGAAGGGCGTGAAGCCCGTCATGGGCTGCGATGCCTGGGTGGGCGAGGGACAGAGGATGCTTTTCCTCGCCCAGTCTGCAAGGGGATATCACGGCCTCTGCGAACTGCTCTCTCGTGCCTACCGGAAAAACCAGCGCCATGGGCGCGCAGAAATCCTCCAGGAATGGTTCGAGGAATCGGGCACCGAAGGACTGATCGCCATTTCCGGGGCGCAGATGGGCGAGATCGGGCAGCTTCTGCTCGCAGGAAATGCGCAGGAAGCCGCGAAGGTTGCCGAAAAATGGAGTGCGCTTTTTCCCGGAAGGTTCTATCTCGAGTTGCAGCGAATCGACCCCCAGAGCGAAGCGTGCGTGGAGCCCACCCTGAAGCTTGCTTCCGAACTCGGCTTGCCGGTGGTGGCCACCCATCCGGTGCAGTTCATGAAAAAGGAGGATTTCAAGGCGCATGAGGCGCGGGTGTGCATCGCGGAAGGCTCCATTCTGGGCGATCCGAGAAGGGTGCGGCGCTTTTCGGAAAAACAGTATTTCCTGACCAGCGAGGAAATGGCCGCACTCTTCCAGGACATTCCTGAAGCATTGGAAAATTCTGTGGAAATCGCCAAGCGCTGCAACCTGACGCTCGAAATCGGCCACAACAAGCTTCCGGATTTTCCCACCCCGGAAGGCATGGGGCTGGAAGAATACCTCAGGATGCAGGCGATCGAAGGCTTGCGTCGGCGCATGGAAATGCTTTTCCCGGAAGCGGCGGAGCGTGAGAGACAGTATCCGAGATACCTGGAGCGACTCGAATTCGAGGTCGCCATGATCATCCGCATGGGGTTTCCGGGATACTTTCTGATCGTCGCGGACTTCATCAACTGGGCGAAAGCGAACGGGGTTCCGGTCGGCCCCGGGCGCGGTTCCGGCGCGGGATCGCTCGTGGCCTTCTCCATCGGCATCACCGATCTCGATCCGCTGAGGTACGATCTTCTGTTCGAGCGCTTCCTGAACCCGGAGCGCGTTTCCATGCCCGACTTCGACATCGACTTCTGCCAGGACGGGCGGGAGCGGGTGATCGAATATGTGAGAAGGAAATACGGAGAGGAGAGCGTCTCCCAGATCGCCACTTTCGGCACCATGGCTGCAAAGGCGGTGGTGCGCGACGTCGGGCGCGTACTCGATCTCCCTTACGGCTTCGTCGACTCCCTCGCCAAGCTCATTCCTTTCGAGCTCGGCATGACGCTTGCGAAGGCGCGAGAACAGGAGCCCGAAATCAACGCCCGCGCAGAACGGGAAGAGGAAGTCGCAGAACTCCTCGAGCTTGCCACCGTCCTGGAAGGACTCACCCGCAATGTCGGCATGCATGCAGCGGGCGCGATGATCGCGCCCGGAAAAATCACCGATTTTTGCCCGGTCTATTGCGCAGAAGGCAGCGATGCGGTGGTGAGCCAGTTCGACAAGGACGATGTGGAGAAGGTCGGTCTCGTCAAGTTCGATTTTCTTGGCCTCAGGACGCTCACCATCATCGACTGGGCGGTTCGCTATCTCGAAATGCTGGGGGAAGGGGGAGGGAATTTCTCCATCGGCGCCATCCCGCTCGACGATGCTGCCACCTACCAGCTCCTGAAGTCCTGCGATACCACGGCCGTTTTCCAGCTGGAATCGCGCGGGATGAAGGATCTCGTGAAGCGCCTGCAGCCGGACTGTTTCGAGGACATCGTCGCGCTGGTCGCCTTGTTCCGCCCCGGCCCCTTGCAGTCCGGAATGGTGGACGATTTCATCAACAGAAAGCATGGCAAGGCGAAGGTGGATTATTTCCATCCGGACCTGGAAAGCGTTCTGAAACCCACCTACGGCGTCATCGTCTATCAGGAACAGGTGATGCAGATCGCCCAGGTCCTGGGCGGCTATTCCCTCGGTTCGGCAGACCTGTTGCGCCGCGCGATGGGCAAGAAAAAGCCCGAGGAAATGGCGCAGCACAGGACCATTTTCGTCGAGGGCGCGACCGCGCGCCAGGTTCCTCAATGGCAGGCGGAGCAGCTTTTCGACCTCATGGAGAAATTCGCGGAATATGGCTTCAACAAGTCGCATTCCGCGGCGTATGCGCTGGTCGCCTACCAGACCGCCTATCTCAAGGCGCATCATGCCGCAGCCTTCATGGCTTCCACCCTGTCCGCCGACATGGACGACACCGACAAGGTGCATGTTTTCCACGATGACTGCATCCAGCGGGGTCTGGTAATGCTTCCGCCTGACATCAACCGCAGCGATTACCGCTTCTTCCCTGTCGATGCGAAGTGCATCCGCTACGGCCTTGGGGCGGTCAAGGGAACCGGGGAATCGGCGATCAATGCCATCCTGGAAGCTAGGAAATCGGGAGATTTCACAACTCTTTTCGATTTTTGCAGGCGAGTCGACAAGCGCACGGTCAATCGCCGTGTGATAGAATCATTGATAAGGGCGGGTGCATTCGATAGTCTGAATGGAAATCGCAGGAGTCTTCTGGCTTCCGTTGGGCTGGCGATGGAAAGCGCCGAGCAGATCTCCCGTGCTGCCAATCAGATCAGCCTGTTCGGGGAAGAGGAGCACGAGTTCACCTATGTCGAGATCGAGGATTTCGCGATCCGAGAAAGGCTGAAGGAGGAGAAGTCCAGCCTCGGTTTCTATTTCAGCGGACATCCATTCGATGCGGATGAAGGAGAAATTTCGAATTTCTGCAAAACCCGTCTTGACAAGCTTTCCGTGCAGAAAGGGCCGGCCCGGCCGGTCCTGCTCGCCGGAATCGCGCTTGGCGCGAGAATCCAGTTGACCAGGCGGGGGAGGATGGCGATCGTGCAACTCGACGATGGGCATGCCCAGGTCGAGGTTTCGATTTTTTCGGAACTGTACGAAGCTGCCAGGGATCTGATCAGGGAAGACCAGTTGCTCATTGTGGAAGGAAAGGCAGCCTTCGACGATTATTCCGGAGGAACGAGGGTGACTGCGGAGAATCTTTACGATCTGGCCGGAGCCAGGGCCAAATTCGCCAAATCGCTGGAATTCCATTGCAGCAGCGGGACAGACCTCGACAGGCTGATGGAGGCCATTTCCCCCTACCGGGGGGAAGGGTGCCCAGCAAGAATGCATTACAGCAATGACAAGGCGAGTTGCGAAATCGAATTGTGGAACGTGAGACCCGAAGACGGGCTGCTCGAAGTGCTTCGACAACATGCAGAAAAAATAAGGCTGGTATATCCATGATCATTGACAGCGAAATGCTCGATTCCCTTTCTGCCGAGGCAGGAACCTCTCCGAGGCGCCGCAAGAACCGCAATTTCCACGTTGCGGATGCCTCCCCCTGCAACCGCCTGCTGAATGCGATCGAGCCGGATTCCTATGTGCAGCCCCATCGGCATTCCGACCCGGAAAAGGGGGAAACGATCCTGCTGCTGAAGGGAAAGCTGGGCGTATTGTTCTTTTCGGAAGCGGGGGAGGTCGTGAGGCAGTGGGTTCTCGATCCGGCAACCGGAAAATACGGCATCAACGTGCCTTTCGGCACGATACATTCCGTGCTGGCGCTCGCGCCCGGAACGGTGTTTTTCGAGGCGAAGAGCGGGCCCTATGTGCCGATATCGGACGCGGAAAGGGTGGATTGGGCACCGACGGAGGGGGATCCTGCCGTGCCCCTTTATCTGGAAATGATGAGGAGTCGGTTCGCCTGATCCGGAGCGGAACATGGAACTGAGGACGTTTCTCGAGGAGATCCCGGACGCACTGATTGCCCACGACCTTTCGGGCAGGATCGTCGACGTCAACCGCAGGGCTTGCGAGAGTCTTGGATACACCCGAGAGGAGCTTCTGGGTTCGGATGTCAGGGAGGTCGAGCGGGAAGTCGATGCGCAAAGTGCGCAAGCCTTCTGGGAGCGGGCTGCCTTGGGCGAACGGCTAACCCTGTTCGGCAGATTCAGGAAGAAGGACGGGACCGAATTTCCGGTCGAAATCCATGTCGCCAGGAACGATGGAGACGGGAATTCCGTCATCGTCCAGTTGGCGCACGACATTTCCCGGCGGAAGAAGGCGGAAGCGCGTCTTGGCCGGTTGAAAAGC
>JAJZTT010000049.1:7463-16174 GCA_021848705.1 Pseudomonadota bacterium
TCCGATCTCCTGTATCGGGCGCTGAGCGAGGTGAATCAGTCGATCCTGCGCATGGAAGAAGAATCGACGCTGTTTCCCATGATTTGTCGGGTCGCCGTGGAACTGGGCGGCCTTGAGATGGCCTGGGTCGGCATGCAGAAGGGCCGGGATATCGTTCCCGTCGCCCGGCATGGGGAAGCCTTCCCGGTCGATTCCGCAATCGCCAGGACCTCCATCAGGGAATGCCGCATCGTCATCGAGAATGATTTCGAAGCGGCGGGATGGGGTTCCTGTGCAGCATTTCCGATTCTGCGCGGAGAGGGCGTGTTTGCCGTTCTGGTCGTCCATCACCGCCAGAAGGACGTTTTCGATTCCGAAATCGTCTCCCTGCTGGAAGAAATGGCGCTCGATGTGTCTTTCGCGCTCGGCAATTTCGACAGGGAAATCGGCAGGAATGCGGCCGAGGATGCGTTGAAGGCCAGCGAGGAAGTCTTCTCGAAAATTTTCATGAGCTGTCCGAACCCGGTCAGCATGTCCACCCTGAAGGACGGACTCCTCACCGACGTCAACGAGGCATGGTGCAGGATCACAGGGTATTCCAGGGAAGAGGCGATCGGCAGGAGTGCGCTCGATCTCGGCATCTGGATGAATCCGGAAGATCGCGACCACGCAGTCGGGGAATTGGAGAGAAACGGCTCGGTCAGCGGCCTCGAGATCGTTTATCGCAGCAGGCGCGGAGAAAAAATCATCTGCCTGGTCTCTGCGGTCATCATCCAGATCAAGGGAGAGCCCTATATCCTCATCGTCGCGCAGGACATCACGGAATTGAAGCGGGCCATGTCGACGATCGCGGAGCAGAACAATTTTCTTTCTGCGATTTTCGACAGCGAGCCTGAATGCGTGAAGGTGGTTTCTCGAGAAGGCGATCTGCTCAGCGTGAACCGGGCCGGACTCGCCATGCTCGAAGTGGACGATCCGGGCGAAGTGCAGGGAAGGAAGTTTTCAGAATTCATCCTGGAGGATCATCGCGAATCCTTCGAGGCATTCCTCTCCTATATCTGTTCCGGCGGCAGCGGGATGAAGGAATTTCCGGTCATCGGCAGGCGGGGGGCGCACCGCAGGCTGGAAGTGCATGCCACGCCGCTCAGGAATGCAGAAGGCGAGATTTTTGCGCTGGTTGCCGTGACCCGCGATGTCACGACCCGCAACAAGTCTGCCGAACTCATCTGGAGGCAGGCCAATTTCGATGCGCTCACCGGGCTTCCGAACCGGCACATGCTGTTCGGCAAGCTCGACCAGGAAGTCGAAAGGGTGGAGCGCAGCGGCGGGGGATTCTCCCTGCTACTCATCGATCTCGATCGTTTCAAGGAAATCAACGACACCCTCGGGCACCGGAGCGGAGACCTGATGCTCGTGGAGGCTTCGAGCAGGATCGCTTCCTGCGTCGGGATTCCCTTGGGCCTCGCGCGTCTCGGGGGCGACGAATTCACCGTCGTGCTGGCCGAAGAAGTGGATGCCGAGGAAGTTTCGAAAAGGATTATTTCGAAACTGACCGAACCATTCATGCTGGATGGAGAGGTGGCCTACATTTCGGCGAGCGTGGGCATCACCCGTTATCCGGAGGATGCTTCGGATGCCCAGCAGCTCCTGAAAAATGCGGATCAGGCCATGTATGCGGCCAAGAATTCGGGAAGAAACCGGTTCTTCCATTTCACAGGCGAGCTTCAGGAAAAGGCGAATGCGAGGCTGCGGCTTTTCAACGATCTCAGGAGGGGGCTCGAAAGGAAGGAGTTTGCGCTGCTTTTCCAGCCCATCGTCGAGATCGCAAGCGGCCGAATCGTGAAGGCGGAAGCCCTGCTGCGCTGGAAGCACCCGGAAAGGGGGATGGTGAACCCGGCAGAGTTCGTTCCACTGGCCGAGGAGACCGGGCTCATCGTCGAGATCGGGGAATGGGTGTTCCGGGAAAGCATGCGGATTGCGAAGCGCTGGATGGAACTGTATCCCGCGGGTTTCCAGGTCGGGATCAACGGTTCTGCCGTGCAGTTCCGCTCCGGAAAGGTCGATTGCTGGCCCGCCTGTCTCGAAAAGGAGGGAATGACCGGACGGGGGATTGTCGTCGAGATCACGGAAAGCCTGCTGCTCGAAGAGAACCCGGAGATTTCGAAGAGGCTGCAACAGTTCAGAAAATGCGGAATGGAGATCGCCATCGACGATTTCGGCACCGGCTATTCCGCGTTATCCTACCTCAAGAAATTCGATATCGATTACCTGAAAATGGACAGGAGTTTCGTTCGCGACCTTTCCACCGATCCCAAGGACATGGCGTTGTCCGAAGCGATCATCGTGATGGCGCACAAGCTTGGCCTCAAGGTGGTTGCGGAAGGGGTGGAGACCCGGGAGCAGAGAGATCTGCTCGTTGCGTCCGGCTGCGATTATGCGCAGGGGTATCTGTTCTCCCCTCCGGTCACGGCAGAAGACTTCGAAGCGCTCATGGCGCGCTGAGAAATCATTTTTCGTCGAGCCATTTCAGGAGAAAATCCTCGAAAGGCTTGGCGCCAGCAGGATGCGAATCCTGGATGAAGCACACCACGACATAGCGCTTTCCGGACTTGGCCTGCAGGATTCCTGCGATCGCCCGCACGTTCTCGAGCGATCCGGTCTTGATCCAGGCATGACCTTCGACAGCGCTGCCGACCAGTCGCTTTTTCATGGTGCCGTCCACGCCGGCAATGGGGAGCGATGCGAAAAATTGCGGCATCACCGGGCTCTTCCAGGCATCGATCAGGAGTTCACCCATGTGTCTTGCGCTGATGGAGGCGACCCTGGAAAGCCCGGATCCGTTATCCACCACGAGTTCAGGAAAGTCGAGTCCCCTGGAGTGGAGCCAGGAAGCGATTTTCAGTCTTGCAGACGCGACTGTGGCAGGATCCGCATCGATCGCTCCGATCGAAAGAAAGATCTGCCTGGCCATCACGTTGTTGCTGAACTTGTTCATGTCAACGATGACCGATGCGAGCGGTCTGGATTGCGCGGATGCAATCCGTTTCAGTTCCTGAGGAACCTTCCCTTCCTTCCATCCTCCCGAGAGGGTGCCGCCTGACTTCTTCCAGAGATCGGAAAAAAGCTGGTAGAAGTATTCGGAATGATCGTATAGCGCATAGCTTTCTTCCTTTTCCCCGCAATCGGCGGGATAGTTTCCCGAAAGGCCGAGGCTCGCCTTTTTCCCGTTCCCGGAGATGGAAGTGGCGATCTCGTCCTCCCATCCTGCACAGCTTCCCCGGGAAGGAGAAATTCCGTTCGAAACCGAAAGGCTGGCCAATCCCGGGAAGGGAATCAGTTCGATCCGGCTGCCCACCGGCACGAATTTCAGGGTGATGGAATCGAAATTGGCGAGAAGTGCATCCGGGATCACGTTGTAGGGCCGGTAGGGTTTTCCGTCGAAGCGGCCCGGATCAGATTGCTGCACCGAAAAGCGGCTCCGGTCGAGTACGAGCCCGTCCCCGATTTCGGAAAGTCCCCTGGAGCGCAGATCCTGCACGAACAGCCAGAGATCCTCGACCTTGAGATCCGGGTCGCCGCTTCCCCTGATGTAGAGCGGGCCGATCGTCCTGCCGTTTTCGATTTCGCCGAAAGCACCGGTTTCCCACCGGTGGGCCGGCCCGAGCAGGGAGAGGGCTGCATAGCTCGTCAAGAGCTTCATGGTGGATGCCGGTTGCATCGCTTTTTCCGCATTCCAGGACAGGAGCGCTCCGGGTGCGGAAACTTCCCTTGCATAGATCGAAACATGGGAGGCCGGGAGTCCTTCCTGTTTGAGTTCGTCCCCGATGGAAGCCGGCAGGGCGTGGCAAAGTGTGGAGACGAGCAGGAAAAGGAGTGGGAAAATTCCTTTCATGGCTCGAAGCAATCCCCCCTGGAAGGGATTTCTGTCACCCAGTCCGGCCACTGCGCGATCTTTTCGGAAAGCGCCGCCGAACTCGATGGCTCTCCATGCACGATGAAGGTCTTTTGCGGCGGGGGATCGAAATTCGAGAGCCAGGAGAGAATGCCGCTCTGGTCCGCATGGGCGGAAAGCCCGCCGATGGTGTAGATGTCGGCACGAACCTGGACATCCTGCCCGAAAATGCGCACTTCCCTTGCCCCGTCCACCAGCCTTCTCCCCAGGGTTCCCGCTGCCTGGAATCCGGTGATGAGCACGGTGCATTCCGGGCGGGGGAGATTCAGCTTGAGGTGATGCTTCACCCGGCCTGCGTCGCACATGCCGCTTGCAGAAATGATCACGGCGCCTTCCCGGATTTCATTGATGGCGATCGATTCCTGCACGTCCTGGACGAAGCGGATCGACATCCGGTGCGAATTCATCCATTCGAGCGTCTCTTCCGCCTTCCTGCCCAGCAGTTCGCGATGTTTCAGGGTGATGGCGGTGGCGCTGTAGGCCATCGGCGAGTCCACATAGATGTTCATTTTCGGCAGCCTTCCCTCCCGGTAAAGCTCGGTGAGAAGGAACAGGATGTCCTGGCTCCTGCCGACGGTGAAAGCCGGGATGATGACGTTGCCCCTTTTCCTGACGAGGGTGTCGCCGATGGCATGCACGAGTTCTTCGATGGTTTCGGAAAGGTTCCTGTGCAACCTGTCCCCGTAGGTGGATTCGACGAGGAGGTAATCGGCACGGGCGACTGCAGCCGGTTTTCTCACCACGTGGAATCCGGGTTGGCCGATGTCTCCCGAGAACACCAGTTTTTTTCCTTCCACCCAGAGTTCGATGATGGCCGAGCCCAGGATGTGGCCCGCCTCGCGCAATACCACCTTCACGCCCGGGTGCGGCTGGAAGGGCAGGTCGTATTCCTCGGAGACCACCTGCTTCAGGCTTTCTCTTGCTTCTTCGACGGTGTAGAGGGGTTTTGCTTGCGGATCGTGCTTTTGCGCCCATTCCGCTTCCTTCTCCTGGATGTGCGCGCTGTCCGGGAGCATCACCTCGAGCAGGTCGAAGGTGGCCGAGGTGGTGTGGATCTTCCCTGAAAAGCCTTCGGACACGAGGCGTGGAAGGAGGCCGGAATGATCGATGTGGGCATGAGTGAGCAGCACGAAGTCGAGCTTTTTCGGGTCGAATCCGAAAGGCCTCCAGTTGCGCTCGTGCGGCCCCCCCTGGAACATGCCGCAATCGACCAGAAAGCGGAGATTTTCCGCTTCGACCAGGTGGCAGGATCCGGTGACTTCTCCCGCAGCTCCAAGAAACGTGATTTTCATAATAGGCTCAATGTGTTTTCGACGAGAAACTGCATTTCTCCGTTTTCGATGACATAGGGGGGCATGAAATAGACCGTGTTGCCGATGGGCCTCAGCAGGAGCCCCGCTTCCTGGGCCTTCAGGCTGAAGTCGCGGGAAAAGGAAGGCCCCGCATCCTTCACCTCGAATGCCCAGATCATCCCGGTATTGCGGAAATTTTCCACCTTCGGATGCTCGCGTAGGGCTGCTGCCGCACCGTTCAGGTATTCGGCCTTGACCCGGTTGTCGGCGAGCACGCCGTCCTCCTCGAAAATGTCGAGGACTGCGAGGGCTGCGCGACAGGCGAGCGCGTTGCCAGTATAGGAATGGGAATGCAGGAAGGCCCGGGTCAAGCTTTCGTCGTAGAATGCCCGGTAGATTTCCTCCCTGCAGAGCACAGTGGAAAGCGGCAGGTAGCCCCCGGTGATTCCCTTGGAAAGGCAGAGGAAATCCGGGGAGACTCCGGCCTGCTCGCAGGCGAAGAAAGTGCCTGTCCTGCCGAATCCGACCGCGATTTCGTCCGCGACGAGATGGATTCCGTAGCGGTCGCAAAGGAGCCTCGCCTGCTCCAGATAGGCCGGATGGTGCATCGCCATTCCTGCTGCGCCCTGGACCAGAGGCTCCACGACGAATGCGGCGATTTCACGGTGATGTGCTTCGAGGAGCCATTCCAGTTCCGCTGCGGCCCGCATCGCATATTCCAGCGGGGATTCCCCGGCTTCGGCGAGCCGGAAATCCGGGGATTTCACCTTCATTCCCTCCAGGATCAGGGGCGAATAGGTGTCGCGGAAAATCGCGACATCGGTCACGGCCAGCGCGCCGATGGTTTCCCCGTGATAGCCGTTTTCCAGGCTGACGAATTTCCGTTTCTGCGGATTCCCGGTGTTCTTCCAGTAATGGAAGCTCATCTTGAGCGCGATTTCGATCGCGGAAGCCCCGTCGCTTGCATAAAAGGCATGCCCGAGTCCTTCTGGAGCCAGTCCGGACAGGCGCTCGGAGAGCATCACCACCGGTTCGTGGGTGCATCCCGCGAGGATCGCATGTTCCAGGCGGCTCATCTGGTCGGTAAGGGCTGCGTTGATCCTTTGGTTGCAGTGTCCGAAGAGGTTCACCCACCAGGAACTGACCGCATCGAGATACCGATTTCCTTCGAAATCGTACAGCCAGATCCCTTTCCCCCTGGAAAAGGGTACGGGCGGCAGGGTTTCGTGCTGCTTCATCTGGGTACAGGGATGCCACACCGAGTCGAGGCTTCTGCGGATGATGTCTGAATTGTTCATGCCTTCAGCAAGGGGGATGCTTTCATATATACTTGGGAGTCTGGATTTTAACCGTTTTGGAATATCAATGGCCGAAGAATCGCTTTATTCAGCCCTGGGCGTTTCCGGAAAAGCCTCTGCCGAAGAGATTCATGCCGCATACCGCACCCTTGCCTACAATTGGGAATCCTGGCTGAAGACAGGCGAAGTGGATCGGGCAAGGGTCAGGGGGTGGGCGCATGCCTACCTCGTGCTTTCTGACCCGGAGTCACGAGAGCGCTACGACGGGGCAGGGGAAGATCCTTCCTTCCGCGAGAAGCTCGATCTTGCGCTCGATCTTTCCCTGAAGGGATACGACGACGAAATGCTCGAGGAATACCTGAGGAGGCTTTCCTTTTCCGGGGAAACCGTGGGGACGCTGGTTTCCATGGTCTCCAGGGCGAGGGAAGGGCTTGACGCGCCGGGACCTGCCCGGATGCCCGGGCCTCAGGATGGGTACAGGAAAGTCGAGGCGGTCCGGGGATGGCAATGGGTGAAGGAAGGGTTCCTGGTTTTCAGGAGGTCCCCGCTCATCTGGGTGGTGCTTTGCATGATCATGACCGGGATCGGGCTTCTCCTTTCCATGATTCCTCTTGCGGGAGAGATCGTGCTGTATCTCGCATCCCCGCTCTTCGCAGCAGGATTGCTGCAGGGATGCAGGGATCTCGAGGAAGGCGGGGAGCTTGAACTTTCCCACCTTTTCCTGGGCTTCAGGAAGGATACCTCGCAACTCCTCGTCATCGGCGCAGTCTACCTCATCGGACAGATGGTGATCCTGGGAATCATGATCTCGTTCGGTGGGGACGAAATGACCAGAATCATCAACGGGAGCGGCGAAGTCGATTTCTCCACGTTGCCTGCAGAGGCGGTGAACAAGGTGATGATCGCGATGCTGATCGGAATGGCGGTTTCGGTTCCGCTCATGATGATGATCTGGTTCGCGCCCATGCTGGTGGTGTTCAGGGGGATGAAGGCGAAGGGGGCGATGCAGATGAGTTTTCATGCGTGTCTCGGAAACATGCTCCCATTCATGGTGATCGGCGGCGTCTTCGTCGGGCTCGCATTCTTTTCGGTCATCACCTTCGGTCTCGGTCTCATGATCATGATCCCGCTGGTGTTCACATCGTCCTATGCAAGCTATATGGACATTTTCGAAAATCGGGCACATCTGGAATTCAAGGCGGATTGAATGGAACAATATCACGGCACCACGATCCTTTCGGTGAGAAGGGGTAGCAGCGTCGCACTGGGCGGAGACGGGCAGGTCACGCTGGGCAATATCGTCGTCAAGGCAGGCGCGAGGAAGGTGAGGAGGCTGTTTCACGACAACATCCTTGCAGGATTTGCGGGCGGCACGGCCGATGCATTCACCCTTTTCGAACGCTTCGAGGCGAAGCTCGAGAAGCATCAGGGGAACCTGCTACGCTCCGCGGTCGAACTCGCCAAGGACTGGAGAACCGACAGGATGCTCCGCAGGCTGGAAGCGATGCTGGCGGTGGCGGACAACCAGAGTTCGCTCATCATCACCGGCAACGGGGATGTTCTGGAGCCGGAATACGGCATCGTCGCCATCGGAAGCGGTGGCGCCTATGCGCAATCGGCAGCCCGCGCGCTCCTGGAGAACACGGATCTTTCACCGAAGGAGATCGTCGCAAAATCGCTGGAAATAGCAGGTGATCTCTGCATCTATACCAACCAGCAGCACAGAATCGAAGTACTGGAGTGAAGCCATGTCGCAAATGACGCCACAGGAAATCGTGCATGAACTCGACAGGCACATCATCGGGCAGAAGGATGCCAAGCGGGCGGTGGCGATTGCCCTCCGGAACCGTTGGCGCAGGCAGCAGGTGCCGGAAGCGCTCCGCCAGGAAATCACGCCGAAGAACATCCTGATGATCGGTCCGACCGGGGTCGGCAAGACCGAGATCGCCAGGCGCCTTGCCAGGCTCGCGGATGCGCCCTTCATCAAGATCGAAGCCACCAAGTTCACCGAGGTGGGTTATGTCGGGCGGGATGTCGATTCCATCATCCGCGATCTGGTCGAAATCGCAATCAAGGGCGCGAGGGAAGAAGAGGCGAAAAAGGTCCGGTATCGCGCAGCCGACATCGCGGAGGAGAGGGTCCTCGACGCCCTGCTTCCCTCCGGCCGCGGACTGGATTCAGGCGAAGAGA
>JAJZTT010000050.1 GCA_021848705.1 Pseudomonadota bacterium
ATCTAGAGCGCGGGGCTTTTCGGAGCCGAAGCTGACCGTCGAGATTTGCGCTGCGGGAACGCCGCCTGCTTCCAGCAGGGACTTCACGCTGTCTGCGCGACGCTGGCCGAGGGCCAGGTTGTATTCGCGGCTGCCGCGCTCGTCGCAGTTGCCCTGCAGCGTGACCTTGGCGCTCGAATGGGCGACCAGGTAGGCTGCGTGCGCTTCGATCATCGGCTTGTACTCGGCCTTGATCACGGACTTGTCGAAGTCATAGTAGACGCTGCGATGCGAAAGGATGTTGTTCGGGTCCTTGAGGGGATCGATCGCGACGGGCTTGGTCTCAGCCTGGGGCTGCTGGACAGGCGCCTTTTGCGCGACGGGCTTTTCTGCGGGCTTGGTCGGGGTGCTTCCGCAAGCGGCAAGCAGGCTGACAAGCAGTGCGCTGAACATCAGCTGTTTCATGTTTGTATTCTCCTGTGAGTGTGATTGATTTTTAGTGCACCAACGGACCCCAGGCTGGTTCGCGAATGTCGCCGGCCTGCATGGTCAAGCGTTGTTTGATTCTGCCATCGCTGGATACGATGGCTAATATACCACGTCCGCCATAAATGGAAGCATACAAAATGAGCTTTCCATTCGGGGCGAAGGTGGGAGACTGGTCGAGATCGGCATCGGTGAGGAGCTGGGATTGTCCTGTCGCGAAATCCTGGATGGCCACGTTGAAGTGCCCGCTGTTTCTTTCCAGGTAAACGAAGCTTTTTCCGTCCGGGCTGTAATGCGGGGACACGTTGTAGCTGCCGTCGAAGGTCAGGCGCTCTGCCGGGCCTCCTGAAACCAGGGTGCGGTAGATCTGCGGCGATCCCCCGCGGTCGGAAGTGAAGATGAGGTATTTCCCGTCCGGAGAGAAGGAGGGCTCGGTGTCGATTCCCTGGGAGCTTTCCACCAGGGCGGGCCTTCCGCCGTTTTCGCCTACCAGATAGATCCCGGACCTGCCGTCTCGGCTGAGGACCACGGCAAGATGCTGGCCGTCAGGAGCCCAGGCCGGTGCGCTGTTGCTGCCCCGGAAATTCGCCACGATATGGCGGCGGCCGGTCATCAGATCCTGCACATAAACCGCCGCCTTGCCGAGTTCGAAGGAAACATAGGCGATCTTTTTCCCGTCCGGAGACCAGGCCGGGGAAATGATGGGGTCGGGGACCGAAACCACAGTCTGGGCGCCATATCCGTCCGCATCCGCGACCTGCAGTTCGAAGTGGCTTCCCTTCTTCAGCACATAGGCGATCTTGGTGCTGAAGATGCCGACATCTCCGGTGAGTTGCTGGTAGATCACGTCCGCGATCCGGTGCGCGGTGAGGCGCATCTGGTCCGGAGTCACGGTGTAGCTGAAGCCGACCAGTTGCGCGCCTTTTGCGACGTCGACCAGCCTGAAGCGAACTTCGTATTGTCCGGGCGTCGCGGCAGGATAGATGCCGCCGATGACGATGGCGTCCGCTCCTGCAGACTTCCAGGCAGGAAAATTCACTTCCTCGATCTTGTGGGGAAGCATTGCGCCCGGGTCGATCATCTTGAACATGCCGGATCTCGCAAGATCGGCCGCGATCACTTTCGAAACCCCCGGATCGTCAGACTCGAAGGGAACGACGGAAACAGGAATCTCGTTTTCTCCCCCGCCGACGATCTCGATGGAAAGCTCCGCAAAGGCGGGGCGGATCAGGAAGAAGAGCAGTGCGATGAATCCAGTGATGTTTTTCATGTGGGTAAACCCTTGATTTTGCCGCATCGATCGGCGGCTCGATTTTATACCAAATAGCTTACGCATTTCTTTCATTCGTTTGGCCTGAAAGTCAATCTTAGGTCCCGGAAGTCGCCGAAAAGGGAAGGGTCCGGCGGCAATGGCAGCGGGGAGGCCCTCATGATCGCCCGTTCAACCGCGGCATCGTAGGCCGGGATGCCGCTCGAACTGACCATCGTCGCCCTCAGCACTTCCCCGTCCGGCAGAAGGATCACTTCGAAGACGGCTTCAGGATTTCCCTGGATGCCGGGTGGGACCACCACGAAGCGCCTGATCCTGCTCTTGATCATCGCCTTGTATTTGTCGATGAGGCTGGCCTTCGCCGCGGCTTCCCGCTCGGCCACTTTCTTCATCAGGTCGTCCTGCTGTTGCTGGATCCTTTTTTTCGCCTGCTGCTCCTTTTGCAGCTCCTTCCTTTTCTCCTGCTCTTTTTGCTTCTCTTCCTTCAGCTTTTCCTGTTCCTGCAGCTTCTCCTGTTCCTTCAGCTTTTCTTCCTGTTTCTGTTTTTCGAGCTTCCTGATCTCATCCTGCTTCTGCTTTTCCTCGCGCGCCTTTTTCAGCGCGATATCGGGGTTCGGCTTCTGGACTTCAGGGGGCGGTGGCGCTGGTTTCACCGGCTTTGGCGGCTCGGGTTTCTGGACAGGTTTCCTTTCCGGGTGCCGCTCGGGAACCGGAGGAGGGGGCAGGTCCTGCCAGATTTGCGCTTCCAGCGCGACCGGTTCGCTCGTCTGCCAGCGGAATCCGAAAATCAGGATGGCCAGCAGGACGAGGTGGACCGAAAGCGCCAGGATCGCGGCAGGAATCTTCCTTTCATTCATTTCGAATAGGGCTTGGCGAGGAGTCCGACTTTCTTCACCTGCTGCGCTTCGAGGATGTCCATGACCTTGATCACTTCCTCGTAGCGGACCGACTTGTCCGCGGAAATCACCACCGGCTGGTCCGGGTTCTGCTCCTGTTTCGACTTGATTTCGCCGACGAGTTCGTCGCGGTTGAGCGGAACCTGCTCCGAGGACTTCGATCTGTCCCTGAGGAAAAGGTCTCCGTTTTCATGGATGATGACTTCCATGGGGGCGACCGGGGTCTTCAGAGATTGCCCGACTTGCGGGAGGTTGATTTCCCCGGGGTTGATCATCGGCGCAGTGACCATGAAGATCACCAGCAATACCAGCATCACGTCGATGTAGGGAACGACGTTGATCTGGTTCATCTGGCGGCGCGGCCGCCTCGCACCGAGGCTCATGCCCTGCCCGCCTGACGCTGCAACACGTTGGAGAGTTCTTCCATGAAGCTGTCGAAGCGGGTGGCGAGTCTGTCCACTTCATGGGAGTAGCGGTTGTAGGCGACCACCGCCGGGATCGCGGCGAAGAGGCCGATGGCGGTGGCGACCAGCGCTTCCGCGATGCCCGGGGCGACATGGGCGAGGGTCGCCTGGGCAACATTGGCGAGCCCCCTGAATGCGTTCATGATCCCCCAAACCGTGCCGAAAAGTCCGACATAAGGGCTCACCGATCCCACCGTGGCGAGGAAGGAGAGATGCGCTTCCAGGCCGTCCATTTCCCGCTGATAGGTGGCGCGCATGGCGCGCCTCGTTCCTTCCATCACCGCGACATTGTCCATCCCGGGTTGGCGTCTCAGCTTCATGAATTCGCGGAATCCGGATTCGAAGATCCTTTCCATGCTGCCCGTTCCATGCCTGCCCGAAGTGGCGTTCTGGTAGATCGCATTGAGATCGGAACTGCTCCAGAAGTCGCGTTCGAATTTTTCGGTCTGCTTGTTGGCTTCGCGGATGGAAAACATCTTCATGAAGATGTGCCACCAGGAAAGCAGCGACACCAGCATGAGGAGGGCGAGAATGGCCTGGACGACCACGCTGGCATGCGTGATCATGCCTACGAAAGAGAGATCGCTGGTGATTTGCATGTTCAGATTTCCAGTTTCGCCCGGATCGGCGCTGGAACGCTGACCGGTTTGAATGTATCGGCCGCTGCGCAAACCAGGCCTACCTTTCCGCTCGCGAGCCGTTCGTTGCCGCGAAGCACGTCCTGTTTGAAAACCATCAGACTCCTCCCCATAGATTCGATTTCCACGCCAATTTCCAGCAGGTCGTCCAGGACCGCCGGCTTGTAATAGGTGATTTCAAGGGAACGGACCACAAAAAAAACCTGATGATCCCTCATCAGGCCCTGATTCGAAAAACCGATGGCTCTCAGCCATTCGGTTCGGGCGCGTTCCATGAAGTCCACATACCGGGAATGGAAAACCACTCCGCCGGCATCCGTGTCCTGATAATAGATCCTGACCGGCAATGCAAAGTTCAAAGCAGCGTCCCCTGTGCGATCCCGAAATGCCTGTATGCGGAAACGGTGGCGATTCTACCACGCGAGGTCCTCTGGATGTAGCCCTGCTGGATGAGGTAGGGCTCGATCACGTCCTCGATGGTGTCGCGCTCTTCCCCGATGGCGGCCGCGAGATTGTCGAGCCCGACCGGTCCGCCGGAAAATTTCTCGAGGATGGCGGTGAGAAGCTTCCTGTCCATCAGGTCGAATCCCGCTGCATCGACGTCCAGCATGGAAAGCGCTGCATCGGCGACTTCCGCGGTGACCACGCCATCGGCCTTCACTTCCGCATAATCACGCACCCTTCTGAGGAGGCGGTTGGCGATTCTCGGCGTACCCCGGGAGCGTTTCGCGATTTCAATGGCGCCTTCTTCCGAAATGCGGATTCCGAGCAGGGAAGCGGAGCGGGAAACGATCCTGGCGAGTTCAGCGATCGAATAGAATTCCAGGCGGGCGACGATGCCGAAGCGGTCCCTGAGCGGATTGGTGAGCATGCCCGCACGGGTCGTCGCCCCCACCAGGGTGAAGGGGGGAAGATCGAGTTTCACCGAGCGCGCAGCGGGACCTTCCCCGATCATGATGTCGATCTGGTAATCCTCTAGGGCTGGATAGAGGATTTCCTCGACCACCGGACTGAGCCGGTGGATTTCGTCGATGAAGAGCACGTCGTGCGGCTCGAGGTTGGTGAGGATTGCGGCGAGGTCTCCCGCCCGTTCCAGAACCGGACCTGAAGTCTGCCTGAGGTTCACGCCCATTTCGCGGCTGACGATGTGGGCGAGCGTGGTCTTGCCGAGCCCGGGTGGACCGAAAAGCAGTACATGGTCGAGCGTCTCGTGGCGCTTTTTCGCCGCCTCCATGAAGATTTGCAACTGCCCCCGGATTTTCTCCTGCCCGACGTAATCGTCGAGTAGCTTCGGGCGGAGCGCCCGCTCCATGGCCTCTTCCTGATGGGATGCCTGGCCCGAAATCAGGCTGTCGCGCTCGATCAAGAGGCTCTCCCTGAAAGGATCCTGAGGCCCATGCGGATTGCGTCCCCGGTGGAGAGGGAGGGATCGATCTTCGCGACCGTCTGCGCCACTTCACGTTCGCTGTAGCCCAGCGCGATAAGCGCATTTTTCACGTCTTCGGAGGGGGAAGGGGCGGGGGCTGTCGGGCCGTCGAGCTTGTCTCGCAGTTCGAGCAGCAATCTTTCCGCGGTCTTTTTGCCAACTCCGGGAATTTTTACCAGCCTCGCAGATTCTCCTCGCTGCACCGCAGCGCAAAGTTCGGAGATGGACAGCCCGGAGAGCACGGAGAGCGCGAGCTTCGGTCCCACTCCGCTGATTCTGAGGAGCAGCCTGAACACGCGACGCTCTTCCTGGCTGGAAAAGCCGTACAGCACATGGGCATCCTCGCGGATCGACAGGTGGGTGAAAAGGGAGACCGCTTCGCCGGTGGCCGGAAGCGTATAGTAGGTGCTCATCGGCACGTCGAGTTCGTAACCGATTCCCTGCACGTCGACCAGGATCATTGGCGGGTTCTTTTCCGCGAGCCTTCCTGCGATCCGTCCGATCATGATCCCGCCATCCTCCCGTGATTGCCGAGGCCCGCATGCGCATGGCAGATCGCGCAGGCGAGTGCGTCCGCCGCATCTGCCTGGGGATGCGCGGAAAGATTCAAAAGCCTTTTGACCATTTCCTGTACCTGTTCCTTGGCCGCATGCCCTTTCCCCACCACCGCCTGCTTGACCTGCAATGCGGTATATTCGGAAACGGGCAGCTCCCCAATTACAGCGGCGCAGATCGCGGCGCCTCGCGCCTGCCCGAGCAGCAGGGTCGACTGCGGATTGACGTTTACGAAAACCTTTTCGATCGCCGCCTCATGCGGTCCGTGCTCCTTCACCACTTCCCCGATTCCCTCGAAGATGCACTTGAGCCTCGAAGGAAGGTCTCCATCCTTCGTCCGGATGCAGCCGCTCGCGACATAGGAAAGCTTCTGCCCCTGCTTGTCCAGGATGCCGAACCCCGTGATGCGTAGTCCCGGATCGATGCCCAGGATCCTGATCCTGTTCACTCCTCGATGACTGCGGTGGTATAGACTTCCTGGACGTCGTCGAGGTTTTCCAGCGCGTCGAGCAGTTTCTGCATCCTCGTCGCATCGTCTCCCGAGAATACGGTCTCGTTTTCCGGGCGCATCGTGACTTCGGCGAGCTCGGGCTTCATCCCGGCTGCTTCCAGCGCCTTTTTCACCGCCTCGAAATCCTGTGGGGAAGTGAGGATTTCGAAGCTTCCGTCTTCCTGGCCCACCACGTCTTCCGCGCCCGCTTCCAGCGCCACCTCGAAGAGCTTTTCCTCGTCGGTTCCAGGCGGGAAGATCATTTGTCCGCAATGCCTGAAAAGAAATGCGACCGAGCCGTCGGTGCCGAGGTTTCCACCGTACTTGGTGAAGGCATGGCGGACGTCCGCGACCGTTCTCACCCGGTTGTCGGTGAGGCAGTCGACCATGACGGCCGCGCCGTTGATGCCATACCCTTCGTAGCGGATTTCCTCGTAATTCACGCCTTCCATGTCGCCTGTGCCGCGCTTGATGGCGCGCTCGACATTGTCCTTCGGCATGTTGTTGTCATAGGCCTTGTCGACCGCGAGCCGGAGCCTCGGATTGGAAGAGATGTCTCCTCCGCCCATTTTCGCCGCTACCGTGATTTCCTTGATGAGGCGGGTGAAGATCTTGCCGCGCTTGGCGTCGGTCGCCGCCTTCTTGTGCTTGATGTTCGCCCATTTCGAATGCCCTGCCATATGCCGCCCTCAGATCTCGTTGAATTTTTCCATTTTATCAGACAGACGCCAGGGAATCCTCCCCCCCTCCCTGAAAGGGACGAGCCTGTCCCCGCCGAAGGGGAGCGATTCTTCCACCGTCCACTCTTCGCGCACCAGCGTGATTTTCCGCCTGTTCCTTGGCAAGCCGTAAAAATCGGCTCCATGGAAGGAGGCGAATCCTTCCAGGCGATCGAGCGCACCCGCCTTCTCGAATGCTTCGGCATAGAGCTCGATGCCGGCATGCGCGGTGTAGATTCCCGCGCAGCCGCAGGAAGATTCCTTCGCGGATTTCGCATGCGGTGCGCTGTCCGTTCCGAGGAAATATCCGGGTTTGCCCGAAGTCGCCGCCTCGATGAGCGCTTCCCGGTGCGATTCGCGCTTCAGCACCGGAAGGCAGTAATGGTGGGGGCGGATTCCGCCGGAGAAGATCGCATTGCGGTTCAGGAGCAAATGGTGCGCGGTCAGCGTCGCTGCGACATTGGGACCGCAGGAATTGACGAAATCCACAGCATCCCTGGTCGTGACATGCTCGAACACCAGCCTGAGATCCGGATGGCGATGCAGCAGGGGGGAGAGAACCCTCTCGATGAAGACCTTCTCGCGGTCGAAAATGTCGATGGTGGGATCGGTGACTTCGCCGTGAACCAGAAGCGGCATTCCGCAGGCTTCCAGTGCATAGAGCGCAGCTTCGCACTTCGAAAGATCCGTGACGCCCGAATCGGAATTCGTGGTCGCGCCGGCGGGATAGTATTTCACCGCGTGAACGATGCCGGACTGCTTCGCGCGCTCGATTTCCTCCGGCTGCGTGTTGTCGGTGAGGTAGAGCGTCATCAGCGGTTCGAATCCATGGCCTTGCGGCAGGGTTTCGAGGATCCGCTCGCGGTAGGCTGCGGCATCCTCCACCTTCGTGACCGGAGGCTTCAGGTTGGGCATGACGATGGCCCGTCCGAATCTTGCGGCGCTGTGGACGAGCACATCATGCATCGCAGGCCCATCCCTGAGGTGCAGGTGCCAGTCGTCCGGCATGGTGATGGTGAGCATGAAATTTTTCCGAAAAAAGGGCATTTTACATCAAGAATCTTCCTTGACAAGGCGCGATTCGTGGAGTAAAAAAACTAGAGCACCCGGTTTATGGATCGGGCGGTTCCTTTTTTTTGCTACCAACAGAGGCATCATGGCAACAGGCACGGTAAAGTGGTTCAACGACTCCAAGGGATTTGGTTTCGTCACCCCGGATGACGGGAGCGAAGATCTGTTCGCGCATTTCTCGGCGATCAACATGAACGGCTTCAAGACCCTGAAGGAAGGGCAGAAAGTCAGTTTCGAAGTGGTGCAGGGTCCGAAAGGCAAGCAGGCACAGAACATCCGGGCGGCCTGAGCTTTCACCGCCCTGCAGCAGGCTTTTTCACGGGGAGTCGCACCATCCGCAACCAATGGATTTTCGGGGGCGCCGTCCTGTTGCTCGCTCTCTGGCTGGTCCACGCCTACGTCGCGGCGCTGGCCTGGGCGGGCGTGGTCGCCCTCGCGAGCTGGCCCCTCTACAGGCGCTTTTCTCTGATCCTGCCGGGCAGGACGAGGCGCTGGGCGCCCGAGATTTTCATCCTGCTCGTCACCACCCTGTTCCTGGCCCCGCTCGTCTACGCCATTGCCGCCATCGGCCACGAGGCTGCGCTGCTGGCAGGAGCGCTCTCCGAGGCACAGTCGAAAGGACTTCCTCCGCCGGAATGGCTTTCCAGGATTCCGTTCGCAGGCAAGACACTGCTTGCCTGGTGGGGGAGGGTGCTTTCCACTCCGGGTGGTTTCACGGAATGGTTCAGGCAGATCAATCAGGCCCCGGTGCTCGGCTGGATCAAGCTGTTCGGCTTCGAGATGGTGCATCGTTCGATCATGTTCGCCATCACCCTGGTCGCCCTTTATTTCCTGTATCGCGACGGCAATGCGCTTTCCATGCGCATCCTCTCCCTGGTTCAGCGTGTTCTCGGCCAGCCGGGCAAGCAGCATGCAAGCCGGACAGTGGCGACGATCAGGGGGACGGTGAACGGCCTGGTCGTGGTGGGGCTTGCAGAGGGGCTCCTGCTCGGCATTTCCTACGCCCTCGCAGGCATTTCCTCCCCGGCGCTCTGGGGGGCGCTCACCGGCCTGCTCTCCGTGGTTCCCTTCGGCATGCCGGCACTCTATGGCGGCGTGGCGCTGGTTCTTTTCGTGCAGGGCCAGACGACGGCCGCCCTGCTCATCCTGGTCTGGGGAACGCTGGTGATGCTGGTTTCCGACCACATCGTGCGTCCACTGCTCATCGGCGATTCTGTCGAACTTCCGCTGCTCTGGATCATCCTCGGCATCCTCGGTGGAATCGAAAACTTCGGACTGCTCGGGCTCTTCCTGGGTCCCGTCATCATGGCTTCCATGGTGGCGCTCTGGCATGAATGGACAAATGTTCGAGATCATCCTGTTTGAACCGGAAATTCCGCCCAATACCGGCAACATCATCCGGCTTTGCGCAAATACCGGCACCGTCCTGAATCTCGTCGAGCCGCTGGGTTTCACCCTGGAGGACAAGCAGCTTCTCCGCGCCGGCCTGGATTATCACGAATTCGCAAGCATCCGGGTTCATCCGGACTGGCAAAGCTGCCTGCTGCATTTCGAAGGCAGGCGACTTTTTGCAGCTTCGACCCGGGGTGCGGTTCGGCATGATTCGGTTTCCTACGAGGAAGGGGATGTCTTCGTGCTCGGACCCGAGTCGCGCGGACTTCCATCCGGGATCCTTTCCTCCTTCCCGGAAGGGCGCAGAATCCGCATTCCCATGCTTCCCGAAAGCCGCAGCCTCAATCTTTCCAATTCCGCAGCGGTGCTGGTGTTCGAGGCATGGCGGCAGGCCGGTTTCAGGGGGGCTTCTTCTGCGGGAATCCTGTCGCAGGGGAGCTGATCCCGCCCTGTTCAGTCATGCAAAAACCGGATGCAATGAAAACATTGTTGTCGATATGGTTTTGCATTATGATTGATTTTACGAATCACGTGCGCCCCGGGTCGTGATTCCGGTGTGTTGTTTCAGGCAAAACGGCATGGTACAGGAGTCATGAAAAAATGAACGCGACGCGAGTGGACCTGATGGGAAAAAGAGCGCGGGAGATGGCGAAAAGCGGGAAGTTCGAGGACAGCCTCAGCATCGAGATGGCCTTGCGACGCGAAGGATTCAGGGAGGCGAAGGACTGGCTGCGCGAGGACTCGGTCAGGAACGAGCTCAATGCTCTTTGCAGGGAGGCAAGGGAAGCCTGAAACCGGGAAAGCCCTGCCCGATTTCCATATGTTCAAAAAAATCAGATTGAAAAAAAACGGTATGACTTTTGTCATCTAACCGTCATAATCGGCCTCTATACTTGGCCTGACCCAGCATACCGGATCAGGCCACCATGGATGCATATTCCCCTCATCGTTTCCCCGGCGAATTCGAATCGCCGACCATCCTGCAACTGACTCTGGGCGTGAGCCACGTGTCTCCGGAGGCGCAGGTGGCCGACATTCTCGAAATGTTCCGCTCAAGTTCCGATCTTTCGCTGCTTCCCGTGATCGGGGAGAATGGCGAATTTTTTGCCGCGATTTCCCGCCGCAGCTTCCTCAATTTCATGACGCAGTCCTATACCCTGGAGCTATTTTCCAGGAAGACGGTCGAAGCGCTTTTCCAGCTGAAACCCGAGATCGGCGAAGTGCCCATGCTGGTTCAGTCCGGCGCGCGGGTCGATCAGGCCATGCGCGAGTATCTGAGGTGCGATCCGGAAATGAAGCATGAGGCGCTTCCGGTGCTCGACAGGAATCGATTCGTGGGCATCGTGACCCTCACCGACATGATGATGAGCCTGACCGAATCCCAGGAAAAGCTGATCGATGTGATGCAGGACCTGAGCGCCCGCCTCAACGAGGAGGTCGCGCATGCCGCCATCCTGCAGAGGAATCTCCTGCCCAATTCAGAGATCAGTCTTCCCGGGGTGAGGGGAATGGCCACCCTGGTGACTTCTTCCGAAGTCGGCGGGGATTTTTACGATTATTACGTGGTGAACGACCGCTGGGTGGTGATGCTGATCGGAGACGTGAGCGGTCATGGCGTTGCGTCCGGAACCCTGGTGAGCGCGGCGAAAGCCGGGGTGAACCTGCTTTCCGACGAGGGAGAGCGCAATCCCGGCGTCATCCTCAACCGTCTGAACCAGGCGTTGCTCAAGATCGGCAACCAGCGTCTTTTGATGACCATGTTCGCAGCAGCCCTCGACACCTGTACGGGAGAGCTGCTCTACGCCAATGCCGGTCACCAGTTTCCCTATTTCTTCAGCCGCGAGGCCGGAGAAATGCTGCCTCTGGAGGCGGGCGGCCTGCCGCTCGGGAAATCCGGATCGACCACCTATCCGGCCGTCGAAATGCACATGGGGCTCGGGGACAGGCTGTTCATGTACACGGACGGATTGCTCGAGGAGGTCGATCAGGAAGGGCGGGAATTCGGCTACGACAGGCTGGAGGAATATCTGGCTGGCAACTTCACGGTGGAGCCTGCGGTGATTGCAGAGTCTCTGCTCGATTCCCTCAGAAGTTTCGTGCGCGGGAAGAAATTCGAGGACGACGTGACGGTTTTCTGCGTGGAACACCACGAAAGGCTGCAGGGGATTCCCCAGGAGACTGCCGAAGAGGATGCACCCGGACTCGTCCGCATCGCGGAATCCTTCTACCGCAAGAAGACGGACAGGCTGATGCCGAGAATTTCCAGGCAGCATGTGATTTTCCTCGCCGAAGACTCTTTCGCCGATCTTCTTCCGAGAATGGCCCGGGACGGGATCCGCCGCGTTCTGCCGAGAAGGGATGCCACCGTGCAGCGGCTCGGCTGGAAGACGCTGCTTTCCCAGCACGAAGACCACCAGGGCGGCGACCTCGAGCGATTCCTGCAAAAGGGCGTGCGCGAGTTTCGCCTGGAGCATTCCGCAGACAAGGATTTTCTGATCCAGGAGGCGGCAGCCTGGCTGGAGGAATCCGGTCTCGTCTGCGAAGAGCGCATGGATGCGATCGTCATCCTCATGGACGAGCTGATCGAAAACGGCTTGTATGCCGCACCTCGGGATGGAAAGGGAAGGGCGCTCTATGCCAAAGGGACCGAGCGCATCCTCGCTTCGAATGAATGTCTGAAATTCAGCATCGGCATTTCGAGCGGATTCGTCGGGCTTCAGGTCACCGACGACTGGGGAACCCTCACGCCGGCGGTGTTCCTCAATCGCCTCGTCGCCCACAGCGAAGGAAATGGCCTCATCGCAGGGGAAGGCGGCGCAGGACTCTACATCATCTGGAAACTGAGCGACTATCTGCAGATCCGTGTACATCCGCGTCACAGGACGCAGGTCACGGTGCTGCTCGACCTGACTGCGCCATTCTCGCCTGAAGAAGGCAAGGGTTTCCAATTCATCTACCACAACGACATCCACGAGAACCTGGAAAATGAATCAAACAGCATTCCAAGTTACGCCTGAACCATCATCCGACACGAAAGTATCGAAAATGAGCCAATCAGCGTTTGAAATCTCGCCTGAATCAAGCGAGGGCGCCATGCTGCGCTTCAGCTTGAAAGGCAATGTCGATGCCCATGCGGCCAATGCTCTCGCCGGTCTTTACGAACTACCGGAAGGGGAGGTGAAACTCGATTTCTCCGAAGTGCAGCGGGTCAATTCCAAGGGCCTCGGTCTGCTGCTCAAGCTGTTCGAGCACAGCGAGAAGCGCGGGGTATCCATGAGGGTCCACAATGCCAACCGCATGACCAGCATGCTCTTCAAGATGACCAATATTGAGCGCTATCTTGCAGATGGCGTGAAGCCTTCCTCCGCCCCGCGCGCGGTGAACGCCAACCCGGTCAGGGTTTCCTCTCCCCAGCCGGTTTCCCTCGATACGGAGGGAAAGCTGCGCTTCATGGCCAACATGCAGAACAGCCAGCAGGCGAACGGATGGTATCTCTTCAACAGTTATCTGCAAAGGAAGACCGGCAGGGAGATCTTTCTCGACCTGGTCTACGCCTCCTGGGAAGGGGAGTCCGCGCCTTCCTCGGCCAATTTCGCATTCGCTCCTCCCTTCCAGTCCACCTTTCTCATTCTCGAGCATGGCTTTCAGGTCGTGGCGAGGCTCGCCGAGCAGGCAGACGAAATCACGGTATTGGCGAGGGCGGATGACCCGAGAGGCGGGCTTGCCGATTTCAAGAGGGCTACGGTCGTCACCGAATCGAAGGACAGTTTCGTCTATCTGCTGGGGCGTTTCCTGCTCGATGAGGCAGGACTCCCCTCGGAACAAATGAAATACCAGTTCGCAGGACATGAACTGAAATCGGTGAAATCCCTGCTCGGAGGGGAAGCGGACATGCTGTTCATGGCCACAGAGAATTACAGGAATCTTTCCGGTCTTTCGAAGAGCAGGCTGCGTGTTCTGGACGAGACCGATTCCGGGCTCGCCTTTCCGATGTTCTGCGTCTCCCCTGCCAACAGCGCGCTTCTGCCCGGACTGCGCGCCATGCTGCTCGAAATGTCGCAGGACGCGAAGGGCGTTCAGGTGCTTTCAGACCTCGGCATGAAGGGATGGGGGATTCCGGAGCAGGAGGAAATCGAAATGCTTGCCATGTTGTTCCGACGCTACGTGGGGAGTTGCTGAAGCTCGAGCAGCTTTTCGAATTCTTGCAGGGGCAGGGGGCGGCTGAAATGGTATCCCTGTGCGATCCTGCATCCGTAGGCCGAAAGCAGGATGGCCTGCGATCCCGTTTCCACTCCTTCCGCAACCACTCCCATCCTGAGGTTTTTCGCCATGCCGATGATGGTCTTCACCATGGTTGCATCGTCTTCGTCCCGGTCCGACTCGCTCACGAATGAACGGTCGATTTTCAGCGTGCTGATCGGGAATCTTCTCAGGTAGGAAAGGCTGGAATAACCGGTTCCGAAATCGTCGAGCGCAATCCGAATGCCGAGGGAACGGATTTCGTTGAGCGCATCCCCGATCCCCTGCTGGTCGAGCAGCAGGCTTTCGGTGAGTTCCATTTCGAGGTTCGGGGGCTCCACCCCGCTCCGCCCGATCGCATCCCTGAGAATGTCGAGGAGTTCTCCGGGGCGCATGAATTGCCTGGCAGAAACATTGAAGCTCAGCTTGAGATCGAGTCCACGCTCCTGCCAGATCCTCGCCTGCCTGAAGGATTCCCGGATCAACCATTCCCCGATTTCCAGGATGAGGCTGCTGTGTTCGGCGACCGGAATGAAGCGTGCCGGAGAGACCTGTCCCATCGCAGGATGATTCCAGCGGATGAGGGCTTCGCAGCCGATGATCCGGCGGCTTTGCAGGTCCACCTGAGGCTGGTAATACAGTTCGAATTCGCGTTTCTCCAGCGCCCTGTGGAGCAGCCTCTCCATTTTCAGTCGCTCCACGGTCCGGTCGTGCAGTTCCCTGGTGTAGAAATGATAGGTGGCCCTTCCGGAGCGCTTCGCCTGGTAGAGGGCTGCATCCGCATGTTTGATGAGGTCTTCCGCATCCCGACCGTCCTGGGGAAAGATGCTGATGCCGATGCTCGGGGTGACCCTCAGTTCGTCGTCCCCGATGAGGTAGGGAGCCCCCACTTCCTGGATGATCTTACGCGCGATGTCGGCGGCGACCTCGGAATTCGAGATGTCCTTCAGCATGACGACGAATTCGTCGCCGCCGATCCTCGCCAGCGTGTCGCCGGAGCGGACCGAGCGGAGCAGGCGTCCGGCCACTGTCTGGAGGAGCAGGTCTCCCGCCTGATGTCCGAGCGTGTCGTTGACATCCTTGAAATGGTCGAGATCGAGGTAGAAGACTGCGATGTTGGTTTCGCGTCGCGTCGCGTCCCGGATGGCTTGTGCGGTCCTGTCCTGAAGCAGCCTGCGGTTGGGCAACCCGGTCAACTGGTCATGATAGGCGAGGTGCTCGATCTGCTTCGCGGCCTGCCTTTCCTCGGTGATGTCCCTGAACAGGGTCTGGTAGCCCGGGCGTCCCTCCGGGAGATGAACCATCCGGATCGAAACGTCGACATCGATGATCCTGCCGCTTCTGGTCCTGTAGCGGGACTCGAAGTCGATGCGTCCGGCCTCTTCGAGAATCCCCTTTTTCATTTCGGCCTCTTCATCGTCTTCGACTGCCTCGAAATCCAGGACATGCATGCCGAGCAGTTCTTCGCGGGGAATTTCGAGGTGGCGGGCCGCTTCGCGGTTGTGGTCGATCACCCTGAGCGCTTCGTCCAGAAGCAGCAGTCCTTCCGGCATCTGCTCGAAAAGGGAACGGTATTGCTCGCGAACGGCGATGGCTGCCTGTTCAGCCTGTTTTCTCGCCTGGATGTTCTCGATCAGCCAGATGAAATAATCCGGTTCTGACCCGGTGCGAACCAGGGCGACGGTGATGTGCACCCAGGCATGACTGCCTCCCCTGCAAAGATAGCGTCTTTCAGCGGAATAGGAGGAAATTTCCCCATCCAGGATCGATTTCATCAGGGAAAGGTCTTCCCCGAAATCTTCCGGGTGGGTCACTTCGCGAAGGCTGAGCCCGAGGAGATCTTCCGCGGGGTAATGGAGGGTGTCGCAAAGCGCACGGTTGACCCTCAACCATTTTCCATCCAGGGAGACATGTCCGATGCCGATCGCGGCCAGTTCGAAGGTCTGCTGGAAAAGCGCTCTTTCCCGCTCAAGATCTCTGCCGATCAGAGACCGGAAGAGACGCCCTGAAAGACCCTTTTTCATGAGGTTGCGGATTCGCCCCCTCCGCCTGACCCTGCGTTCCATGCACTTCGTACCATCAGCAAAACTGGATGGTGCGTATTTTACCCGGATTGTCGGGTATTGAAATTATGGGTTCTTAAGGTTCCTGCTCCAGAAGCGGCTTGCCCCAGCTTCCTTCGAAAAAGCGCGTCTCCATCGGCTTTCTCGATCTCGGGGCGATTTCCTTCTCGCGGAGCGCCTCGTCGAGAATCTCCGGGGGCGCAGCGTGCCCGACCGCGATCATCGAAAGGAACTCATAGCGTTCCGGGATCGAAAAGCTTTGCCTCGCAAGATCCGGATCGTATCCGCCGATCTGGTGGGCGGCAAGGCCCTGCGCGTGCGCTTCGAGCACCAGGTTTTCGCTTGCCGCACCCGCATCGTAGCAGGAGAAACGGTTCGGTGCATCGCCGGATTCGGAAAGGGAATCGGCAAGGCAAAGCAACAGCACCGGCGCGTTTT
>JAJZTT010000051.1 GCA_021848705.1 Pseudomonadota bacterium
TTGAAGGACGCCTGGGAAAAGCTTCCTGTTTTCAGGCAGGTGCTCAACATGTCGCCGAAGGTGCTGAAACACGCGCCCTGCCAGGAAGTGGTATGGGAAGGAAGCGAGGTCGACCTTTCCCGCCTGCCGATCCAGAAATGCTGGCCAGGGGACATCGCACCGCTCATCACCTGGGGGCTCGTCGTGACCCGCGGGCCTGCGAAACCCCGGCAGAATCTGGGGATCTACCGCCAGCAGGTGATCGGAAGGAACAGGGTGATCATGAGATGGCTCGCCCATCGGGGCGGCGCGCTTGATTTCAGGGACCACCAGCAGACCCATCCCGGAAAGCCTTTTCCGGTTGCGGTGGTGCTGGGGGCGGATCCTGCGACCATCCTGGGCGCGGTCACCCCGGTCCCGGACAGTCTGAGCGAATACCAGTTCGCAGGGCTCCTGAGGGGCTCCAAGACGGAGCTCGTGAAATGCATCGGATCCGACCTGGAAGTGCCTGCGAGCGCCGAGATCGTGCTCGAAGGGGCCATCCATCCGGAAGACACCGCGCTCGAAGGCCCTTACGGTGACCATACCGGCTATTACAACGAGCAGGACAGGTTTCCGGTTTTCACCATCGAGCGCATCACCATGCGGCGAGACCCGATCTACCACAGCACCTATACCGGAAAGCCGCCTGACGAGCCCGCCATCCTGGGCGTTGCGCTGAATGAAGTGTTCGTGCCGCTGTTGCAGAAACAGTTTCCCGAAATCGCCGATTTCTACCTGCCGCCGGAAGGCTGCTCCTACCGGCTCGCCGTGGTCTCGATCAGGAAACAGTATCCGGGCCATGCCAAGCGGGTCATGTTCGGCATCTGGTCGTTCCTGCGTCAGTTCATGTACACCAAATTCATCGTGGTGGTCGATGAAGACATCGATATCCGCGACTGGAAGGAAGTCGTCTGGGCGATCACGACCCGCATGGATCCCGCTCGCGACACCTTGCTGGTCGAGAACACCCCGATCGATTATCTCGATTTCGCCAGCCCGGTTTCAGGCCTTGGCAGCAAGATGGGCATGGACGCCACCAACAAGTGGACGGGAGAAACCTCGCGTGAATGGGGGACGCCGATCGTCATGAGCGAGGAAGTGAAAAAGAAGGTGGATTCGATCTGGGGCGAGCTCGGGCTCTAGCGCAGCAATTCGAACAGGCTGATGACGATTTCGAGCAGGATGAGCCCGATGACATACCATTCGAGCTTGTGGAGTTGTTTGGTGTCCCAGATGTCGGAGAGGGATTGCGCGGTGTCCGAGATGAGGCCGAGCTTCCTGTCGAGTGCAGCCTGTCTTTCCTTCAGTTCGTATTCGTCTTCCAGGCTCGCGTAGAGTCCTTCGAGCTGGGGATTGTCCCAGAGGATTTCCGGCTTGTCGCCGATTTCGGCGCGGCCGACCATGCGATGTTCGATGAGCAGCATTGCACCGATTTTCGAAAGAAGCTTCTTCGAGTCGGCACTCACCTTGCCGCGCGTCGCGAGTTCCTGGGCGAGCGGTTCGATCTTGTCGAATTCTCCGGCCACCTTTTTCTCGTAAAGGGAGAGCACCAGGCTCTTGCTCAAGGCATCGGCGATCACCTGCAGTTTTTCCAGCGAGATCCCGTCGAGAAAGACCGCGCCGCTTTGCACGCCCACACCCTTCCGCCCGGAATGGATTTCCATCTCCTCGATTTCCGGGGCGGGATAGGGATTGGTGACGAGGTGCCTGAGCGATTCGAGATGGCGCACTTCGGAGAGCGCATTTGCGCCGAACAGGACCGTGACTCCATAACGGAAAAGCACCGCGATCGCACCGCTTTCGTCCGCTTCCACGGTGAGCGGAGTGGTGGCGAGGCAGTCCGCGATCTTGAAGGGTTTGAGGTCGAGGCGGTCTCCCAGCAGGAGGGCGCGCGCTTTCAGGTCGGTGCGCTGGCTGAGCTGAAGTTCCATGAAATTCTCGCGGAAGTTTTCCGACAGTATATCCGGACGGGGATGCAGGATGGATTGAAATTCGACTGCCGTGTTATAATCCTCGCGTTTATGGCGGGTCTCCCCGCATTGTACGGTAGTGAACCTGGTCAGGTCCGGAAGGAAGCAGCCACAGCTACTCTATGCAAGTGCCGGGGGTCGGGCTCGCCACCCTAATTCCGGAAAATCTATGAAAAAATATCTATTTCTGCTACTTCTGGCGCCTGCCATGGCCAGTGCCGTGGACGGGATATCCATCGAGGAAGGCAAGAGCGGCAATTCCGCAGAGATGACCCGGGTCGGCGCCCAGTGGGACTGGAACAAAAGGTGGTTCGACAATGGCGGCTGGCATCTCGGCGGTTACTGGGACGCGGATATCGGATACTGGAGAGGCAAGGCGGCCATCGGATACAACAAGGACATCACCGAAATCGGTTTCACGCCAGTGTTCCGTTACCAGCGCAACGACAAGATCCTTGGCCTGATTCCCTATGCGGAAGGAGCGGTCGGAATTCACTTCCTTTCCGGCACCCAGATCTATCTGAACCGGAAATTCGGTTCTTCCTTCCAGTTCGGCGACCATCTGGGCGTGGGGATGCTTTTCGGAAGCCGCAGTCAATACGATCTGGGCTACCGCTTCCAGCACCTTTCCAACGGCAGCATCAAGCAGCCGAACCAGGGCATCAACTTCAACCAGATCCGCTTCGCATACCATTTCTAAGTGACGACGACCCGGGTTCTCGCCAGGAAATGGCGTCCTAAAAGCTTTTCCGAGCTGACCGGGCAGGAACATGTGGTCAGGGCGCTCACCAACGCCCTGGTCCGGAAGCGGTTGCATCACGCCTATCTTTTCACGGGAACCCGCGGGGTGGGAAAAACCACCGTCGCGAGGATTCTCGCCAAGGCGCTCAATTGCGAGACCGGGATCACGCCCGAGCCCTGCGGCGTTTGCTCCGCCTGCACCGAGATCGACGGAGGAAGGTTCGTCGATCTGCTCGAACTCGACGCGGCTTCCAACACCGGCATCGACAACATGCGCGAGGTACTGGACAATGCCCAGTATCTCCCGACTTCCGGGCGCTTCAAGGTGTACATCATCGACGAAGTGCACATGCTCTCCACCAAGGCCTTCAATTCCATGCTGAAGACCCTGGAGGAGCCTCCCGAGCACGTGAAATTCATTCTTGCCACCACCGATCCCCAGAAGATTCCGGTCACCGTGCTTTCGCGATGCCTGCAGTTCAATCTGAAACAGATCCCGGAATCCCTCATCGGACAGCATCTGGAAAAAATCCTGCAGGCCGAGGAAATCGGGGCGGAGACGGGCGCGATTCACAGGATCGCACGCGCAGCGCACGGCAGCATGCGGGATGCGCTCAGCCTCATGGACCAGGCGATCGCCTATTCCGGAGGCAAGGTCGAAGACGAAATGGTCCGGAACATGCTGGGCGCGATCGACCGGGAATACCTGTATTCGATCCTGGGGGCGCTCGCAGACCGGGACGGGGAGAGGCTTTTCGAAATCGCACAGAGCATGGAGGCGAGGAGCCTCGAATACGATGCTGCGCTTCAGGACCTCGCATCCCTGCTGCACAGGGTGGCGCTCGCCCGGATCGTTCCTGCGGCCCTCGACGAAGAGGAGGAGGAGCGGGAGAAGCTTGTCTCGCTCGCAGCAAGGATTTCCCCCGAAGACGTGCAGCTCTTCTACCAGTTCGCGATCCGGGGAAGGGAAGAACTGGAACTCGCCCCTGACGAATATGCGGGTTTTTCCATGACGCTGCTCAGGATGCTGGCCTTCCTGCCGGGAATGGATGCGGCACAGGCAGCCCCCTCCGCCAGCAACCGGGAAGCGCCGAAGCGGATCGAGCCCGCCCCGAAAGCGCCGGCGCCAAAACAGGAAACGCGAAAGGCGGCCGACTCGGGCGAATTCGACTGGGTATCGGTTTCTGCGAACCTGGGGCTATCCGGAATGGCGAAAATGCTCGCCCACCATTGCGCGCTTTCCTCCTTCTCCGACGGGAAAATGGAATTTTCCGTACCGCCCGAGCATCGTCATCTTCTAGAAAAGAGCTACCAGGACAGGGTGAAAGCGTCGATCCACGAATATCTCGGGCGCCCGGTCGAAGTTTCCTTTTCCGTCGGGGAGGGAATCACGCCTGCGAAGGTCGAGGTGGACCAGAAGGCGGCACTCCAGATGGAGGCGGTGGCATCCATCGAACAGGATCCCGGGGTGCGCAGGCTGGTCGAGAATTACGACGCGAAACTGATTGAATCATCGATTAAACCGATTTGAAGGAGAAATACCATGATGAAGGGCGGACTGGCCAACATGATGAAGCAGGCGCAGCAGATGCAGGAGAACATGAAGCGCATGCAGGAAGAACTCGGCAATGTCGAGGTGGAAGGGCAGGCGGGCGCCGGTCTCGTCAAGGTGACGGTGACCTGTCACCATGCTGTGCGCCGCGTTTCCATCGATCCTTCCCTGATGACGGACGACCGCGAAATGCTCGAGGATCTCGTCGCTGCGGCATTGAACGATGCAAACCGCAGGATCGACGCGGCCATCCAGGAAAAGATGGGTGGTCTCGGACTGCCTCCCGGATTCAAGCTGCCCTTCTGAATGACGAAATCTCCTTCCGCGCTCGACGAACTTGTCGAGTCGCTTCGCTGCCTGCCGGGGGTGGGGCCGAAATCCGCCCAGCGCATGGCCTATCATCTGCTTCAGCACGACCACAAGGGTGCGAAAAGGCTTGCAGGCGCTTTGTCCGCTTCGCTTGAGAAGCTCAGACATTGCAGGATGTGCAACAGCTTCACCGAGGAGGAAACCTGCGGGCTTTGCAGCTCCCTGAAGCGCGATCATTCCAGGCTTTGCGTGGTCGAGATGCCGCAGGACCTGCTGATGATGGAGCATGCGCAGTGCCATGACGGTCTGTATTATGTGCTGATGGGCAGGATTTCTCCTCTGGACGGCATCGGGCCGCGCGAGCTTCATCTGGACAGGCTGGCGAAGAGGGTTCGGGAAGGAGAAGTTCGCGAAGTGATCCTCGCCACCAATTTCACGGTGGAAGGGGAGGCGACCGCCCATTACATCGGCGAGATGCTGAAGAAGGAAGGGGTTGCCGTGACGAGGATCGCAAGGGGCGTTCCGGTGGGAGGAGAGCTCGAGCATGTCGACAGCGGCACGCTCGCACAGGCTGTTTTCGAGCGCAGGGGGATTTGATGGAAAAACAGAAGCTGCACAAGATGCTCGCGCACTCCGGGGTCGGATCGAGGCGGGACATGGAAGAGGCCATTCTTGCCGGGCGCGTGATGGTCAACGGCAAGCCCGCAGAAGTGGGCATGCGCGTGGGGCCCGAGGACATGATCCGATTCGACGGGCGGATCGTGAAGCTCAAATTCGGCGACCGCCTGCCCAGGGTCATGATCTATCACAAGCCCGAAGGCGAGATCGTGAGCCACGACGATCCGGAAAAAAGGGCGAGCGTTTTCGACAAGCTTCCCAGGATGCGTTCGGCGAAATGGATCTCGATCGGAAGGCTGGACTTCAACACCAGCGGCCTGCTGATTTTCACGACTTCAGGAGAACTCGCGAATCGCTTCACCCATCCCGGGTTCGAGGTCGAGCGGGAATATTCGGTGCGCATTCTCGGCAGGCTCACGCCAGAGCAGGAGAAGGATATCAAGGCCGGAATCCAGCTGGATGACGGCATCGCGAAAGTGGACGCGTTCGCCGACGAAGGCGGGGAGGGGGCGAACCACTGGTACCGCGTGGTCCTGAAGGAAGGAAGGAACCGGGTGGTTCGGCGCATATTCGAATCGCTTGGGCTCACCGTGAGCCGCCTGATCCGCACCCGTTTCGGCCCCGTGGTGCTGCCCTCCCGGGTGAAGCGCGGCATGACACTGGAGCTTCCTGAACAGGATGTCGCAGCTCTCATGAAGTGGGCGGGTCTTTCCGTCCCCGAGACGCAACGTCCTTCCCCCCGCCCCGTGAGGAGAAGGCGCTGACCGGGCCTGACGCCATGCGGATGGTCAAGGCAGGCTGAGTCGGTGAGTGTTGTCGCGTGGTCGATAACGGCACGCCGGTCGGTGCGATCCTGGACCCTATCGGGATGTTCGCGAAAACCGCGCTTCTGCATCAGATGATAAAGAATGCGCGGGCGGAATTGCGCGAGGCCTATGGGGGACGAAGCAAAGAGATCCCCCTGGAAGGGTTCCGACATTTCGAGCTTCGGCCCGAATGGCCATCCGATTCTGGCATCCCATACTTCCGCTCCGGTACTAAACTGACATTCGGATTTGAGTGTCTGCCGCCAAATCGAAGCATTACTCTCGTTGTCGAAAAAGTGCATCCGGGTCATGGACGATAGGGGCAAGGTATCCGGGTTTTACCTGGCCAGCAAAGCGCTGATTTTTGCGGAATCCGGCGCCATGATCACGCCCTTTTCGGTGATGATGGAGGTGACGAGCTCCGCGGGCGTCACGTCGAATGCGGGGTTCCGCACCGGAACATCAGCCGCCCACTCCACATCGCGGTAGCCCCTGACTTCCGAGGAATCGCGCTCCTCGATCGGGATTTCATTTCCGGTCGGCGTGTTCGGATCGATGGTCGAAGTCGGACAGGCGACATGAAATGGAATGCCGTGGCGTTTCGCCAGCACGGCGAGCGTATAGGTTCCGATCTTGTTCGCGGTGTCGCCGTTCGCGGCAACCCGGTCGGCGCCGACGATGGCAAGGTCGATTTCGCCCTTTTGCATGAGATATCCGGCCATGCTGTCGCAGATCAGCGTGACTGGGATATTTTCCATGGAAAGTTCCCAGGCAGTGAGCCTCGCGCCCTGCAATAGCGGCCGGGTTTCGCAGGAATAGACCGAAATCCCCTTGTGTCTCGCGCTACGGATCACGCCGAGTGCCGTGCCGTGCCCGGCGGTGGCGAGCGCTCCTGCATTGCAGTAGGTGACGATCCTCGCCCCATCCGGAACCAGTTCCGCGCCATGCATCCCCATCGCAAGGTTGTCCTCCACATCCTGCGCGATGATCGATCCGGCTTCCCTTTCCAGGAGCATTGCGATTTCGGCGGGGTTTCCCCCCCTCTTCATCGCTTCCCTCATTCTGTCGAGCGCCCAGAACAGATTGACCGCAGTGGGACGGCTCGATGCGAGAACCGAAAAGGCATCTTCCATTTTCGCAAGAAACTCGCCCGATTCCAGATGCGAGAAGCGAATCGCTTCGACCGCGATGCCGCAGGCCGCCGCGCAACCGATTGCGGGAGCTCCTCTCACCACCATGCCCTTGATCGCATCCGCCACCCCGGATGCGGTGTCATAAACCGGATATTCGATTCTTCCGGGAAGGAGCCTCTGGTCGATGAGTTCGAGTTTCCCGGACTTCAGACGCAGCGTATCGAAGCTCATGACAAAGAATAGGGCATCTGCAGGAGCTGCAGTTTCTCGCCGGATTTGAGGTGCAGATCCCCTTCGCGGTTTTCCATCTGGATGACGGCAAGCAGATCGCAACCGCCTTCAGGTGCTGGCGCGCACCTCGCCACGGTCCCGGTTGCCTCGTCGCCGCAGAAGATTTCTTCTCCGGGGGAAACCGGGTGTGCGGAATCGACATGGGCAAGCACCATCCTGCGCTTGACCTTGCCGAGGAAATGGGTGCGGGTCACGACTTCCTGCCCGGGATAGCATCCCTTCTGAAAGCTCACCCCACCGATCAGTTCGAAATTCACCATTTGCGGAACGAACAGCCCTTCCGTTTCCGGGTAAACTGCCGGGATTCCTTCGAGGATTTCCAGCCTTTCCCAGTAGGGGAGATCGGCCTTGCCGAACGATTTGTTCTCGGGATTGCCTTCTCCGGACTCGTTCACGAACAGAATCCTGGATTCGGAAAGGCGTATCGCGATTCCGGAGGAAGTCTTGACGACTTCCAGGCTCCTTTCCGGCAGTCCTTGCGGAAAACCCGTGCCCGAGACTCCGGTCGCGGAAAGGGAGGCTTCCTCGATCGAGACCTTCGATCGAAGGATGTACATGGTCAGGCGCTTTTTCACCTTTTCCACCATTTCAGCTGGCATCAGCAGGATGTAATCTCCCCCCATCCTGAAGAGCAGGAAACTGGCAAGCATCCTTCCCTTCGGGGAACAGATGCTGCTGTGCTGTGCGGTCGAATCGTCGAGATGTCGCACGTCGTTGCTGGTCAGGTTCTGCAGGAATTCGGCTGCCTCCGTGCCGGTCACTCGGAGAAATCCCAGATTGGAAAGTTCGGTTGCAAGTAGATTCATGTCTTTTCAGCGTATGTAGGCTTCCGTCGCATAGCGTCTCATCATGCGATGGCTGTTGAAATAGGATGCGTTTTTCCCGATCGCATTCTTCATGATCGTGATCCATGCCTTTCGGTCGTCATGATATAGGGGAAGCACGGTTTTCTCGAGTTTTTCGTAAAGAAAACCGGCGTCGGTTCCGTTGGAACGGTCCGAGTCGTCTCCGACCGCCCAGCCGGTCACGCCTTCGATGCATCCCTCCAGCCACCAGCCGTCGAGCACGGAAAGGCTGGGAATGCCGTTGAATGCGGCCTTCATTCCGCTGGTTCCAGACGCTTCCAGTGGGCGCAGGGGCGTGTTGAGCCACACGTCCACCCCGGAAACCATGGAAAGGGCGAGATCCATGTCGTAATTGGGCAGGAAGGCGGATTTCAAGCAGTCGGAAACTGAAGCGAGGTGTTCGTGCAGGAGTGCAATGAGGCGCCTGCCGTTCTCGTCCTTCGGATGCGCCTTTCCGGCCATGACGAGCTGGAATGGCTGATTTTTCACGATTCTCCGGATCCTTTCCAGGTCGGAGAAAAGAAGGTCCGGCCTCTTGTATTCGGTCATCCTTCTGGCGAATCCGAAAACCGGGATATCGGGGTCGAAGCGGATCCCGGAGAGCGCCCCGATTTTATCGAGAAGGGCTGCTTTCGCCTCTGCATGCGCCCCCCAGACCAGTTCGTCCGGGATCTGGTCCACCCTGACCAGGAGTTGGGGCTCGTGGCACCATCCGGGAAGATAGCGATCGTAGAGGGAGGCGAAGCTCTGGCAGGTCCATGTGTGGGGATGGACTCCGTTGGTGATGGCATGCACGTGATAGCCCGGATACATTTTCTGCGAGACCCTGGCATGACTCATCGCCACCCCGTTCACATATTCGCTGAGATTGAGCGCGAGGCGAGTCATGTTGAGGTATTCTTCCCCGGCGAGTTGCCTGATCTCCGAGAAATCCATGTAGTCCCGGAGCTGCGATTCGACGAGCGGATAGGGGAACTTGTCGTGTCCCGCCTCCACCGGCGTGTGGGTGGTGAAATTGCACAGATCCCTCACCATCGGGATGTCGTAGACGAGCTCGATTCCCTCTTCGTCCTCGAAGCGGGCAAATCGTCGCAAAAGCTCCAGCGCGAGCAGGGCGGAATGGCCTTCGTTCATGTGATACTGGCGGATCTGGAAACCGAGGGCATGCAGCATCCGGAGGCCGCCGATTCCGAGCACGATTTCCTGCTTGAGGCGATAGACCGTATCCCCGCCGTAGAGGTAATGGGTGATTTGCCGGTCGTCCGAACGGTTCTCGTCGAGATCGGTATCGAGCAGGATGACCGGCTCCTGACCGCCCAGATGCCCCTTCAGCACGTAAAGCCAGCCGCGAACCCAGACTTCCCGTCCCTCGATGTTGACCGCGATCTTGGCGTCGAGCGGCACTGCCCATTTCGAAGGATCCCAGATGTCAGGGTGCTCGACCTGGCGGCCGTTCGAGATCTCCTGCCTGAAATAGCCGGCCCGGCTCACGAGGCTCACTGCGACCAATGGCAACTGGATGTCCGCGCCCGCCCGGATCACGTCCCCTGCGAGCACCCCGAGCCCTCCGCTGTAGGTCGGGATGTCGCTTTTGAGCGCGATCTCCATGGTGAAATAGGCGATGCGCTGCTGGTGGATGAACTCGTTGTGCATCAGGAAACCAGGGTAAGGAGCTCCGTGTAGGCCTTGTCGAAGGACTGCATTCCTTCCTCGAAGAGGCGGTTGCAGGCTGCCTCGAGATCGATTCCGGCGCGCTCGAGTTCGACGAGTTGCATCATCGCTTCGTCCACTTCCTTCGCCAGCGCGTCTTCTGCGAGTCCGTGCTGCAGGAATGCGGCCAGCGTCTTGTCCGGAAGGGTGTTGACGGTTTCCCGCCCGATCAGGGGCTCGACATAGAGGAGATCGCTGTAGGCGGGATTTTTTGTCCCGGTACTCGCCCAGAGCAGTTTCTGGGGATTTCCCGGAATCCGCTTTTCTCCGTGGAAGCGATCCAGGAATCTCTGGTACGCGATTTTGGCCACCGAGACGCCGGTCTTGCCTGCAAGATGGGAATCTTCCGGAAGCATGCCGTCGATCAGGGTGTCGATGCGGCTCAGGAAAAGGCTCGCAACCGATCTCACCCTGTCCGGAACGGCGCATTTTTCGATTCCGCGGCAGTAGGCTTCCTGCACATGGAATACCTGATGGAGGGAGAAAATCAGGGTGACGTTGATCGATCTTCCGAGCGATACGAGCTGTTCCAGCGCTGAAATTCCCTGAGGGGTGGCGGGTACCTTGATCATGAGATTGGGGCGCCCCACCAGGTCGCCGAGCCGGATCGCCTCGGAGACGGTGGCCTCCTCGTCGAAGGCGATCTTCGGAGGAAGCTCCAGGCTCACGAAACCGTCCTCGCCATGGCTCTTCTCGTGGACGGGAAGGAAGAGATCGCAGGCCCGCCGGATGTCGGGCAGAACCAGGGATTCGAGTCGCTCTTCGGGTGCATCTCCCGAGAGATGCGCAAGGTATTCTGCCTCGCGGGCATCCTCCTTCAGCCCCTTCAACAGGATGGCGGGATTGGAGGTGAGTCCGGTCACGCCGCTTTCGATGTATTTTGCAAGGATTCCCTCGTCGAGCATCCTTCTGGTCAGGTTGTCGAGCCAGATGCGCTGACCGAGCGCATTGACTTCGGAGAGTGCGGCCATTTCATGCTCCCAGGGATTCTTTCGCCCGCATCAGCCTCGCCTTCACTTCCATGGCGATTTCCTTCATTCCTGGCTTGCCGACGAGATCGAGGACTGATTCGGGGTCCATGAAGGAGACGGTGATTTCTCCGTCTTCCTCTTCGCGGACGACGACGTTGCAGGGCAGAAGCAGGCCGATGTCCGGCTCCGCCAGGATGGCCCTGTGTGCGAAGGGGGGATTGCATGCGCCGAGAATCCGGTAGGGGCGCATTTCCGCATTCATTTTGGCTTTGAGGGTGGCTTTCACGTCGATGTCGGTGAGCACGCCAAAACCCTCTTCCTTGAGCGCCGAGGTCACCTTTGCGATGGCTTCATCGAAAGGTACGCGCAAGGTGGTGGAAAATCCATACATGATTTTCTCCTGCTGAAAAGGGGCCCGAAGGCCCCTTGTGGATCACAGTTCCTGCGCGTGTTCTGCGAGGTAGCTGGCCACGCCATCCCCGGTTGGCTTCATGCCTGCATTTCCCTTCTTCCATCCTGCGGGGCAGACTTCTCCGTGCTCTTCGGTGAACTGAAGCGCGTCGACCAGGCGGATCATCTCGTCGACATTGCGCCCGAGAGGAAGATCGTTGACGATCTGGTGACGAACCACGCCGCTCCTGTCGATCAGGAAGGAGCCGCGGAAGGCGACGCCCGCGCCAGCCTCGACGTCGTAAGCCTTGCAGATTTCATGCTTGATGTCGGCAACCAGGGGATAGCCGACCTTGCCGATCCCGCCCTTGTCGACCGGGGTGTTCTTCCAGGCGAGGTGGGTGAATTGGGAGTCGATCGAGACGCCGATCACCGCAACATTGCGGCTTTCGAATTCCTTCAGGCGGTGGTCGAAGGCGATGAGCTCGGAAGGGCATACGAAGGTGAAGTCGAGCGGGTAGAAGAAAATCACCGCGTATTTGCCGTTGATGTGAGTGGAAAGATTGAAGTTTTCGACGATCTGGCTGTCGCCCATCACAGCGGCTGCGGTGAAGTCGGGGGCCTGTTTTCCTACGAGAACTGCCATTTTCTGCTCCTTGTTGGTTGATTTGAAAGTTATTTTCCTGTTCCGTAAAGGTAGTGCGAGAACTGCGCATAGCTCGTGCTCACGCGCCGGAAAAGCCTGTCGAGGCTGATGATGGCATGCTCGACGATGTTGAGCGCGATATAGGGATGCTCGACCTTGAGGCGCTTGTACTTGATCCTGGAGAGCTTCAGTGCCTGTGTTCCTTCCGCCTTCGCGACGAGCCTCACCGAACGGGGCTGCTTGTCGAAGAAGGACATTTCTCCCAGCATCTCTCCGGAACCCGCCCTTACGATCTCGTTTTCATGGCCGTGATCGTCGAAGGTGAGGGCGATTTCCCCCTGGATCACGAAATAAAGCGCATCCCCGATGTCGCCGATGTCCGAGAGAATCGCACCCTTGTCGAATTCGTGAAAGGTCAGGTAATCGAGCAGGGTCTGCACTTCGCTCACCGTGAGCGATTCGCAAAGATACTGGTGGCTCAGCAACTGCGAAAGCTTGATCTGGTCTGTTTCTCCCCTGGTCATTCAGATTCTCCGTTGTTGGAAAGCATCATTATGACGCGAAGCGGGGAAAAGCGCATCATTGCTGTCGGGTATTTTTCCCTTCGTCGAAATCCCAAAGCATGTGTGCATCGACCTTCAGGCGGTAGCGGGTTTCAAGGGCATCAACCTGCGCCAGCCTGGAAGCGAGCTGAGATTCGATCGAGAGGCGCCTTGCGGTCAAAAGATCGCTCAGACTCGCTTCCCCGAGGGCATAGGCGACTGAAACGAGATGGGCGTTCCTGATCATTCCATCCGCTGCTTCGCGCGATTTTTCCCAACCATTATAGCTCGCCTTTGCCATGATGTAATTGGACGAAATGTCCGCCTCGGTCTTCCTGCGCACGTCGACTTCCCTTTGCAGCGCCATTTCGGCCGCAGCCGCAGCGCTCCTCGCCCCGGCCTTGCGGAAATCTCCGGGAAGCGGGAAGCTGACCAACCCGCCCACGACCTTCTGGCTTCCGCCGTATTCGGAGGAATAATTCACTCCGATGGTGGGGTCCGGAATCCGGTCTTCCCTGCTCCTTTTCGAAAGAAGCAGCGCTCGTTCAGCCCGGCTTCTGGCAAGCCTGATTGCGTGATTGCTTGCGAGGATTTTGTCCTTCCAGTATTCCAGCGATTCGGAAACCGGTTCCGGATCGGATGGATCCGGTTTTTCGGGGAGAACGATTTCCGGGTAATTCACGGTGAGGTTCCTGGCTGCGACATCTTCGCGCATTTCAGCCTGAAGCTCGGAGAACTTCGCCTGGTCTGCGGCCGCTCTTGCGAGGTTGAGTTCCAGCCTGGGGGCGTCCCCGGCCCGGACCCTTTTTTCGACTACCGCGACTTCCTCGGAAAGCAGCTTCACCTGGTTCTTCCATTCCGTTTCCTGAAGTTTCTCGCGCATCCAGGTGAACCAAAGATGGAGCAGTGACTTGGCCGATTCGTGGAGAGAATCGCCCCGTGCGATCTCCGCGGTAGAGAGTCCCTTTTTGCCGATCTCCCGATCGAGGGCGGCCTTTCCAGGAAGGCGGATGGGGCGCGCCACCTGGATGCTCCATTCGCTCAGGGTCTGGCGCAGCGCCTCGTCCTTCCTCCTGTCGCCGGTCATCAGCACGTTGTATTCGTAAGGTCCTGATTTGAATTTCGCATCGTTGGCGCTCTCCATGTCGACCCCGGCTTCCGATTCCTTCACCATGGGCGCATTCGTGATCGCCTTCATCGCCTCGATTTCCGGGGGAAGGTCCGAAGCGAGGGCGGGAAATGCGGCGAGACAGAGCAGGGACAGAACCGTTTTCTTCATGGCAGTCTTCCGAACTTGCTGACAGGGCTCATCCAATAGGTGAGCCTGATCCTTGGGAATGCGAAATGGAGATCGGAGAGCAGGGAATCGGCCTCTCCTTCTCCGAGCACGATGTCCATGCGCGTCATTTGCGCGCGCCCCCTCACTTTTTCCCTCATGGTGGAGAGCTCCGCGTCGTGGCTGTGCCCGTCGATCCGGGAGGTGTGGAAGCCCTTTTTTGCGATTTCATGGGAGAGCATGAAGTCCGCGATTTCCTCCTCGATCGCGTTCTGGAAAACGAGGGTCAGGCAGCAAAGATTCATTTCGGACTCCCGATGCCGAAGCGGCGGTAGAGGATCGGCAGGATGACGAGGGTGAGCAGGGTGGAGGTCAGGAGTCCCCCGATCACCACTACTGCGAGCGGTTTCTGGATCTCGGAACCCGGCCCGCTCGCGAACAATTGCGGAACCAGGCCGAAAGCGGTGATGCTCGCCGTCATCAGCACCGGTCTCAGCCTTCTCTTTGCGCCTTCCACGACCGCCTTACCGATTTCGGTTCCCTGGGAAACGAGCTGGTTGAAATAGCTCACCAGCATCACGCCGTTCAGCACCGCGATGCCGAGGAGGGCGATGAACCCGACCGATGCGGGAACGGAAAGATACTGTCCCGAGACGAGCAGCGCGAAAACGCCCCCGATCAGCGCGAAGGGAATGTTGGCGAACACCAGAACCGACTGCCTGACCGAACCGAAGGTCGCGAACAGCAACAGGAAGATGAGCAGCAGGGCAATCGGGATGACGAGTTCGAGCCTCGCCGCCGCGCGTTGCTGGTTCTCGAACTGCCCGCCCCATTTGGTCGAGTATCCGGAAGGGAATTTGATTTGCGAGGCCACTTTCGCTTTTGCTTCCTCGACGAATCCGACCAGATCCCGTCCCGTGACGTTCGCCTGCACCACGATCATCCTGGCCGCATTCTCGTGCGAGATGCTGACCGGGCCGGAAGTTCTCACCAGTTTTGCGACCGAAGAGATCGGCACGCTCTGGCCGTTTGGAAGCGCGATCCTGAGATTGGCAAAAAGGGCGGGGGAATTCCGGATGTCTTCGCCGCCGCGCAACACCAGCGGCGTCCTTCTTCCGCTTTCCAGGACGATGCCGACCTGGCTTCCCTCGATTTCGCTCCGCAATGCGTTTTCGATGTAGTTGACGTCGATGCCGGCCCTTCCTGCCGCGAGCCGGTCGATGACGACCTGATAATACTGAACGCCGGTGTTCTTGGGCGTGAACACGTCTTCCGAGCCGGGGATCTTCTTCAGCGTCGAAACCATTGCTCCTGCGAGCCGGTCCAGCTCGTTCATGTCCGGGCCGAAGATCTTGATCGCGATGTCTCCCCGGGATCCGGTCAGCATTTCGTCTACGCGCATTTCGATCGGCTGGGTGAAACTGAAGGTGACGCCGGGGAAGTCTTCCATCACCTTCCTGATTTCTCCGATCAGCCATTCCTTGTCGGGATTGCGCCATTCGGATTTGGGCGCGAGCACCATGAAGGTGTCGGTCTGGTTGAGCCCCATGGGGTCCAGTCCGAGCTCGTCCGAACCGGTTCTTGCGATGATGTGCTTCACTTCAGGAACTGATGCGAGGATTTTCTTCTGGATCCTTTCGTCCAGGTCCGCGCTCGCCTCCAGGCTGATCGAGGGAAGTTTTTCGACCTGCATGATGATGTCTCCTTCGTCCATGACCGGCATGAAGGTCTTTCCGACCAGGGTATAGGCGCCGATCGTGAGGAGAAGCAGGACGACTGCGGAAGTGATCACTGCCTTCGCATGATTGAGCGCCCATTCGAGCACCGGCTCATAGAGTCGCATCGCCTGTCTCACCAGCCAGGGTTCCTCGTGGGAAGCCTTCCTGATCAGCATCGAGGAAACCACCGGGATGATGGTCATGGCGAGGATCAGTGAGCCCGATAGCGCGAACACGATGGAGAGCGCGACCGGGATGAAGAGCTTTCCTTCCAGCCCCTGCAGGGTGAGAAGGGGAAGGAACACAATGATGATGATCGCAACGCCGGATGCAACGGGAAGGGTGACTTCCTTCACCGCGCGGTAGATGAGGTGAAGCCCGGGACGCTTGCCTCCCTGGTGGGCGAGGTGGGTGACGATGTTTTCGACCACCACCACCGCGCCGTCGATCAGGATGCCGATT
>JAJZTT010000248.1 GCA_021848705.1 Pseudomonadota bacterium
TCGGAAGACTCAAGAGAGCCATGGACCGTTCGAAGAGGCGGTCGAATCCGGAAAACTTTCTTACACCTTCCCCTGGCCGATGAAATGGGTCGGAAGCGTTCTGAAGCTGCTGCCGGACGGCCTCCATGCTCGTCTGTTTTCCGGAGCGCCCCACAAGCCGCGGCGGATCAGATGAATCCCTGTTCGATCAGCTCACGTGTGAGGGCGTAATAATCCTTTGCGCCCTGGCTGTTAGGAGCATGAGAAAACACATCCTTGCCATGCGCGGGGCTTTCCGCGAGTGCCACGTTTTCCATGATCCTCGCCCCGCAGACCTTGCCTTCGAATTTCTGCTTCAGCGCCTCGTGGGTCGAATACGCCAGTTTGCGCCGGGTGTCGAAGCGCGTCATCACGATCCGGTAATCGTATCGCCTGCCAAAGCGCGCCTCCAGCACAGAGAGCAGGGACACCACGCGCTGCACGCCCTGCATCGAAAGGAAATCCGCCGAGACCGGAATCAGCACTTTTTCCGCTGACATGATGGCATTGAGCGAAAGGACTCCCAGCATCGGGCAACAGTCTATGATGACCGGGGCGCCGTCGGGTCCGAATTCGGCAGAAAGCCCGTCCCTGAGCCGGGTGGCCGCATGCTTGTCCTTGCCGGACAACGCATCGATCTTGGAGAGGTCCTGGCTTGCGCCGATCGCGCGCAAGCCGATCGGACGCGCCTGTATCAGCCCTGAAAGGGAGCTCTCGTTCCTGAAGAACGCGCCGATTCCGCTTCCCGCCTCAAGACCGAGGGCATGCGTGAGATGGCCCTGAGGATCGAGGTCTATCGCAAGCGGATTCCTTTCAAGAATGGCGAGTGCCGCGGCAAGGTTGAGGGCGGTCGTGGTCTTGCCCACTCCACCTTTCTGGTTGAAGACTGCTATGGTCGCCATACATCCCGGTGCGATGTTGATCTTCGTTCATCTTACCGCAATCACCGGCCGGTTTGCATCTTTTTGACCAGGCTCTCGTAGCGAACGAGCATTCTTTTCGCGATCTCCTTCGCCCGCCACTGATCGGCATGCGCGAGCGCAGCCTCGCCGATCGCTTCCCTCCGGCTTTCGTCGCGCATCAGATCGATCATTTCAGCGGCGAAGGCTTCTTCATCGTCTTCCGGTATGATGGCGCCGCATCCCGCCTTCAGGATGTCCAGGGTCCCCATGTGCGCGATCGAGATCACCGGCTTTCCTGCGGCCATCGCCTCCAGGAGCACCAGACCCTGAGTCTCTGTTCTCGAAGCGAATACGAAGGCATCGGCTGCCGCATAGCAGTCGATGAGCGCGTCATTGCGGTCCAGATTGCCCAGCATCAGCGCGTTGTTTTCCATGTTCAGTGCTGTGATCAATTTCCGGATCTCGCCTTCCGCAGGTCCTTCCCCGGCGATTACGAGGAGCAGGCCTGGCAACGCCTGTTTCGCCCTTTGTGCAGCCCTCACCAGGAATTCGATGTTCTTTTCCTTCGCGACCCTTCCGACGAAGAGCATCATTTTCCTGTTCCGCCCGATTCCATGCTTCGCCCTGAATTCGCTTCCATTTCCCGGTCTGTACATTTCATCGGGAATCCCTGTCGGGATGATGTGTATCGGCTGTCTCACCCCGTAATCTTCCAGCGTCCTCGCCATCGCAGAAGAGGGAACGACAACCTCGTCGACCTGATTGCACTGGTCCCTTGAAAGGGTCCTCGCCCCCAGCTTCAGCCAACCCTTGGGCAGGAAGGGAATGTAATGATGGAAGTATTCTTCGAAGAAAGTGTGATAAGTGGTGAGGCAGGGCACACCCCAACCCTTCGCGACGGCGATTCCCGCGTAATGCGCAATGAAAGGGGTCTGTATGTGCACGATGTCGTGTCGCCCCAGGCCTCCCGCCAAGCACTTCGCGCCGGAAAGCGACATCAGCCTGTCTTCCGGGTCGAAGGGAATTTTCGAAGCCTTCACCCTGAGGATGGAATCCTCATTCCCTGTGTCGCCGTAATCCGGCGCGATCACGGTCACCGAGGCACCGAGGGATTCGAGTTCTCGCCGGTAGGTCTGCATCGAAGTCGATACGCCGTTGACGCGCGGAAAATACACGTCGGAAATCATCAGAACTTTCATGAGCCGGCCCCCTTATGACCGGCCCACTATATCAGCCCGATGCGTTCGGTTTTGTGACAGCCCTATTCGACGGTCACGGATTTCGCCAGATTCCTCGGCTTGTCCACGTCGGTGCCCTTTTGCAATGCGGCATGGTAGGCAAGAAGCTGCAGCGGAACTGCATGCAGGATCGGGCTCAGGTGGCCGGCATGCTCGGACAGCCTGATCACGTGAACGCTTTCATCGTTCTGGAAATGCGAATCCGCGTCGGCGACCACGTAAAGCTCCCCCCCCCTGGCTCTAACCTCCTGGAGGTTGGATTTGAGCTTTTCGAGCAAGGCATCCCCCGGCGCAACGGCGACGATGGGCATGCTGCTGTCGACCAGTGCCAGCGGTCCGTGCTTCAGCTCCCCAGCCGGATAGGCCTCGGCATGGATGTAGGAAATCTCCTTCAGCTTGAGGGCGCCTTCCAGGGCGATCGGATAATGTATCCCCCTGGCCAGGAAAAGCGCATGCTGCCTGTCGGAGAATTTTTCGGCCCAGGCCACGATCTGAGGCTCGACTTCGAGGACATGATTGATCGCATGGGGCAACCGCCTCAACGACTCGAGATGAGCGGCTTCCTGCTGAGACGAGAGCCTTCCCTTCATTTTTGCTAGGGTCAGCGTAAGCAGGAACAGCGCGGTCAGTTGGGTGGTGAAGGCCTTGGTCGACGCGACCCCGATCTCGGGACCGGCACGGGTCAAAAACCTGAGTCTGGACTGCC
>JAJZTT010000249.1 GCA_021848705.1 Pseudomonadota bacterium
CGGATGGAATGGAAAAGGTTTTCCCATGCCAGTGGAATGCCTCGAAGGAATCCAGTCCGCGGAACCAGGGGCAATCCGCTTCGACCACGTCCACCCTGCCCCAGCCGATTTCGCGGAATTCGTTGCGGCCCACCGTGCCGCCCAACGCTTTGGCCATCAGTTGCCCGCCGAGACAATGCCCGAGAACCGGGATGTCCCGATCCATCGCATCGCGGATGAGACGAAGGGAATGGGAAATCCAGGGAAGGTCGTCGTTCACGCTCATCGGCCCGCCCATGAACACCAGGCCGGAATAAGGGGATGCGCTATGCGGCACCGCTTCCGCCCGGTCCACCTTGACGATTTCCCAGGGAATGGCCGATGCATCCAGAAATTCGCCCAGAAAACCAGCTCCCTCGGTTTTCGCATGACGAAAAATCACCACAGGTTTCATACGCGCCTCGCAAAATTTGCCACGGGAATCTTAGCCGAGCGTGGCCCGGTCCGCAATCCTCTGTTAAAATCTGTTTTTTTCAGGAACGCCCATGTCAGGAAACACCCTCGGTACGCTATTCACCGTCACCTCCTTCGGCGAAAGCCACGGACCTGCGATCGGCTGCGTCGTGGACGGCTGCCCGCCCGGAATGGAGCTTTGCGCAGAAGACATCCAGAAGGATCTCGATCGCAGGAAGCCGGGCACCTCGAGGCATGTGACGCAGCGGCGCGAATCGGACAGCGTGGAGATCCTGTCCGGCGTATTCGAAGGAAAAACCACCGGCACACCGATCGGACTGCTGATCCGCAACGAAGACCAGAGAAGCCGCGATTACGGCAACATCATGGACAGTTTCCGTCCCGGACATGCGGACTACACCTACCTGCAGAAATACGGAATCCGCGACCACCGGGGAGGAGGAAGATCTTCCGCCCGCGAGACCGCGGTACGGGTGGGCGCCGGTGCGATCGCAAAAAAATGGCTGTACGAACGCCATGGCGTCGTGATTCGCGGCTACCTTTCGCAACTCGGTCCGATCGAAATCCCCTTCGTCTCCTGGGAGCAGGTGCAAACCAATCCGTTTTTCGCGCCGAACGGGGAAATCGTCCCGGAACTGGAAGCCTACATGGATTCGCTGAGAAAATCCGGGGACTCGGTGGGCGCCGAAATCACGGTGGTTGCCGAAAACATGCAGGTGGGATGGGGGGAACCCGTCTATGACCGTCTGGATGCCGAAATCGCCTATGCGCTGATGAGCATCAATGCGGTGAAGGGAGTGGAAATCGGCGACGGATTCGGCTCCATCCCGCAAAAGGGGAGTGAACACGGCGACGAAATGAGTTCGGAAGGTTTTCTCAGCAACCATGCGGGTGGAATCCTGGGCGGCATCTCGACCGGTCAGGACATCGTGGCGAGAATGGCGGTGAAACCCACTTCCAGCATACGGCTTCCCAGGCGCAGCATCGACAAAACCGGTGCGGACACCCTGGTCGAAACCCATGGCAGGCACGACCCCTGCGTGGGCATTCGCGCAACCCCGATCGCGGAAGCGATGCTCGCGATCGTGCTCATGGATCATGCGCTGCGGCATCGGGCGCAAAATGCGGACGTGATCTGCGCCACACCGAAACTCCACGGAAAAAGCTGAAATTCCCTACTGGCACCTTTCCGGCTTCTATTTCGCCCATTTCGCATTCATCGGGGCATTCACCCCTTACTGGAGCCTTTACCTGAAATCGATCGATTTCAGCGCATTCCAGATCGGCATCGTGACCTCGGTGATGCAGGCGATGCGGATCTTCGCCCCCAATCTTTGGGGCTGGCTTGCCGACAGGACCGGAAAGCGCGCTTCCCTGGTGCGCATCGCCTCCTTCATCAGCCTCATTCTTTACACAGGCTATTTCTTCGGCAAAAGCTTCCCCTGGATCTTCCTGGTGACCGCGCTGATGAGCTTCTTCTGGAGCGCCTGCCTGCCGCTCGTGGAAGCCATCACGCTCAGCCACCTCCGCGGCAGCGTGGAAAAATACGGGATGATCCGCTCCTGGGGATCGGTGGGTTTCATTTTCGCCGTGATCGGACTCGGCTACCTGCTGGACAGATTTCCCCTCTCCTCCCTGATCTGGGCAACGACCGGCTTCATGGCAGGCATGGTGCTCTTCGCGAGAAAGATTCCGGAAGTGGATGAACTCCATCACGAGGCCGAAACGGTTCCCGTCCTCACCATCCTCGGCAGGAGCGAAGTGGTCGCGCTCTTCGCATCCTGCCTGCTGATGTCGGCCGCCCACGGCATCTATTACGCATTCTACTCGATCTATCTCGCAGAGCACGGTTACCTGAAAAGCAGCATCGGCTGGCTCTGGAGCATCGGCGTGATCTGCGAGATCGGCGTGTTCTTTTTCATGCCTGAAATCATGGCGAGATTTTCCCTGAAAGCCATTCTCGCCTTCAGTCTGGCCTGCGCAGTGGTGCGCTTCGCCCTGATCGGCTGGGGAGTGGAAATCCTTTTCCTGGTGATTTTCGCCCAGGTGCTGCATGCGGCGACTTTCGGTTCGCACCATGCCGCCGCCATGGTGTCGATCCATCATTTTTTCAGGGGAAAGCACCAGTCCAGAGGGCAGTCCTTCTACACCAGCCTGGTATACGGGCTGGGCGGCACGCTGGGCGCCTTCGCGGGGGGGCTCGCATGGGAAAGACTGGGTCCCGCCCCGACCTTCGGAATCGCATCGCTCGCCGCGCTGGCCGGGCTCCTCTGGCTCGGCGCGAAATTCAGGATTTCACCCGGATGATCTTGCTCACATCCGGAATCCTTCTGAGCGCCCTCATCACCTGGGCAAGATGTACGCGATTGCTCACCTGCAGGGTGAAATTGATGTTGGTGTAGCTTCC
>JAJZTT010000052.1 GCA_021848705.1 Pseudomonadota bacterium
GGAAAATACGACGGCCTCGGCCATTCGGCTGCGGTTGACGCCATTTCCGCCGACCTGAAGGAAGCGGGGCTTGGAGAAAAGCAGGTGCAGTATCGCCTCCGAGACTGGGGTATTTCGCGGCAGAGATACTGGGGGTGCCCGATCCCGATCGTGCATTGCGGGGATTGCGGAGACGTTCCCGTCCCGGACAGGGAGCTTCCCGTCGTGCTCCCCGAGGATGTGGTGCCGGACGGTGCGGGTTCTCCCCTTGCGAAAATGCCCTCGTTTTACGAGACCGCCTGCCCGAAATGCGGGAAGCCTGCGAAGCGCGAGACCGATACCATGGACACTTTCGTGGAATCTTCCTGGTACTACGCGAGATATGCAAGCCCGAAGTGCGAAACGGGGATGGTGGAGGAGGATGCAGCGCAATACTGGCTTCCGGTCGACCAGTATATCGGCGGGATCGAGCACGCCATCCTGCACCTGCTCTATGCGCGCTTTTTCCACAAGCTGATGCGCGACGAAGGGCTGGTTTCCAGCGACGAGCCCTTCAAGAAACTCCTCACCCAGGGAATGGTGGTCGCTCCGACATTTTACCGGGAAGAGGTGAACGGGAAGAAATTGTGGATCAATCCGGCGGATGTGGACGTTTCAATCGACGAGAAGGGGCGTCCGCTCGGGGCGAAGCTGAAAACGGACGGACTTGCCGTCGAGATCGGCGGCACGGAAAAAATGTCCAAATCCAAGAACAACGGGGTCGATCCGCAGGGAATCATCGACCAGTACGGCGCCGACACCGCAAGGCTCTTCATGATGTTCGCGTCCCCCCCCGAGCAGTCGCTCGAATGGTCTGATGCGGGCGTGGACGGCGCTTTCAGGTTTCTCAGGCGCCTGTGGCGCGCGGTTTCGGAGCATGTCGAGGCGGGAATCGTTCCGGCATTCGGCGCTGGAGAACTTTCTGCGGGCGCCAAGGCATTGCGCCGCCAGCTCCATGTCACGCTGGAGAAGGTGGGCGACGATTACGGGCGGCGCCAGACCTTCAACACCGCGATCGCCGCCGTGATGGAATTCATGAATTCGCTATCCAGATTCAACGAGACAGGACCTGCGGCGCAGGCGGTGAGGCAGGAGGCGCTGGAAAAGGTGTTGCTGATGCTCTTTCCCATCGTTCCGCACATCTGCCAGGAACTCTGGGAGAAGCTTTCGCCCGGAACTTCGGTCCTGGATCAGCCCTGGCCCGAGCACGATCCTGCCGCGCTCGAAGCCGATGAGATCGAATATGTGGTTCAGGTGAACGGAAAGCTCAGGGGATCGATCCGGGTTGCCAAGGATGCTGCGAGGGAGGTCATAGAACAGGCGGCCCTTTCCGCGGCCGAAAGGCATCTGGAAGGAAAGGCCGTGAAGAAGGTCATCGTCGTTCCGAACCGGCTCGTCAATCTCGTGGCCTGAACATGAAGAATCTTCTCGTCCTGCTGCTCGCGCTGCTGCTCTCCTCCTGCGGATTCCATCTTCGCGGGGAGCAGAAGATCCCGTTTTCGGAAATCGGCATCGATCCTTCAGGAACCCCGCTTGCCAAGGCGCTGGAAAGGGAGCTCGCATTCAATCATGTGAAGGTGGTTCCCGCTTCCGGGAAAGTCTATACGCTGCACATCCTGAAAAATGTCCAGGACAGGATCATCCTTTCGCTCGACGCCGCCGGTCAGGTGAGGGAATACCAGTTGAGATACAGGGTCTCCTTCCGCCTCGTTTCCCCTACCGGGAAAATCGCGATTCCCCTCAGCGAACTCAATCTTTCCAGGATCATGAGCTACGATGTCACCGAAATTCTGGCGAAGACCAGCGAGGCAGAACTGCTGAACCGCAACATGGTGCATGATGCGGCCAACCAGATCCTGCGGCGGCTGGGTTCCGTGCACCCGGATGAAAATTGATTCGGCAAGGCTCGCAAGCCACCTGAAGTCGGAATTGCGCCCGCTTTACGTGATTTCCGGGGATGCGCCGCTGCTCCTCATCGAGTCGGCCGATGCGATCCGGGCGAAAGCCTCCAGGGAAGGATATTCCGAGCGGGAAGTGTTCACCTGCGAGCAGGGGTTCGACTGGAACTCCGTCATCGAGTCCGCGTTGAGCCCTTCGCTTTTCTGTCCGAAAAAAATCGTCGATCTCAGGATTCCTTCCGGAAAGGTGGGAGTCGACGGGGCGGCGGCCTTGCAGCGCTATGTGGAAAACCTGCAGCCGGACGTGGTCACCCTGATCGCCCTGCCGAAGCTCGACCGGGCATTGCGGAATTCGAAATGGTTTGGCGCGCTGGAAAAGGCCGGGGTGCTGGTCGAAGCGAATACGGTGCCGAGATCCGAACTCCCTTCCTGGATTTCTGCAAGGCTCTCGGCCCAGGGTCAGAAGGCTGGCAATGCAACGCTGGAATTCCTCTCGGACAGGGTGGAGGGGAATCTGCTCGCGGCGCATCAGGAAATCCAGAAGCTCGGGCTGCTCTTCCCTGAAGGGGATCTGGATCACGAGGAAGTGAGGCGGGCGGTTCTGGACGTTGCGCGCTATGATATATTCCAGTTGGGGGAGGCGATGCTGCAGGCCAATTCCCTGCGTTTTCTCAGGATCCTGGAAGGATTGAAAGGGGAGGGGACAGCCGAACTTCTCGTCCTTTGGCAGATCGCAGAGGAAATCAGGGCGACCCTGCGGGTGGGCTCCGCGCTGAAATCCGGAATATCCCAGTCCCAGGCGCTCAAGGACGCGAAAATCTGGGGAAGCAGGCAGCAGCCAGTGATCAGGGCTTCCGGGCGGATCGGGATCGACAGGCTCGGGGAAATGCTGAAGAATGCGGCGAAGATCGACAGGATGATCAAGGGGCTTTGCCCCGGAGATGTCTGGGATGAACTTCGCGAACTCGGCCTCGATTTCGCAGCAAGAGGCAGAAACGGTTAAAATCGATATTTTGGGGTTCTTCATGGACATCAAGAGCTACATGGACGGGGTCGGAAGGGAGGCGCGGGCCGCTTCCCGCCTGATGGCGAGGGCGGATACCGCTTCCAAGAACAGGGCGCTGGAAGCGATCGCTGCAGCCATCCTGAAGAATTCGCACAAGCTCCGGGAGGCGAACGCGCAGGACATCGAGGGGGCGAAGAGCCGCAATCTCGAGGCGGCGATGATCGACAGGCTGACCCTCACCGACAAGGGAATTTCCTCGATGGCGGAAGGGCTGGCCCAGATCGCAGCCCTTCCCGATCCGGTCGGGGAGATCGAGGACCTGAAATTCAGGCCTTCCGGAATCCAGGTGGGCAGGATGAGGGTTCCGCTCGGGGTGATCGGCATCATTTACGAATCCCGTCCCAATGTGACCGCGGATGCGGCAGCCCTTTGCCTCAAGTCCGGGAATGCCGCCATCCTGAGGGGGGGCTCGGAAGCGCTTCATTCCAACCGCGCGATCGCAGAGCTGGTCCATGAAGGGCTTCGCGAAGCGGGGCTCCCGGAGAGCGCTGTGCAGGTGGTGGCGACTGCCGACCGTGCAGCGGTGGGAGAACTCATCACCATGCGGGATTATGTCGACGTGATCGTGCCGAGGGGCGGAAAAGGGCTGATCGAGCGCATCATGAACGAGGCCACGATCCCGATGATCAAGCACCTGCACGGGGTCTGCCATGTCTACATAGACGATTCGGCAGACTTCGAAAAGGCGATGAGGATCTCGATCAATGCCAAGACCCAGCGCTACGGAACCTGCAACACCATGGAGACACTGCTCGTGTCCGAAAAAATCGCCTCCAGGATCCTCCCGCCTCTTTGCGAGGTCTACACGCAAAAAGGGGTGGAACTGAGGGGGGACGAGGCTGCCCGCGCCATCTTCCCGATGAATGCCGCGACCGTGGAAGACTGGGAAACGGAATACCTCGCGCCCATTCTCGCGATCCGCATCGTGAAGGATATCGACGAGGCGATGGAGCATATCCACAAATACGGTTCGCAACATACGGATGCCATCGTGACCGAGGATTACTCAAAGGCGAGGCGTTTTTTGAGGGAAGTCGATTCGAGTTCGGTGATGGTGAATGCATCGACCCGTTTCGCGGATGGATTCGAATACGGACTCGGCGCGGAAATCGGCATTTCGACAGACAAGATACATGCAAGGGGCCCGGTCGGGCTCGAGGGGCTGACCAGCCGGAAATTCGTCGTCCTGGGCGACGGGCAGGTCAGGTCCTGATTTGGAGAAAAAAATGGTTCAGAAAGTGGAAGTCAGGGTGCCGGGAATCGGCAATTTCAAGGATGTCGCGATCATCGACATCGCGGCCAGGGTGGGCAGTGTGGTGGCGCAGGAGGATTGCCTCATCACGCTGGAGTCGGACAAGGCGACGATCGATGTTCCATCTCCCCTGTCCGGGAAAATCGTCGAGATTTGCGTGAAGCCAGGCGACATCGTCTCCGAAGGCTCACTCATCCTCTACATGGAAGCTGAAGGAGAAGCATCTGTTCCATCCCCGGAACAGCCCGCGCAGGCTCCGTCCGCGCCGGTTGCAAGGGGCGACAGGCACGCCGAAGTTCTGGTTCTGGGCGCAGGACCCGGAGGATACACGGCGGCTTTCCGTGCTGCGGACCTCGGGAAAAAGGTGATCCTGGTCGAGCGTCATGCGAACCTCGGGGGGGTTTGTCTCAACGTGGGCTGCATCCCTTCCAAGGCATTGCTGCATGTCGCGAAAGTGATCACGGAGGCGCAGGAAGTTTCTCATCACGGAGTCAAATTCGGAAAGCCGGAAATCGATATCGATGGCGTTCGCGCCTGGAAGGAATCCGTGGTCGGCAAACTCACGAAAGGGCTTTCAGGGCTTGCGAAGCAAAGGAAGGTCGAAGTGGTGCGGGGAGAGGCGAAATTCTCCGGCCCCAATTCCATGGAAGTGGAAACTCCGGAGGGAACTGTTTCGATCTCCTTCGATCATGCGGTCATCGCGGCAGGTTCGAGCGTCGCGAAGATCCCGGGCTTTCCCTATGAAGACAGGCGCATCATCGATTCCACCGGCGCGCTCGCGCTCGAATCGGTCCCCGGGCACATGCTGGTGGTGGGCGGCGGGATCATCGGCCTGGAGATGGCTGCAGTCTACAGCGCGCTGGGCGCAAAGATCACCGTGGTGGAATGGATGGATTCGCTCATTCCGGGGGCGGACCGCGACATCGTGAGGCCGTTGCACAGGCATGTCGAGCAGAAATACGAGGCGATTCTGCTGGAGACCAAGGTTTCGAAGATGGAATCCCTCCCGGAAGGAGTGCGGGTCACTTTCGAAGGAAAAAATTCGCCCGAGCCGCAAATCTACGACCGCGTGCTGATGGCGGTGGGACGTCGCCCCAACGGCAAGCTGATCGGCGCGGAAAATGCGGGGGTTTTTGTCAACGAGCGCGGCTTCATTCCGGTCGACGGCACAGGGAAAACAAACGTACCCCATATTTTTGCGATCGGCGACATCGTCGGCGAGCCGATGCTCGCCCACAAGGCGACCTATGAAGCCAAAATCGCGGCCGAAGTGATTTGCGGGCACAAGGCGCACAATGACGCACTCACCATTCCTTCCGTCGCCTATACCGATCCGGAAATCGCCTGGATGGGGCTCACCGAGCGCGAGGCGAAGGAGAAGGGGATCGAATTCGACAAGGCAGTCTTCCCCTGGGCGGCGAGCGGGCGCTCGCTTTCGACCGGACGCGAGGAAGGCATGACCAAGCTTCTTTTCTCGAAGGAAGACGGCAGGCTGATCGGCGCGGGAATGGTCGGCACCAATGCCGGGGAACTGATCGCGGAAATGGTGCTCGCCCTGGAGATGGGGGCGGACGCGGAAGACATCGCGCTCACCATCCATCCCCATCCAACCCTTTCGGAAACCTCGATGTTCGCAGCCGAGATTTCCCTCGGCAGCATCACCGATCTTTACATGCCGAGAAAGGGCGCTTGAGCGAGACCGCAAGCCTCCTTTCGCTCTTCGCGAGCAGCTTCCTCGCGGCGACATTGTTGCCGGGCGGATCGGAGGCGGTGCTTTTCGGGGTGCTGAAATTGCATCCCGGACTGGAATGGCCGGCGCTCCTGATTGCGACTTTCGGCAACACCCTGGGCGGGATGACTTCTTTCTGGCTCGGCAGGGCGATGCCGGAAAAGGATCTCAAGGCACTTTCCTGGGTGAAGAGGCACGGAACCCCCGCGCTTCTTTTCGCCTGGGCTCCCCTGGTGGGAGATGCGCTTTGCGTCGCCTCGGGATGGCTGAGGCTCAATCCGTTTTCCTCGGCCGGATACATGGCTTTTGGAAAGTTCGCGCGCTATTTTGCGATCGCACTGGCCGTGTGAGAATCGGTTAAAATCAACCTGTCAAAGTAATTTCGAATGTCATGAATGCAAGACTCCGCGAAATCCCCTATAACTACACCTCCTTCTCCGACAGGGAGATCGTGATCCGGATCCTGGGCGAGGAAGCCTGGGAAATCCTGAACGAGTTGAGGGGAGAGCGAAAGACCGGGCGATCCGCAAGGATGCTGTACGAGGTGCTGGGGGACATCTGGGTGGTATCCAGGAATCCCTACCTGCAGGACGACCTGCTTTCCGACAGCGGAAGAAGGAATGCGCTGGTCGGGGCGCTGCGGCACAGGCTTTCCGCGATCGAGGAGAGGCGACAGGAAAACGAGAAAGTGAAGCATCTGCTCGAGCTCGCATCCGGGGCGGTCGACGCTTTCGCTGCCGATTTCGAGTCCGCCCTGAAGCTCAGACGCAACATTCTGAGATTCCTTTCCCGTCACACCCGGCGCGACAACATCGCCTTCGACGGCCTGGCACGCGTCAGCCATGTGACGGATGCGACCGACTGGCGCGTGGAATATCCTTTCGTCGTGCTGAATCCGGATACCGAAGAGGAGATTGCCCATCTGGTGAAGGCTTGCATATCGCTCGGGCTCACCATCATTCCGAGAGGAGGCGGCACCGGCTACACGGGGGGAGCGGTTCCGCTCACGAAACATTCCGTTGTGATCAACACCGAGAAGCTCGACCGTCTCTCGGCAATCGAGCCGATCGTCCTGCCCGGACTGGAAAGTGAGGTACCGACCGTTCACTGCGGCGCGGGCGTGGTCACGCGGCGGGTGATGGAGCGTGCGGAAGAGGGCGGCTATGTGTTCGCGGTCGACCCCACTTCGGCCGATGCATCCTGCATCGGCGGCAATGTGGCGATGAATGCTGGAGGGAAAAAAGCGGTGCTTTGGGGCACGGCGCTCGACAATCTCGTTTCCTGGAAAATGGTGACGCCGGATGCAAACTGGCTCGTAGTCGAGCGGCTCGATCACAACCTGGGCAAGATCCATGACATCGAAACTGCGAGATTCAGGCTTTCCCGCTTCGAGCGGGACGGCAAGACCCCGATCGGGGAGCCGGAAATCCTGGAAATCCCGGGGAAGAGATTCAGGAAGGAAGGGCTCGGAAAGGACGTCACCGACAAGTTCCTCGCAGGCCTTCCCGGAATCCAGAAGGAAGGATGCGATGGAATCATCACTTCCGCCCGCTTCATCCTGCACAGGATGCCGGCTCACACGAGGACGGTCTGCCTCGAATTCTATTCGGAAATCAGGGAAGCGGTTCCTTCCATCGTGGAGATCAAGGATTATCTCGATGCCCATCCTGATGCGATCCTCGCAGGGCTGGAGCATCTCGATGCGAGATACTTGAAGGCGGTCGGCTATTCCTCGAAATCCAGGCCTGTCCTGCCGAAGATGGTGCTGCTCGCCGACATCGTGGGCGAGAAAGAGGAGGAAGTGGCGAAGGCGGCCTCCATGGTGGTCGGGATCGCCAACCGGCGCGGCGGGGAGGGGGCGATTGCAGTGAGCGCGGAGGCGAGGAAGAAATTCTGGCTGGACCGGGCGAGGACCGCTGCGATCGCGAAGCACACCAATGCCTTCAAGATCAACGAGGACGTGGTGATTCCGCTCCCTCGCCTCGGGGAATATTCGGACGGGATCGAGAGGATCAACATCGAGCTTTCGATCCTGAACAAGCTGAGGCTTCTCGATGCGCTCGCAGAATGCCTCGACGGAAATCTGGTCCTGGATCAGGACGACGAGAACATCGCGGAAGAAGAGCTGATCGGAGACAGGCTGGACAAAGCGAAGGAGCTGATCGATTCGACGAGAATCCGCTGGAATGGTTTGCTGGAAGAACTGGACTGGGAGGAAACCTTCCGCTCCCTGCAGTCGCACGAAATCCGGATTTCCTGGAAAAGCGAAGTCAGGAGCAAACTGCACCAGATCTTCTCGGGACGCGTCTACCACAAGATCCTGGCGGAATTCGATTCGGTTCATGCAAGGATCCTGAAATCGAGAGTTTTCGTTGCGTTGCACATGCATGCCGGGGACGGCAACGTGCATACCAACATCCCGGTCAATTCCGACGACTATCACATGCTGCAGGAAGCGAACGGCGCGGTGGCGAGGATCATGGATCTCGCCAAATCCCTCGGGGGAGTGATTTCAGGGGAGCACGGGATCGGCATCACCAAGCTCGAATTCCTGGAAGAGGGGGAGCTTGCCGAATTCATTTCCTACAAGGAAAAAGTCGATCCTGAAGGGTATTTCAACCGCGGCAAGCTGGTGCCCGGTTCGGATCTCAGGAATGCCTACACGCCGAGTTTCAACCTGCTGGAACTGGAAAGCCTGATCCTCGAGCAGAGCGAGATCGGGCGGATTTCGGATTCGATCCGCGACTGCATGCGTTGCGGAAAGTGCAAGCCGGTGTGCAACACCCATGTTCCACGCGCCAATCTGCTCTACAGCCCGAGGAACAAGATCCTCGGGACCAGCCTGCTGATCGAGGCTTTCCTGTACGAGGAGCAGACCCGTCGCGGAATCTCCTTCCGTCATTTCGACGAATTCTGCGACGTGGCGGACCATTGCACGGTTTGCCACAAGTGCGCGAATCCCTGTCCGGTCAAAATCGACTTCGGCGACGTCTCGATCCTGATGAGGAATTTCCTGAGAAAGCAGGGGAAGAAGAAATCCAGTCCCGCCACTGCGGCTGCGATGTTCTTCCTTTCCGCCACCGATCCTGACGCGATTTCCCTGACCAGGAAACTGATGGTGGACGTGTCCTACAACCTCCAGAGGTTCGGCCATTCCGTCGCGAAGAAAATGGGGCTCATCGACGAGCAGACCTCCCATCCTCCTGCAACTGTCGGCAGGCCGCCGATCGCAGCCCAGGTGATCCATTTCGTCAACAGACCGATGCCGGGTGGATTGCCGAAAAAGACTTCGCGGGCATTGCTCGACATCGAGGACAGCGCCATCGTTCCGGTGATAAGGGACAGATCGAAGGTTACGGAAGACTCGGATGCGGTTTTCTATTTCCCCGGATGTGGCTCTGAGCGACTTTTCAGCCAGGTCGGGCTCGCCACCCAGGCGATGCTGTTCGAACTCGGCGCACAGACCGTCCTTCCCCCGGGCTACCTGTGCTGCGGTTATCCGCAGACTTCGGCCGGAGAAGGGGAAAAGGGCCAGGAAATCATCACCAGAAACCGCGTGCTTTTCCACAGGGTCGCCAATACCCTGAATTATCTGGACATCAAGACCGTGATCGTTTCCTGCGGAACCTGCATGGACCAGCTTCTGAAATACGAGTTCGAGAAGATCTTTCCCGATTGCAGACTGCTCGATATCCACGAGTACCTTCTGGAAAAGGGGGTGAAGCTCGACGGATTGCAGGGGGAGCGCTACATGTATCACGATCCCTGTCATACCCCCATGAAGACCTACAACCCGCTCAAAGTGGCGAACGATCTGATGGGGCGGGAAGTGAAGCTTTCCGAGCGCTGCTGCGGCGAAGCGGGCACGCTCGCGGCGACCCGCCCGGACATTTCCACGCAGGTTCGCTTCAGGAAGGAAGAGGAAATCAGGAAGGTGGCGGCAGAAATCGGCGGAAAAGTGAAGATCCTGACTTCCTGCCCCGCCTGTCTGCAGGGGCTTTCCCGATACGACGAGGCGACGGGTACTTCTGCCGATTACATCGTGGTGGAAATGGCTAAACGCATCCTCGGGGAAAACTGGATGGAAGAATATGTGAGAAAGGCCAACGATGGCGGAATCGAGCGAGTGCTGCTCTGAACCTTGCGAGCTTTGCGAAGGGGAGGGCGGTGAAGTTCTCTGGAAAAACGGCCTGTGCCGGATCGTGCTGGTCGAAGATCCGCATTATCCCGGATTTTGCAGGGTGATCCTGAACCGTCATGTCCGCGAGATGACCGATCTTTCCCCTGAAGAGTCTTTCTCCCTGATGAAGGTGGTTTTTTCGTTGGAAAAGGCGGTAAGGGAGGTCATGAACCCTTTCAAGATCAACCTCGCCAGCTTTGGTAACATGACCCCGCACCTTCACTGGCATGTCATCCCCAGGTTCTGCGAGGACAGGCATTTCCCCAATCCGGTCTGGGGGGCGGTCGAACGGGAGGGAACGCATGACAGGGATCCTTTCTGGCGCGCGAAGCTGAAAACCGCAGTTTCCAAGATTGCGGTTTTTTGAACTCGAAAGACTGCATGCAGGTCAAAAGTAGTGCGAAATCCGCATACCGTCTTGAAACAATGCGGGAAGTGCAGCAGAATAGCGGCTGTGACCGACAGTCGGTGTTATAATTGAAACCTTTGACCTGGTTCTGATCTGGGGCTTTTGACCTAAATGCAGTTACACGCTTTCGGCATCAATCATCAGACCGCGCCCGTGGACGTGCGCGAGAAAGTCTCGTTCAGCCCCGAATCCATGGGGGATGCGTTGCGCGATCTGGTCGGGCGCAGCCGCGCCAAGGAAGCCGCGATCGTTTCCACCTGCAACCGGACCGAGGTGTACTGCAACACCCTGGATCCGGATACCGCCATCGAATGGCTCGCGGACTACCACAGCCTCAAGACCCAGTTCATCCTTCCCTACGTGTACAAGTTCCCGAGAGGGGAGGCGGTCAAGCACGCTTTCCGCGTGGCGAGCGGGCTGGATTCCATGGTGCTTGGCGAACCGCAGATCCTGGGACAGTTCAAGCAGGCGGTGAATTCCGCCGAAGAGGCCGGGACGCTGGGATTCCTGCTCCACAAGCTCTTCCAGAGAACCTTCTCGGTCGCGAAGGAAGTGAGGACGCAGACTTCGATCGGTTCAAGTTCGGTTTCCATGGCGGCGGCTGCAGTGCGGCTTGCCGAGCGGATCTTCCCCTCGATCTCGGAGCAGAACGTGCTGTTCGTCGGAGCAGGAGAAATGATCGAGCTCAATGCGATGCATTTCTCGGCGCATGGACCGAAGAAGATCACGGTGGCGAACCGCACCCTGGAACGAGCCCAGCATCTCGCCTCCCGTTTCAATGGGGATGCGATCACCCTGCACGAACTGCCAGATCATCTCGCCAACAACGACATCATCATCACCTGCACGGCGAGCCAGCTTCCCATACTCGGCAAGGGAATGGTCGAGCGCGCGATCAAGCTGCGCAAGCACAGGCCCATCTTCATGGTCGATCTCGCGGTGCCGCGCGACATCGAACCGGAGGTTGCAGAACTCGACGACGTGTTCCTGTACACGGTGGACGATCTGGCGAGCGTGGTGAAGGAAGGACTGGATTCCAGGCAGAGCGCGGTCGCCCAGGCGGAAGTGATCATCGATTCGAACGTCACCCATTTCATGGACTGGCTGGAATCACGCGAAATCGTTCCGACCATAAGAGCGCTTCGGGACCAGGGGGAGCGCCACAGGAGGCACGAACTGGAGCGAGCCATGCGTCTGCTTTCCAAGGGGACGGATCCATACAAGGTGCTCGAATCGCTGAGCGTCGGACTCACCAACAAGTTCCTGCATGTGCCGAGTCATGCGCTCAATCATGCGAGCAATTCCGAGCGCGACGAGCTCGTTGATCTCGTCAACCGCCTCTATCACCTCCATACCGCTGAATGAACGAAAAAATCGCAGCAAAGCTCGCCCGCCTTGGCGAGCGGCTCGAGGAACTCGACCGCCTGCTGTCCAGCGAGTCGGCAACGAGCAATATGGAGGCTTATCGCAAGCTCACCCGCGAGCATGCCGAAATTTCCCCCATCGTCGCCAGGTACAATGAATATGCGAAATGCCGGGGCGACATCGAAGCTGCGCAGGAAATGCTTTCCGATCCGCAAATGCGCGAATTCGGCGAGGAGGAATTGAAAGACGCAAGGGCGAGACTGGAAGATCTTTCCCTGGAATTGCAGAAAATGCTGCTTCCGAAGGATGCGAACGACGAGCGGAACGTTTTCCTCGAAATCAGGGCGGGGACGGGAGGGGACGAATCCGCCCTTTTCGCGGGGGATCTTTTCCGCATGTATGCGAGGTTCGCTGAAAGGAATCGCTGGACCGTCGAAGTCGTTTCTCAAAGCCAGAGCGAGGTAGGCGGATACAAGGAAATCATTGCAAAAGTCAGCGGGGCGGGCGTTTATTCGAAGCTCAAATTCGAGTCCGGTGCCCACCGCGTGCAGCGAGTTCCCCAGACCGAGACCCAGGGAAGGATCCATACCTCCGCCTGCACCGTTGCGATCATGCCGGAAGTAGATGAAGTGGACGACGTCGTGCTGAATCCCGCAGACCTGAGAATTGACACATTCCGGGCGAGCGGAGCGGGCGGTCAGCACATCAACAAGACTGATTCGGCAGTGCGCATCACGCATATCCCGACCGGCACCGTGGTCGAATGTCAGGACGACCGTTCCCAGCACAAGAACAAGGCGCAGGCGATGTCGGTTCTGGTGGCGAGGATCCGGGATGCGCAGCTCCGCGAGCAGCAGTCCAAGCAGGCGGCGGAGCGAAAGTCGCTGGTGGGAAGCGGAGACCGCTCCGAGCGCATCCGCACCTACAATTTCCCGCAGGGACGGGTCACAGACCACAGGATCAACCTCACCCTCTACAAGATCGAGGAAATCATGGACGGCGATCTTGATGAGCTCACCGGCGCATTGATGTCCCAGCACCAGGCCGACCTGCTCGCCGCGATGAGCGAGAACGCTTGAAGGTCGGCGAGTTTCTGAAGGAGGCTCGCATCGCCCTGGGCGACAGGATCGAAGCGGATGCGTTGATGAAGCATGTCCTCGATGTCAGTTCCGCATGGCTCATCGCCCATTCGCAGGACGAAATTCCCGAAGAATCCGCAGACAGTTTCAGAAATCTGCTGCAAAGGAGGATTCAGGGCGAACCGGTCGCCTACCTTGTCGGCCACCGGGAGTTTTATGGCCTCGATTTCCATGTTGACAAAAACACCCTGATCCCGAGACCCGACACGGAGCTTCTGGTGGATCTCGCCCTGGAAAGAATTGCGGATCGCGTGCTCGATCTCGGCACCGGGAGCGGCGCGGTCGCAATCTCGATCTCGCTCCATTCGAAATCCCGTGTGACCGCCGTGGACAGGTCGAAGGCAGCGCTGAAAGTCGCCAGAGACAATGCAAAAAGGCTGGGGGCGGAAGTCCGTTTTCTCGAGAGCGACTGGTTCTCGAACCTTGAAGACGAAAAATTCGGCCTCATCGTCTCCAATCCCCCCTATGTGGCGGAAGGCGATCCCCACCTCGAAGATCTTTCCCATGAGCCAACGATGGCGCTCACATCAGGCGCCGACGGGCTCGATTCGATCAGGAAAATCGTTTCCGAAGCGCCAAAATACCTCGAAAAGGGCGGCTGGCTGCTCTTCGAGCACGGCTACGATCAGGGTGGGGCCTGCAGGGAAATCCTCCTCTTCAATGGTTTTTCGGAAATTTCAACCTGGAATGACCTTGCCGGGATCGAGCGGGTGAGCGGGGCAAGATTGACCTCGCCATGAACGGCAGGTAAACTTTGCCACAGTATTTTTGTCGGAATTGGGAGCAAGCATGGACGTACAGGACATCATCAGGGATCAGGTCAGCAGTCATCGAGTCGTTCTTTACATGAAGGGAACCCCGCAGTTTCCGCAATGCGGCTTTTCCGCGAACGCGGTCAACATCCTGAGGCATTGCGGCGTGCAGGAGTTCTTCAGCGTGGACGTTCTTTCCAACCCTGAAATCCGCCAGGGCATCAAGGAATATGCGAACTGGCCGACCATTCCCCAGCTCTACGTGAACGGGGAATTCATCGGCGGCTCCGACATCATGACCGAACTTTTTCAATCCGGCGATCTCCAGGAAATGCTGAAGGTCTAACCAGCCTCGGCCAGGAGCCGGTCGATCATGGATCCTGCCTGCCCGAGGTAGGATCCCCCGAAAAGATTGACGTGGTTCAGCACATGGTAGAGGTTGTAGAGAATTTTTCGGATCTGATAGCCCGGATCGGTTGGTGAGATTTCCGAATAGGCGGAATAAAATTCTCCGGGGAATCCCCCGAAAAGTTCGGTCATCGCCAGATCCGCTTCCCGATCCCCGTAATATACGGCAGGGTCGTAGACCACCGGATTTCCTGAAGAATCGAACCCCGCGTTTCCGGACCAGAGATCCCCGTGCAGGAGCGACGGGATCGGGCGATGTCCTGAAAGAAGAATCTGCACTTTCGAAAGCAGCCTTTCCGCGCGCTTTCCGAAAGAAAATCCGTTCCTTTGCGCAAGGTCGAACTGGAATCCGAGCCGGTTCCTTTCCCAGAATCCTGCCCAGTCTTTTTCCCATCCGTTCAACTGCCCGGTCGATCCGATCAGGTTGTCGCAATGCCAGCCGAAAGAAGGCCCCGTGCTCCGGTGCATTTTTGCAAGCTCCCTTCCGAGTCTGGCGAAATTTTTCCCGGCGCAGCCCATTTCGACATATTCGAGTACGAGAAAGAATGCACGTCCTGCCGAGCCAAGACACACGGGCTCCGGAACCCTGATCGAACCGGTATTTCCGATCGCTTCCAGCCCCTCCCTTTCGGTATCGAAAGGAAGAGGGCCGGTCTTCACGAAATAGCGTTGCCCGCTTCCTTCCAGGACCCGGGATACTGCGATGCATCCACCTTCCACCGATTTGTTCGATGAGGGGGAAAAGGGGCTTCCGGTCGCATCAGAAATCGCCGATGCGATTTTCCCCCAAAGATCAGCCAAGATTCGCGCGTGCTCGCGAAATCGCTGCCCGGACCGCTTCCGGCGCGGTGCCGCCGACATGCTTGCGGCTCATGAGCGATCCTTCCAGGGTGAGGAACTCGCGAACGTCTTCGGAGACGAGATCCGAGAAGGATTTGAGTTCCTCGATGGATAAATCTGAAAGATCGCAATTTTTCCCGTCGCAGAATCTCACCGCCCTGGCCACTGTCTCGTGGGCATCGCGAAAAGGCATGCCCCGCTTCACCAGGTAATCTGCGAGATCGGTTGCCGTGGCGTAACCTCGCCCCACCGCGCGCCGCATTGCCTCCCGGTTCACGCGGATTCCGGGAATCATTTCCGCATAGACTCTCAGGCTGGTCGCCACCGTGTCGACCGCATCGAAAAGGGGCTCCTTGTCTTCCTGATTGTCCTTGTTGTAGGCGAGCGGTTGCGATTTCATCAGGGTGAGGAGCGCCATCAGGTGCCCGGTGACGCGCCCGGTCTTGCCCCGCACCAGCTCTGGTACGTCCGGGTTCTTCTTCTGCGGCATGATGGAGGAGCCGGTGCAGAAGCGATCGGCGAGATCGATGAAGCCGAATCCCGGATTCATCCACAAAATGATTTCTTCCGAGAATCGGGA
>JAJZTT010000053.1 GCA_021848705.1 Pseudomonadota bacterium
GCGAGCATCGGAGTGAGCATCTATCCGATCGACAACCAGGACGCCGACACGCTGCTTCGCCATGCCGATCAGGCCATGTATGTCGCCAAGGAGTCCGGCAAGAACCGCTATCACATTTACGATTCTTCTCTGGACCAGCGCGCAAGGGACCGCAGCGAGTTCGCGAGGAGCGTGAAAATTGCGCTCCAGGAAGGGCAGTTCGAACTCCATTACCAGCCCAAGATAGACCTGCGAACCAGGCGATTCGTCGGCGCGGAAGCGTTGTTGCGCTGGCATCATCCCGAAAGAGGCTTGCTTTATCCGGGAGAATTTCTTGCGCTTGCGAAAAACAGCGAACTCGAAATCGAGTTGGGGGAATGGGTGATCGGAACCGCGCTCGATCAATCCAGGAAATGGCGCAAGGCAGGATTCGATATCGACATCAGCATCAATGTTTCCATCCGTCATCTCGAATCCCCGGGATTCGTGGAAAGGTTGAAGAACAGGCTCGGGGGCGCTTCAGGATTCCAGGTCGAAATGATGGAGACGGCGGATTCCGCAAAGATGGGCGGCATCATCGATTCCTGCAGGGAACTCGGCGTGCGCTTCGCGCTCGACGATTTCGGCACCGGGAAATCCTCCTTTTCCAGCCTGGGCAGGCTGCCTTTCGAGGAATTCAAGATCGACAGGAGCTTCGTGCTCAACATGATGCAGGACAGGAACAACATGGCGATCGTGCGGGGGATCATTTCCCTTGCACACGCATTCGAGCGGCATATCGTCGCAGAAGGAATCGAGACCGCGGAGCAGATCAGCGCGCTCGTCGAGATGGGATGCGAAATGGGGCAGGGTTATGGAATTGCCCGGCCCATGACGGCCGGAGAACTGGAAAAATGGGTCCATCACTAGCGTCCGTGGAAGCGGGAGACGGGCCGAAGACCGGCCATTTGCTCGTGCTGCTTCCCTTTTCCCCCATCCTTCCCGGGGAATTCCCGGGGCGGGATGCGCTGCTTGCCGTGCTTGCCAGGAAGGGGATGAAGCCCGAGGATATTGCGAGGACGCCGGTCAGGGTCGATGCGGAGGCGCTGTATTCCTTCGTCATGCCGGATCCTTCCTCGCCGGTCTTTTCCATTCATACCCTGATGAGGGAGGCGCTGGAGCCCCTGCTTTCCGAGCATCCTGAAGCCATCGACATCTTCCTCGCTTCCGGGACCCGTCCGGACCTGGTCGAACTTGCGCTCTATTGCGCCTGGGTGAACGGTATGCCGCTTCCCGCCTTCAGGAAGAAGGGGGGGGATAAGCCCTTGTCCAGAATCTGGCTGCACGGAGCGCAACCCTCCTTCGATGCAGCAGCAAGCGCTGCCGGAAACAACCTTTGCAGGATGCTGACTTCCCTTCCAGGGAACTCGCTCGATCCGGCAGAATACAGGAAGCGGATCCGTGAACTTGCCGCAACCCATGGCTGGGAGATCGCAGAATATGATTATGAAACCCTGAAGCAGATGGGCGCGGGCGCCTTTTGCGCGGTTGCGCAGGGAAGCCCGGCGAAGGATGCAGCCATCGTGCATCTCGTGTACAGGGGCGGCGCTTCGAGAAAAGTGGCCCTGGTGGGGAAGGGGATCTGCTTTGATACCGGGGGGCACAACCTGAAGTCTGCCCGCAGCATGCAGGGAATGCACGAGGACATGAACGGATCCGCGGTTGCCCTGGGCACCCTGCTGTCCGCAACGCTGGCCGGGCTCGAAGTCTGCATCGAATGCTATCTGGCCATCGCGGAAAACCACGTGAGCCCTGCTGCCTACCGGCAAAACGATATCATCACGGCGCTCGACGGCACCACCATCGAGATCGTGCATACCGATGCGGAAGGAAGGATGGTGCTTGCGGACTCCCTGGTGCTCGCCTCGCGCTCCGCTCCGGATCTCATCATCGACTTTTCCACCCTGACCGGAAGCATGGCCACCGCGCTGGGCTCGAGATACAGCGGAATCCTCGGTAACCGCCAGCCTCTGGTGGACCTCGCTGTGCTCTCCGGGAAGCTTTGCGGAGAACGGCTCTGTGCATTTCCCTTCGACGAGGATTACGATAAGGATCTCGAGAGCGATGTGGCCGATATCCGGCAATGCACGATGGAAGGGGAGGCCGATCACATCCTGGCGGCCCGCTTCCTTTCCCGATTCGTCGACGACAGGCCCTGGCTGCACGTCGATCTTTCCGCGAGCAACCACAAGGGCGGGCTGGGCGCGGTCGGGACCGACATTACCGGATTCGGCGTCTCGTGGGCAATGGAGTTCCTTCAGGAGTGGCTGAGGAAATGGTAGAATGGCCGTGAAGCTGGTCAGACAGTCGCTGCCCGCAAGGGGAGAGGAAAGTCCGGGCTCCACAGAGCAGGATGCCGGTTAACTGCCGGAGGCCGCGAGGCCATGGAAAGTGCCACAGAAAACAGACCGCCGATGATCTTTCGGGAAACAGGCAAGGGTGAAAAGGTGCTTCGAGAGAAGGGCGGGGTTTCCCCGTCGGGCAAGAGCCCACCGCGTCTGCGGTAACGCGGACGGCACGGTAAACCCCATCCGGAGCAAGACCAAATAGGGGAACGATGGCGTGGCTCGCGCCGTTCCCGGGTAGGTTGCTCGAGCCCGCGGGTAACTTCGGGCCTAGATGAATGACTGTCCAAGACAGAACCCGGCTTACCGACCGGCTTCACATGTCTATTTTCATCGGCAGGATCACCATTTGCTGACCCTGCAGGTGCAATCTCCGCTGCATGGCGATCGCGGTCTGGTTGTGCAGCCAGCGCGTGAACATGTTGTCGTGCACGAAAATCAGCTTGCTTGCGAAGCAGATACTGAGAGGGTATTCCTTCATGATCTTTTCCGTGATCCGGAAAAGCTCTTCCAGCGGATCGGTGCCGTAAGCTTCATAGGAAGTCGCCGCCAGCCCGTGCTGGTGGCAGAAGTTCACGTAAAATCGCTGCGTGTTTTCGATCTTGTACTTCAGCGTACGCAGCGCTCCTTCCCCGTCGTAGCTTTGCAGGTCGACTTCGCCGACTGCGACGAAGATGAAGTTCCTGAAGTGGCCCGGGAACATCCTGACCACCCAGAGCAGCGCGTGCATGCCCAGCCCACGGTTTTTCCCGACCAGGAAAATCGCGGTGGGCGCGTCCGGATCGAGTGCGGGAGGGGGCGTATCGAGCTCCTTGGGTTTCTGCCCTGAATACAGTTCGTCGACCTTTCGGAGCTGGATCCTGGTTTCTTCGTAATGCCTGTGGATCAGCAGGAAAAAGCTGATGACGAGCAGCGTGATGAGCACGGTCATCCACCCTCCTTCCATGAATTTCTCTGCGAGAGTCACCACCAGGATGCCGAACGTGACGGCAAGCCCCATGAGGGAGAGCAGGAAATGCCCCAGCCATTTGCGGTTCGACCTGCGGTTTCTCCACCAGTGCAGGCAGAGGCCGAAAATGGACATGGAAAAAGTGAGGAATACGTTGATGCTGTAGAGCACCACGAGCAGCGAAACCTCCCCCTTGGTCCAGAACAGGATGAAAAGCGAAGCCGCCCCCATCAGCAGGATGCCGTTCTGGGTGACGAGACGGCTGGAGAGTTGCCCGAACTGCCTGGGTACCCAGGAATCTGCCGCCATGTTCGCCATCACCATCGGGCCACCCAGAAATCCGGTGTTCGCCGCAACCAGCAGCAGTCCCGCCTCGAGCGCCATCACCATGGCGAGTTCGGCGTGCTGCAGGATGGGGGAGCCGATGCCGAGGTGGGAGATGATTTCCTGGAAGGCGACCGCATTCAGGGTATGTCCTTCCACGGGGCGAACATGCCAGAGCAGATAAAGCAGGATGATTCCTCCTGCGGTGAAGGAAAGGGAAGCGGCCATGTAGAACATGGTCCATTTTCCAGTTTTCACTCTGGGCTCGGCGAGCATGTTGACGTTGTTCGAGACCGCCTCGATTCCGGTATAGGTTCCTCCGCCGAGCGAATAGGCGCGGAGGAACAGCGATGCGACGAAAATCCATCCGAGCTGATGGCCGAGGCTGAGGGTCTCGGAGAGCGTGTCGGGGGCAAGAGAGCGGATCCTCTCCGCATGGATCCAGATTCCGTAGGTGATGAGGAAGGCATGGGTGAGGAAGAATCCGACGAAGACGGGCAGGAGTACCTTGATCGATTCCTTCATTCCCCTGAGGTTGAGCAGGATGAGCAGGAAAAGCATTGCGATTTCGGAGTGGAGCTTGAAGTGCTGCATTCCTGCCGGAAAAAGGCTGAAGAGCGCATCGATCCCGCTTGCGATCGAAATCGCGATGGTGAGCACGTAATCGACGATCAGCGCGGAGCCGGAAACGAGGCCGGCATAGGGTCCGATCAGCTGGGTGGCGACCTTGTATCCCCCTCCGCCGGAAGGGAAGAGTTCGATCACCTGATTGTAGGCGAGCGAGATGATGAAGACCGTCACAGCGGTGACCAGGGCGAGATAGAGGCCCAGATGGGTGTGGTGGCCCAGTGCGAGAAATGCCTCCTCCGGGCCGTAGCAGGAGGAGGAGAGTCCGTCTGCGCCGAGCCCGATCCAGGCGAAGAAGGCAACCAGGACGATGTGCCTTCTGGTATCCGGATTCAGCGGGTCGCGGCTTCCCCCGATGACGAGCTTCCGGATTTTCTCGAACTCGAGCATCGCTCAGCCGCTGTTGCGCAATCCCGCCGCGATGCCGTTGACCGTGAGCAGGATCGCCCGCTTCACCTTTTCCTCGCTGTCCCCTCCGCGGAAGCGCCTCAGCAGATCCACCTGCAAATGGTTGAGCGGATCGATGTAGGGGCTCCGGTTGCGGATGCTGCGGCGCAAGGTCGGATTGTCCTGGAGCAGGATCTGGGTGCCGGTGATGAGATGAAGCATTTTCACCGTCTTTTCGTGCTCGCTCCGGATCCTGCCGAAGATTTCATCGCTCAGTTCCTGGTCGCCCACAAGGTCGGCATAACGCGACGCGATGTTGATGTCGGTCTTGCCGAGCACCATGTCCATGTTGCTCAAAAGCGTCTGCATGAAGGGCCAGGATGAATACATGTCGCGAAGCAGGGCAATTCCCCTTTCCCCTTCCCGCCCGATGAAGGCTTCTGCCGCAGTGCCGAAGCCGTACCAGCCGGGCAGCATGATGCGGTTGAGTCCCCAGCTGAACACCCAGGGGATCGCCCGCAGATCCTCGATCCTGTCGGATGCGCGGCGGGAAGCGGGACGGCTGCCGATGTGCAGTTCTGCGATCTCGTTGATCGGGGTGGCCTCGCGGAAGAAACGGATGAAGCCGGGTGTCCCGTACACGAGCTCGCGGTAGGCCAGGAAGGCTTCCCCGCTCAGTTCCTCCATCACCCTGAAATGCTCCGGATTGTGCTGGAAGGTGTGGTGGAGCAGGGTGGCTTCCATGGTGGCCGCGACCAGCCTTTCCAGATTCCTCTTGCCGATTTCCGGATCGGAATACTTGCTTGCGATCACCTCTCCCTGCTCGGTGATGCGGATTCTGCCGTTCACGCTGCCCGGAGGCTGGGCGAGAATCGCCTGGTAGCTCGGGCCGCCGCCGCGCCCCACCGTGCCGCCACGGCCGTGGAAAAGTCTCAGTTCCACACCGAATTTTTCGAACACCTTGACGAGCTCGACTTCCGCCTTGTAAAGCTCCCAGTTCGCGGTGAGGAAGCCGCCGTCCTTGTTGCTGTCGGAATAGCCGAGCATCACTTCCTGGACATTCCCTCGGCTCTCCAGGAGCTTCCTGTATTCGGGGATGGAAAACAGGGTATCCATGATTGCGCCGCATCCCCTGAGATCCTCGATGGTCTCGAACAGCGGGATGATGTTGACCTGGAGGTCGGATTCCCTGAGCAGCCCGGCTTCCTTGAGAAGGAAGGCCACTTCCAGCATGTCGCTCACGCTCGCGGTTTTGGAGATGACGTAATTGGGAAGCGCCTTTCTGCCGAAGCGCCTGTGGATTTCCGCCGCGGCATCGAGGATGTCGAGTTCCCCGGAAACCTGGTCGCTGTATTCCACATGGGCGGAGCGCATCTGGCGCGGGGAGTTGATTTCATCCAGCAGCCATTTGCAGCGATCTTCCTCGGAAAGGTCCGCATAGCCGGGCATCCCGGCATGGGCGAACAGTTCGGTGACCGTTTCCTCGTGAATGCCGCTGTGCTGGCGCATGTCGAGCGGCGCGAGATGGAAGCCGAACACTTCGACCGTCCTTCTCAGGTTGCGCAGCCTGCCGTTGACGATTCGGCCGGAGCCGTGGGATTTGAGCGAATCGGCCACGATATCGAGATCGCGGAGGAATTCCCCTGCGTTCGCATAGGGCTCGGAAATGCCGACAGGCGGCCGTTCGGCGGCATGATGATCGAGCTTCTGGGAAGTGGCTGCGAGTCTCGAGTAGATCCCGATCAGGGAGCGGCGGTAGGGCTCGTCCATCCTGTGATCGGACTTGTCCGGCGAGGATTCGGTAAGCCGTTCGAGCTCGGGCGTGATTTCCACGAGCCGGGTCGACAGGCTGAGCTCCTTGCCGAGGCGATGGATTTCCTCCAGATAGAAATCCATGGCGACGCTCGACTGGCGTTCGGCCGCGCGCAGCGTGACCTGGTGGGTGACGAAAGGATTGCCGTCCCGGTCTCCGCCGATCCAGCTGCCAATGTGCAGGAAGGGGGGGATGGAAATTTTTTGTCCGAAGCGCCTGCCGATCTCGTCCTCGATTTCGGCGTACAGCGCAGCCACTTCGCGCAGGAAGGTGTAGCTGTAGAAGGCGAGCCCGTTTTCGATTTCGTCTGCGACCGTGAGTCGGGTCGGGCGCAGCACCCGGGTTTGCCAGAGGGTGAGGATCGCGCGCCGCAACGATTCCTCGTTCCTTGTCAGTTCTTCCCGGGTGAGTTGCATGCGGTCGCGTTCGGTGAGCAGGTTGGCGATCTCGCGCTGGCGATCCAGCATGCTCTTCCTCTGCACTTCGGTGGGATGCGCAGTGAGCACCGGCGCGACCATCGCGCCGGAGAAGAATTTCCCGATCGCTTCCGCGCCGATGCCTGCTTCTGCGACCCGGTCGAAGGCGAGGGAAATGCTGCCGCTCTGGGGCTTCGATCCGGCCATCAGGTGAGCGCGTCGCCGCCGGTTGTGGTGCAGGTCTTCCGCGATGTTGGAGAGCAGGGAGAAAAAGCTGAATGCGCGCACCACGAGAATGGTCTCGTTCGGCGAAAGGTTCTTCAGGCAGGTTTCCAGGTCGGTCTTCGCGGAAGGGTCGCCGTCCCTCCTGAAGCGGATGGCATGCTGCCGGATGGTTTCGATGAGTTCGAAGGTGTCCGTTCCTTCCTGTTCGCGGAGCGTGTCGCCCAGGATCCTGCCGAGAAGGCGGATGTCGTCGCGGAGCGGAAGGTCCTTTTCTGGGGTAGTCGAGTCGGGCATGTTTCGTTCAGGACGAATAGAGGGGCAATGCTGCCCAGCACCGGGTCGTCCATGTTAAAATTAAAAAAAATACCAGGAGGTGAATTTGAATCCAGCGGCACTCCCCCCCGCAAGTATCGTCATTGCGTCTCGCGAAAGCGCCCTTGCCATGTGGCAGGCAGAGCATATCCGTGAACGGTTGGCGTCATTATACCCTCAAACCGCCATCCGTATACTGGGCATGACCACTCAGGGCGACCAGATACTCGATCGCCCGCTTGCCAAGATCGGCGGAAAGGGGCTTTTCATCAAGGAGCTCGAGCAGGCGCTCGAGGACGGCAGTGCCGACATCGCCGTGCATTCGATGAAGGATGTGCCGATGGTGTTGCCGGAAGGCTTCATGATTGCCGCGATCACCGAACGAGAGGACCCCAGGGACGCATTCGTTTCAGGAAAGTACCCGGTTCTGGAGGATTTGCCCGAGGGCGCGGTGGTCGGCACATCCAGCCTTCGCCGCGAAAGCCAATTGCGGCACCGTTTCCCGCATCTGAAGGTGGAACCTTTGCGCGGCAACGTGCAGACCCGGCTCAGAAAGCTCGATGAAGGGCAGTACGATGCGATCATTCTTGCCGCTGCCGGACTGAAGAGATTGGGGCTGGGCGAGCGGATCCGTTCGCTCATCGACCCTTCCGACAGCCTGCCCGCAGTGGGGCAGGGCGCGCTCGGCATCGAATGTCGTGCAGATCGCCCGGAATTCGCGCAAATCCTCTCTCCGCTCTACCATGAAAGAACGGCGCAGTGCGTGATCGCGGAACGCGAGGTGAGCCGGGCGCTCGGCGGTAGCTGCCAGGTGCCGCTCGGTGCCTTTGCCACGATCGTGCAGGGCGTGCTGAGACTGGATGCTTTCGTTGCGAGCCCGGACGGGCGCGAGATGATCCGTGCGAGCGAGGAAGGGAATCCTGCCGACCATGTCGAAATCGGGCTGCGCGTGGCTGCGAAGCTCCGGGCGGACGGCGCGGACGCAATCCTCGAACGGCTCTCCTGATGCTTCCTCTGTCGGGCGTATCGGTCCTCGTCACGAGGCCCGTTCACCAGGCGGCGCAACTGGTCGGGGCGATCGGGAAGGCGGGCGGGCGGGCAGTTTCCTTTCCGGTGATCGGGATCGGGGAGGTCGAAGACGACTCGAAGCTGAGATCCCTCCTTTCCCGTCTTTCCGGGTTCGATATCGCGATTTTCGTGAGCGCGAATGCGGTGGAAAAGGCGATGGAGCGGATCGCCTCGCTGCCACCCTCCATGAGGGTTTTCGCGGTGGGCAGGGCGACCCTTTCCGCGTTGCAGGCATGCGGCGTGAATGGAATTGCCCCGGAACGGCAGGACAGCGAAGGGTTGCTCGACCTGCTTGCCGACGTTTCCGGAAGTCGCATCGTGATCTTCCGGGGAGAGGGCGGGCGGGAGAAGCTCGCAGAGGAGTTGAAGTCGCGGGGCGCGGCGGTGGAATATGCCGAATGCTACCGGCGGATGATTCCGGAGCAGGCGCAAAAAATCGCCTCGCAGGATTTCCAGGCGGTCACCGCGACCAGCGGCGAAAGCGTGAAAAACCTGCTCGAAATGACGGGAAACTGGATCCTGAAAAAGCCGATTTTCGTTCCCCACGAGCGGATCGGCGAAATGGCAAAGAAAACCGGTTTCGAACGGGTCTTCGTGACTCGTGCCGGGGACGACGGGCTCGTCGAGGGGCTCATCGGCTGGTACCAATTCGGAGAGATGCATGGCAACGGATGAACGTTGGACTGAGAAGGTGTTCACCAGCATCAACGTGCTGATCATGATTGCGGTGATCTGCGCGATCATTCTCGGCTGGCAGTGGTTCGACACCAGGAATCAGATCGCCAAGCTGCAGATCGAGCTCGCTTCCCGCCTCGCTTCGGCGGAGAGCTACAATCAGGAGAGTCGGCAGCGCGCATCCCGGGCGCTGGATGCGGAACGCGCAGCCGATGCGAGGCTCAGCATCCTCGAGCGGAAAATGGCTGATTCGCAGAACCAGCAGGTCGCCCTCGAGCAGATGTATCAGGAACTCGCCAGGAACCGCGACGAATCCACGCTCGCGGAAATCGAACAGGTGCTGCTGATCGCCAACCAGCAGTTGCAGCTCGCAGGCAATGTCAAGGCCGCGCTGATCGCCCTGCAGAACGTCGATTCGACGTTGCAGAGAATGGACAAGCCGCAACTGAAATCGATCCGTCTGGCGGTGGAGAAAGACATCGAGAAATTGGGATCGATCCCCTTCGCGGACGTGATCGGCGTGAGCCTGCATCTGGACAGCGTGCTGAATTCGGTCGATTCGATGCCGCTCGCCATGGAGGCGCATCCCCATCCCGGGCCGAAGAAGGATGTCAGGGACGAGAAGAGCCCCTGGCTCAGGTTCTGGAAGGAAACCTGGGAAGACGTGAAGGGACTGGTCCGGATCCAGAACATGGGCAGGAAGGAGATGCCGCTCATCCCGCCTTCCCAGGCCTATTTCCTGAGGGAAAACCTGAAGCTCAGGCTGCTCTCCGCGCGCCTTTCCCTGCTCGCGCACGATCAGGTCGCCTTCCGCGAGGATCTCGAGACCGCCCAGGAATGGATCCGCCGCAATTTCGATCTGGATTCAACGGAAGTGAAGGATTCGCTTGCCACCCTGAAGCAGATCTACGGCAGTGAAATCAAGATCGACCGGGTGGACATCAACGACAGCCTGAACGCGATTCACGACTTCAGGTCGGAGCAGGCTGCCAAATGAAGGCGATGCTCTGGATTCTCGCCATGTTCGCCGCCGCAGTCGGCATCACGCTCGCGGCCAAACCCGATTTGGGCTACATGATCGTGGTGTATCCCCCCTACAAGGTGGAGCTTTCCCTCAATTTCTTCGTGCTGGTGACACTGGGATTCTTCTTTTTCCTGTACGGATTCATGCGGCTCGCCACCAGCATGATCGCGCTGCCGGAACGTGCGCGCGAATACCACAAGAGGCGCGCCGAGGAGCGCGGCAGGGAGTTCATGAAGGATGCGATCTCCTCGTATTTCGAGGGGAGATTCACCAAGGCGGAAAAGGCTGCGCTTTCCGCGATCGAGATGAACGAATCTCCCGGCATCAATGGCGTGATCGCGGCCAGATCCGCGCATGAACTCAGGGCCTATGAAAGGCGGGACGAGCACCTGGCAAGAGCAGGGGAAGCCGATCCTTCCGGAAAATCCTTCATTCTCATGACGAATGCGGATCTCCTCATCGAGGAAAGGCGCTACGCCGAGGCGCTTTCCATCCTGAAGCAGATGAAGTCCTCCGGGTCCCGTCAGCATACTGCGGCATTGCGCCTGGAACTCAAGGCGGAACAGAACCTGAAGCACTGGGATCGCGTGCTGGAACTGGTCGAACAGCTCGATACCCGCAATGCATTCGATGCCGCCTATTCCGAGCAGATGAAACGCCATGCGCGGATCGAGCTGTTGAAGCGTAGCGTCGTGGAAGGCAGGGAGAGGTTCGCCGCCAGCTGGCAGAAGATTCCCGAAAAGGAAAGGAAGGATGCGAAGGTGGTGTCGATCGCCGCCCAGGCCTTCATCGATTTCGGCGAATGCGTGCTTGCCGGGAAGATCATCGAGGAGAGCCTCGACGCCCACTGGAGTTCTCATCTCGTGGCGATCTACGGAGAGTGTCCCGCTCCGGATGCCGTGAAGCGCATCGAGCGTGCCGAGAACTGGCTGAAGAAGCACGACGACGATGCCGTGTTGCTGCTCACCCTGGGCAGGCTTTGCATGCACCAGAAGCTTTGGGGAAAGGCGCGAAGCTATCTCGATGCCAGCCTTTCCGTTCATCCGAGCGCGGCGGCACATCTCGCCTCGGCAAGCCTTGCGGAAATCATGGAGCGCCACGAGGATGCGGAAAATCATTATCGGAAGGCGCAGGAGCTGATCCTGAGTGTCTAGATTCCTTTCGAAGCTCGTTTCGATCTTCCCGAAGGATCGCTGCCTGACCGATCCGGTCGACTGTTACGCCTATTCCTACGACAATTCCAGGAAGCATTTTCCGCCAGAAGCAGTGGTTTTCCCGGAAAATGCCGAAGAAATCCGCCAGGTGATCCTGCTTTGCAACGAATACGCCGTTCCCGTGACGCCCAGGGGGCGCGGCACAGGAACGGCAGGGGGGAGCATTCCGGTTGCGGGAGGGGTCGCGCTTTCCCTGGAAAGGATGCGGAAAATCCTGGATGTCGATGCGAAGAACCGTGTGATCGTGGCCGAACCCGGGGTGCTGAATGCAGAAGTCCAGGAAGCTGCGAAGCCACACGGCCTGTTCTGGCCGCCCGACCCTTCGAGTTCGGCCTATTGCTCGATCGGCGGCAATCTCGCCACCAGCGCGGGCGGTCCGCATGCGGTGAAATATGGAACGACGCGCGACCATGTGCTCGGATTGAAGGCGATCACCGGCGAGGGGAAGGCGGTCCGGGCGGGCTGTTACACGACCAAGGGCGTGGTGGGATACGATCTCACGCGGCTCATCGTGGGTTCCGAAGGAACGCTTGCCGTCATCACCGAGGCGACCCTGAAGCTCACCCCCCTTCCCGAAAGGGTCGGCGGCATTGCGGCCCATTACCGCGATGCGGAAAGTTGCGCGCAGGCCATCCTGGCGATCATGGCTCAACCCTTCACGCCTTCCGCCCTGGAGTTCCTGGATTCAGGGTCGCTCGACCTGATCCGCTCGAGGAATCCGGGAATGCTTCCGGAAGAGTCCCGCGCCATGCTGATGATCGAAGTGGACGGGGCTGACATCGAGGGAGGGGGGCGGGCGATTCTGTCCGGTTGCGAAAATTCCGGCCTCATCGTGGCAAGCGAAGTCGCCGATGCCCGCGCATTGTGGGCGGCAAGGCGCGCCCTTTCTCCGCTGCTGCGGGACATCGCTCCGAAGAAGATCAACGAGGACATCGTGGTGCCGATTTCCCGTCTGCCCGAACTTCTTTCCGGATTGCGCGAACTCGCCGGGAAATACGGGATTGCCAACGTCAATTTCGGTCATGCAGGAAACGGCAACATCCATGTCAACCTGCTCGTCGACCCGGATGATCCGGGCGTGACGGGGCGCGCCGAGGAATGCCTGTCCGGGGTGTTCGATCTGGTTTTGTCCATGAACGGGACCCTGTCGGGAGAGCACGGGGTGGGACGAGAGAAAATGCCCTATGTTCCGCGCGAGATCGATGCGGAAACCCTGGGTCTGATGCGTGCCATCAAGTCGGTGTTCGATCCGAAGGGAATCCTCAATCCTGGAAAATTATTTCCCTAGCGGGTGCATTCGGAGCGATTCAGTTTTGCCCTCGGGAAGGATTCGAGCTTTTCCGGCAGCTTCCGCTCCGAAACGAATGAGAAGGTGATTTCCCCGCTGTTGCGCCTGCCCGAAGTCACGGAACTCACGCCTTTCTGCCGGATCTGCAACGCATGCTTTTTCGCCGAGGATTCCGTTCCGAACATGCCGAGGGAGATCGCATACTGCCATTTTCCGGGCTCCTGGATGAGGAACAGGTCGGTGATGCCCGCCTCCTTCAGTGCGCGAACTGCGTCTAGCGCTTCCTGCCTGGTTTTTTTCGGAGGGATATAGGTCCAGTAATTGAGCCTTCCTGGCAAATTTTGCTCCACCAGGTTTTTCGGATGGAATTGAGTAAGCCCGGTTTTCGCCTTTTCCGCTTCGTCCCGGGAGAAGGGCCCCCAGGTGTAGCAGTACGCGACCTTCGTTGCGACGGGCGCGGCCTGCGCAGGTTCGGATGCGGCAAGTGGAGCGGATGCGGCAAGTGGTGTCGATGCGGGAAGCGGGGCGGATGCGGCAAGCGGGGCGGATTGGGCAAGCGGGGCGGATTGGGCAGAAGAAGCGGGTGCGGACAAGGATTCTTCCGGAACGAGTTTCAGTCGGTCTGCGTGGATTTCCTGGCGGGCGAGGGGATTGGGATGTGGTTTGCGCGAAAGGAAGCCCCAGGCCGCGAGGGCCAGATTGGCGAGCAATAAAATGAGAAATACTGCCCTCATTCCGGATCCCCCCACAGTTTCAGAGCTTCCATAGGTCTCTTGCGATGATTGAAAGGCCTTCGAGCACGAGATTATCCACGATTACGGTCTTCGCGTTAATATGCGGGGCGATTTTGGCGGCATCCCCGCCGAACAGCAGGCAAAGGGGGGCGTGGCGCAACTGCGCCATTTTCTCCACGGACGAGGCGAGCGCGAGAATCGCGCCGCTTCTCACCGCTTCGTTCGTGGATTTCGGACAAATGGAAAAATCCGCCATTCCCGGGTCGAGATTCGTTCCGCTGCGCAGCGATTCGACCATGAGGGTGAGACCCGGTGCGATGAATCCGCCTTCGAAGCGTCCATTTTCGTCCAGAAGGTCGATCGTTGCAGCCGTGCCGAATCCCGCGACGATCCCGCCCCCGGGCAGTCTGTTCCTCGCTGCCACCAGCGCTGCAAACCGGTCCGCTCCGAGTTCTTCCGGAACCTTGTAGGCGTTTTTCAGGCCGCAGCATTCCGGACGAGAAAAAATCCAGAAAATGTCCTGAAGGCGCTGCTCGATTCCGGTTCTGACCCTTTCACCCGCAACGCAGCAGCCGATGATCCTGTCTGCATGAAATTCGTTCAGGGAGGAAATTTCGTCGGGCAGGTCATTCGAAAATGCGCCGGAGCGCATCCATTCCCCTTTTTCGAGCAATCCCCATTTCAGCCGGGTGTTTCCACAGTCGATTGCGAGCAACCTCAAGATTTTCCCCTGAGCGAAATTTCTCCTGCCGAAAAACATTTCCTTCCCTGCGAAGTCAGGACATGCAGTTCGCCTCCTGCGCCGATCCCGGCCACCCGTCCTTCCTCGATCCTCCCGGAGGGGTGGAGCAGCCTCACATCCTTCCCGTGATAGGCATGCAGGCGGTTCCATTCCTCGGAGAGGGGGGCGAATCCTTCCCGCTCGAATCCGGGCAGAAGCAGGGAAAGCTCCGCCAGAATGGAACGGAACAGCTCGTTCCTGCCGCACGAGGCGATCGAGGCAAGGTCGGTGACCGCCTGCTCGATGTCTTCCCTGATTTTTGACGGTAGCCTGAAATTGATTCCGATCCCGATCACCGCATGGGTCGGGCCGAGCATGTCCCCCTTCACTTCGATGAGGATGCCGGAAAGTTTCCTGAAATTGTGGATGATGTCGTTCGGCCACTTGATGCGGATTCCGTCGATTCCCGTGGATTGCAGGGCTCTGACGAGGGCGAGGCTGACTGCGGGCCCCAGCCCTGAAAGGTGGGAAGCGCCCCTTTCGAAGCGCCAGCAGAGGGAAAAGGTGAGCGAGCTGCACGGGGCTCCATGCCAGAGTCGGCCCATCCTGCCGCGTCCCGCGCTTTGCAGTTCCGCTGCGAGCACCAGGCCATGAGGTGCGTTGCGCCTGGACAGTTCGGAATTGGTGGAGTCGATCGTGTCGACGATTTCCACCTGGAAAAGCGGGATTTCAGGTGCCTCGAGCCATTCCAGCTTCGATGGGAGCCGGTAGCCCTTTCCGCGCACCCGGAACAGATCGAGGCCGGAAGCCTCGATCGCATCAGCCGCATTGCAAATGCTCGCTCTGGATATGCCAAGCGTCTTCGCGGCTTCTTCCCCGGAGTGGAAGTGGCCATCCGAAAGAATCTTGAGCAGCGAGAAGGCGGCCGGGTTCATCTGGCGAGCACGGCCCTTTGCATTTCCACGATTTTGGAAATGCCGGAGGATGCGAGATCGACCATCGCATCGAGTTCCCTTCTGGAAAATGGCACGCCTTCAGCGGTGCCCTGCACTTCCACCAGTCCCCCGCTGCCGGTCATCACCACGTTCATGTCCGTGTCGCATTCGGAGTCTTCGAGATAGTCGAGGTCGAGAACCGGGGTTCCCTGAAAGATTCCGACCGAGATCGCAGCGACATGATCCTGGATCGGGGAGGTCCGGATTTTACCGCTGGCTGCGAGCGAGGAGACGGCATCCGCGAGCGCGACGAATGCCCCGCTGATGCTCGCAGTCCGCGTGCCGCCGTCTGCCTGGATCACGTCGCAATCGAGCCGGATGGTTCTCTCTCCGAGCAGTTCCAGGTTCGTCACCGCGCGCAGGCTGCGGCCGATCAGTCTCTGGATTTCGTGGGTCCTGCCAGACTGCTTGCCGGAAGAGGCCTCGCGCTGCATGCGGGTGCCCGTGGAACGCGGCAGCATGCCGTATTCAGCGGTG
>JAJZTT010000250.1 GCA_021848705.1 Pseudomonadota bacterium
CTTGCAGCGCCACAACAGATGGCGGCGAGGGAAATCGGGGAAGTGGCGAAAGGGAGCGTGGATGTCGCCGAACGCGCCGGGGCCCTGCTGGAGGAGATCGTTCCTGCCATTGCGAGGACCTCGGATCTCGTCCAGGAAATCAGCGAATCATCCCGCGAGCAAAGCGCAGGGGCCGGCCAGATCAACCATGCGATGAACCAGTTGAGCCAGGCGACCCAGCAGAATGCTGAAAATTCGGAATCGCTCGCCACCACGGCAGTGGAAATGAGCGGTCAGGCCGATGAATTGCGGCGCATGATGTCCTTTTTCAGCACGGCATCGGCAGGAGGATGAAACCATGGAGCCCGTGCAGATCCGCGAAGAAGAATTCGCGAAATTCCAGAAGCTGATCCACGACATCGCAGGCATCCACATGACTGCTGCGAAAAAACCGCTGGTGGCGGGAAGGCTTGCCAAGCGGCTGAAGCACCACGACCTCTCCAGCTATGGGGAATATTACCAGTTGCTTTCGAGGGATCCGAGCAGGGAGGAATTGCGCATCGCGGTCGATCTGCTCACCACCAATGAAACCTATTTTTTCAGGGAGCCCGGGCATTTCGAGTTGCTGCGCAATGTCATCCTGCCTGGCCTCAAGGGAAAACAGGCTGTGCGGGTCTGGTGCGGTGCGAGCTCGACCGGTGAGGAGCCCTACAGCATTGCCATGACGCTGGACGATTGCCTGGGAGAACAGCCATGGGAACTGCTCGCAACCGACATCAGCACCCGGGTACTGGAAAAGGCGAAGACCGGGCATTACGTCATGAGCCGGATCGAGAACCTGCCGAAACGATATCTTTCCCGCTATTGCCTGAAGGGAATCGGCGATCAGGCCGGAACCTTCCTGGTTTCTTCCGGCCTGAGAAGCAGGGTCCGGTTTTCCTATCTGAACCTCGTCGAGGCGCTGCCGAAGCTCGAGCCTTTCGACGTGATCTTCCTGCGCAACGTGCTCATCTATTTCGACATGGAAACGAAAAGAAAAGTGGTGAGGAACCTGCTCCCCCTGCTCAAGCCCGGAGGGTATTTCCTGGTCAGTCATTCCGAAAGCCTGAACGGCATCGCGGACGCGTTGAGGATCGTGGCGCCTTCGGTGTACAGAAAGCCCTGAAATGAGCAAGGCGCGCCATTCCGTCGAGATCTACCTGCAGCCGGGAGAGTTTCATTTCGGTGGAAGGGATCTTCGCATCCGCACCCTGCTCGGATCCTGCGTCGCGATCACCATGTGGCATCCGGGGCTGCGGATCGGCGGCATGTGTCATTTCATGCTCCCTTCGCGACCGAATCGGTCCGGTGAACCGGACGGCCGCTATGCGGACGAAGCCATCGATCTTTTTCATCGGGCGATTGCAATCTCCGGGACGCACCCCCTTGACTACGAGGTCAAGCTGTTCGGCGGCGGAAGCATGTTCGAACCGGATGATCGCGAAGAAAGTGTGGCGAGCCGCAACGTGCAGGCGGCAAGAAAACTGTTGCAGGAACATGGCCACCCTGTGGTTGCCGAGCATGTCGGGATGTACGGATCCAGGTATGTGATTTTCGACATCCACAGCGGAACGGTGTGGTTACGCCACGCACCTGTCGTGCAACAAGAAATCGGGGAAAGGGAATGAGCTCAATTCGTGTCCTGGTGGTGGACGACTCTGCCGTGGTGAGGCAGGTCCTGGCAGAATCCCTGGGTGCGAGCCCCGGAATCGAGGTGATCGCCACCGCTTCCGATCCGATTTTCGCAATGGAGAAAATGAAGAAGCAGTGGCCGGACGTGATCCTGCTCGATGTCGAGATGCCGAGAATGGACGGAATCACTTTCCTCAGGAAAATCATGGCTGAACGGCCTACTCCGGTGCTGATTTGCTCGACGCTCACCGAGCGGGGAACCGAGACCACCATGCAGGCGCTCGCGGCAGGCGCGGTCGGCGTCACGGCGAAGCCGAAAATCGGTGTCCGTCAGCATCTCATGGAAGAATCGGACGATCTCGTGCACATGATCCGGGCGGCTTCCAGAGCCAGGGTGGGGAAGCTTCTTTCCGTCGTCCCGCCGAAACTTTCCGCAGACGCCATCCTGCCCCAGGCGCATCATCCCATGGCCAAAACCACCGACAAGGTGGTGGCGATCGGCACTTCCACAGGAGGAACCCAGGCGCTCGAGACCGTCCTCGCCGGGCTGCCCGAAGTGTGCCCCGGGATCGTGGCCGTTCAGCACATGCCGGAGAAATTCACGGAAGCTTTCGCGAAGCGCCTGGACAGCATCTGCAGGATGGAGGTGAAGGAAGCGAAAAGCGGGGACAGGGTGGTTCCGGGGCGCGTGCTCATCGCGCCGGGCGGCCGCCACATGCTTTTGAAGAGAAGCGGCGCCCAATACCATGTCGACATCGTCGACGGTCCCCATGTGAGCCGGCATCGGCCGTCCGTAGACGTGCTGTTCCGCTCGGTCGCGCAATGCGCAGGGAAGAATTCGCTCGGCATCATCATGACGGGGATGGGGGACGACGGCGCGCACGGCTTGCTGGAAATGCGGCAGGCAGGGGCGGCCACGATCGGGCAGGACGAGGCATCCTGCGTCGTGTATGGAATGCCGAAGGAAGCGCAAAGGCGGGGCGCGGTCGAAAGAAGCGTTCCGCTCTCGGCGATCTCTTCGGAAATCATGCAATACTTCGTGAGGAGGGGGGAATGAAGACATTGAATGTGCTCATCGTCGACGACAGCCGGGACGATGCGGTGCTCCTGGAGGAAATATTGAAGGGCGGGGGATTCCTGGTTTCTTCCAGGCAGGTCGAGACGCCGGAAAGGTTGCAGGAGGAAATGGCG
>JAJZTT010000251.1 GCA_021848705.1 Pseudomonadota bacterium
AAGCGGCCTCGATCTTCATTTCGTGACCGATCTGGAAGATGGACTGGAGGCCGGGACCTGGGGAATCAGGGAGCCGAGAGGAGGCGATTCGATCGAGGATTTTTCGCTGATCGATTTCATCCTGGTCCCCGGAGTTGCTTTTTCCGTGGACGGGGCGAGGCTGGGTTACGGGGGCGGTTTCTACGACAGGCTGCTCGTCGACAAAAGAATCGATGCGGCTTCCATGGCCGCAGCCTTTTCGTTGCAGATGGTCGACGAAATTCCCCTGGAAGGCAACGATATTCCGGTGGACGGCATCATTACGGAAAAAGGCGAATATTTTCGAAACGGGACAATCTCATGAGTGCAAAAATTATCGATGGAAAAAATATCGCGCAACAAATGCGGGAAGAACTCAAGCGCAAGGTTCGATCCTTCGCCACCCCGCCAGGCCTTGCCGTGATCATTGTCGGGGAAAACCCGGCATCCAGGGTTTATGTGAGGAACAAGGAAAAGGCATCGATCGATGCCGGTATTCGTTCCGAAGTCATTGCGCTGTCCGGGCAGGTTTCCCAGGAGGAAGTGCTCGAGCGCATTCATGCCCTCAATCGTGATCCGGCCATCCACGGCATACTGGTCCAACTGCCGCTCCCCGCTCATTTCGATGCGAGGCGCGTGCTCGATTCCATTTCGCCCGAGAAGGACGTGGACGGCTTCCATCCCTGCAACGTGGGCGCACTTTTCCTGGGCAATCCTGGGCTGCAGCCCTGCACGCCGCACGGGGTCATGAAGATGCTCGAATACGAAAATGTACCCATCAGGGGAAAGCATGCCGTCGTCGTGGGGGCCAGCAACATCGTCGGCAAGCCGATGGCGGTCATGCTGCTCGCCGGGGGGGCGACGGTCACGGTTTGCAATTCCAAGACTCCCGATCTCGGTCGCCATACACGGGATGCGGACATCCTGGTGGTCGCCGTGGGCAGGCCGAACCTCGTCACGGGCGACATGGTCAAGGAGGGCGCTGTCGTGATCGATGTCGGAATGAACAGACTGGAGGACGGCAAGCTCGCAGGGGACGTCGATTTCGACTCCGCAAGGCTCAAGGCTTCCCTGATTACGCCGGTGCCGGGCGGGGTCGGGCCGATGACGATCGCCATGCTTCTCGAGAACACGGTGGAGGCTGCGGAGCGCGCCAGACGCAAGTGATGCAAAGAAACTGTATAATACGTCCAGTTTTAACAGATTTGAGGTAGGAATATGGCATCGTTGCCGGATCAGGATCCGCAGGAAACACAGGAATGGCTGGACGCTCTGGAAGGGGTGTTGCAGCAGGAAGGGGCGGAGCGCGCGCATTTTCTGCTGGAAAAAATGACGGAAAGGGCGAGGAAGGCTGGCGCCTATCTGCCTTTCAACGTCAATACGGCTTACCTTAACACCATTCCCCCCGAGCGCGAGGAGCGCTCGCCCGGCGATCTCGAAATCGAGCGCAGGATCCGTTCCTATATCCGCTGGAACGCCATGGCGATGGTGGTGAACGCGAACCGCGCCTCCGACCTGGGCGGGCATATCGCGAGCTTCGCTTCCGCTGCGACGCTCTACGATGTCGGTTTCAACCATTTCTTCCATGCCCCTTCCGAAAATCACGGCGGCGATCTCGTTTACACCCAGGGGCATTCCGCTCCCGGCATTTACGCGCGTGCGTACCTGGAGGGCAGGATCTCCGAGGCGCAAATGGTGAATTTCAGGCAGGAGTCCGAAGGGCAGGGGCTTTCCTCCTATCCCCATCCCTGGCTGATGCCCGACTTCTGGCAGTTCCCCACGGTATCCATGGGGCTCGGTCCCCTGATGGCGATCTATCAGGCGAGATTCATGAAGTACCTCGAGGGTCGCGGGCTCGCCAAGACCTGCGGGCGCAAGGTGTGGGCCTTCATGGGCGACGGCGAAATGGACGAGCCGGAATCCCTGGGGGCGATTTCCCTTGCGTCAAGGGAAAATCTGGACAACCTCGTTTTCGTCATCAACTGCAATCTCCAGCGTCTGGACGGTCCCGTCCGGGGCAACGGAAAAATCATCCAGGAGCTCGAGGCCGATTTCAGGGGAGCGGGCTGGAACGTCATCAAGGTGATATGGGGTTCGAGATGGGATCCCCTGCTCGCGAAGGACAAGAACGGCTTGCTCCTGAAGCGCATGGAAGAGGCTGTCGACGGGGAATACCAGAACTACAAGGCCAACGACGGCGCATACGTGCGCAAGCATTTCTTCGGCAAGTATCCCGAACTTCTCGACATGGTTTCCAGCATGTCCGACGAGGACATCTGGAGACTGAATCGCGGCGGCCACGACCCCCGCAAGGTTTACGCGGCCTATGCGGAAGCGGTCAAGCACAAGGGCCAGCCCACCGTGATTCTGGCGAAAACGGTCAAGGGCTACGGCATGGGCGAGGCGGGAGAAGGCCAGAACACCACGCACCAGCAGAAGAAAATGGGCGAAGATGCGCTGAAAGCCTTCAGAAATCGCTTCGACATTCCCATTTCCGACGAAGTCATAGCACAGGCGCCGTTCTACAAGCCGGCGGAAGACAGCGCCGAAATGAAATACCTGAGAGAGCGGGTGGCGGCCATGGGCGGTTCGCTTCCGGCAAGACGCCGCAAGGCCGAGCCCCTCAATACGCCTGCGCTTTCCGCCTTCGAGAGCTTCCTCAAGGGAACGGACGGGCGCGAGATTTCGACTACCATGGCCTTCGTCAGAATCCTTTCCATGCTGGTGAAGGACGAAGCCATAGGCAAGCTCATCGTGCCCATCGTGCCGGACGAATCCAGAACCTTCGGACT
>JAJZTT010000252.1 GCA_021848705.1 Pseudomonadota bacterium
GCTGGTCCTCGCCTACATGAATTTCGGAAGCGAATACGATACCCGTGAACTGGTCTGCAGGGTGCTGGAAAGCGGAAAGGCGCTTGCCCTGCCGAAGCTCAAAAAGGATCGCTCCGGTCTCGATCTCTACATCGTGACCGATCTCGCAGGGGGGCTCGAGGAGGGGATGTGGGGAATTCTGGAGCCCAAGGGAGGGGATCTCGTCGAGGATCCTTCCTTCGTCGATTTCTTTCTCGTTCCGGGTGTTGCATTCACCCGGCAGGGGGACAGGCTCGGCTACGGAGGCGGATACTACGACAGGCTGCTTTGCAAAAGGCGGGAAGATGCCGCGACGATCGCCGCAGCCTTCTCCTTCCAGGTGGTGGAGCATTTGCCACTCGAAGACAACGACCTGCCAGTGGACAGGGTCGTGACTGAACTGGACATGCATGTCCGAAACTTTTGACAGGATGAAATCATGAGCGCAAGGATGATCGACGGCAAGGAACTTGCACGGAAAATGCGGGAAGCCCTCAGGGCGAAGGTCGAAACGATGAAGGAGGCCGGGAATCTGCCCGGCCTTGCGGTGATCATCGTGGGCGAAGATCCGGCATCCCGGGTCTACGTCCGCAACAAGGAAAAGGCCTCCATCGATGCGGGCATCCATTCCGAGGTCATTTCCTTTCCGGCAGATGCGACCGAGGCGGAAGTGCTCGCGAAAATTCACGAACTCAACCGCGACGAGGACATCCACGGCATATTGGTGCAGTTGCCTCTGCCGAAACATTTCGATTCGAGGAAGGTCCTCGACGAAATCGCGGAGGAAAAGGATGTGGACGGTTTTCATCCCGGCAATGTCGGCGCGCTGTTTCTCGGTCAACCGAAACTCCAGCCCTGTACGCCTCATGGCGTGATGAAGATGCTGGAAGCGGAAAACGTGCAGATCCGTGGGAAACATGCGGTCATCGTCGGCGCGAGCAACATCGTCGGAAAACCCATGGCGATCATGCTGCTGCACAAGGGCGCGACGGTCACCATCTGCAATTCGAAAACCCCCGACCTCGGTCATCACACCCGCGATGCGGACATCCTGGTGGTCGCGGTTGGGCGCGCCGGCATCGTCACCGGCGACATGGTCAAGGAAGGAGCGGTCGTGATCGATGTCGGCATGAACCGGCTGGAAAACGGCAAACTGGCCGGCGACGTGGATTACGAAGGGGCATCGCAGAAGGCTTCCCTCATCACGCCGGTTCCCGGCGGCGTGGGGCCGATGACGATCGCCATGCTGCTGGAGAATACCGTGGAGGCGGCCGAGCGCAGGGCGGGCGTCGAAAAAACTGTATAATGTGGCTCAATGAGTCTGAAAGGAATAGCGAATATGGCATCAATGCCGGATCATGATCCGCAGGAAACGCGGGAATGGCTCGAAGCGCTCGAGGGCGTTCTGCAGAACGAAGGGGTGGATCGGGCACACTACCTCCTGGAAAAACTGACCGAGCGGGCGAGGAAGGCGGGCGCCTACCTGCCCTTCAACGTCAATACCGCCTACCTCAACACCATTCCGGTGGAGCGCCAGGAACGTTCGCCAGGCGATCTCGAAATGGAGCGCAGGATCCGCTCCTACATCCGCTGGAACGCCATGGCGATGGTGGTGAACGCGAACCGCGGATCCGATCTCGGCGGGCACATCGCGAGTTTCGCATCCGCCGCCACCCTCTACGACGTGGGCTTCAACCATTTCTTCCATGCCCCGTCCGGGGAACATGGCGGCGACCTCGTGTATACCCAGGGACATTCCGCGCCGGGAATCTATGCCCGCGCCTTCCTCGAAGGCAGGATCAGCGAGGAGCAGATGCGGCATTTCAGGCAGGAATCCGGCGGGCAGGGGCTTTCCTCCTATCCCCATCCCTGGCTGATGCCTGATTTTTGGCAGTTCCCCACGGTTTCGATGGGGCTCGGGCCCCTGATGGCGATCTATCAGGCGCGTTTCATGAAATATCTGCAGGATCGCGGCATCGCCAATACCGAAGGGCGCAAGGTCTGGGCCTTCATGGGCGACGGGGAGATGGACGAACCGGAATCCCTGGGCGCGATCTCGCTGGCCGCTCGCGAAGGGCTCGACAACCTGATTTTCGTCATCAACTGCAACCTGCAGCGCCTGGACGGCCCGGTGCGCGGCAACGGCAAGATCATCCAGGAACTCGAGGGGGATTTCAGGGGCGCCGGATGGAACGTCATCAAGGTGGTCTGGGGTTCGCGCTGGGACCCCCTTTTTGCACGCGACAAGGATGGCCTGCTCCTGAAGCGCATGGAAGAGGCGGTCGACGGAGAATACCAGAACTACAAGGCCAACGACGGCGCCTATGTGAGGAAGCATTTCTTCGGCAAATACCCCGAACTCCTCGACATGGTTTCGAACATGACCGACGAGGACATCTGGAGGCTCAACCGCGGCGGACATGATCCGCGCAAGGTGTATGCGGCCTATGCCGAAGCGGTGAAACACAAGGGGCAGCCCACCGTGATTCTCGCCAAGACCGTGAAGGGATACGGAATGGGGGAGGCCGGAGAAGGTCAGAACACCACTCACCAGCAGAAAAAAATGGGAGAGGAGGCGCTGAAAGCCTTCAGGAACCGCTTCGACATCCCGATTTCGGACGACGTGATTGCAGAGGCGCCCTTCTTCAGGCCGGACGAAGGCAGCGAGGAAATGAAATACCTGAAGTCGAGGATCTCCGCAATGGGCGGCTCGCTTCCGGCCAGACGCAGGAAGGCCGAGCCGCTCGAAACGCCTGCGCTTTCGGCATT
>JAJZTT010000253.1 GCA_021848705.1 Pseudomonadota bacterium
CCGATCTCGGGATACTCTCGATCACCGTCTTCGTTCTCCTGATCCGCATGGGATGGAGCAATCTTTCCTGGTGGGCGAATCCGGTCAAGGCCCTTGTCATGGTCGCACTCGGCCCGTCCGAGGAAATGACCCCGCTGCGCTGGATGACGGGAGGAATCGTATTCGTGGCGCTGCTCTTCACCCTGTTCAGAACCTTTCGCGAACTCTGGCAGGATCTCGCGAAACGAACCCTGATGCTGGGCGTGGTGCTCGGTCTGACATCGGCCGACTCCGCCTGGGCCATGCTGGTGCTCGCATTTCTGCTCTTCACCGGGATCCCGCTCCTCATCCGGGTGCACGAATCGATCCCCGGGGAAGGTTTCATGGCAAAGCGCAGCGGAATCATGGCATTCATTTTCATCGTCGCCACCACTTTCATGGTCAACGACAGGGCAAATTACGATCTCAGGCGACTGGACCCCATGTCAGCGGGAGACAGACTGATCTCGACGATCGCGCAGCAGGCAAAAACGGACGCGGATGCCAAAAAACATGTTCTCGTCGCGAGCCAGTGGCCTGGAAGAACCATGATTGCCTGCCAATGCGACGTGCTTCCCCTTCCCGCCGCAGCCGGGGACCCCAAAACGCAGCTCGCCATGCTCAAGGGCGTGGATTACCTGATGTTCGACCCGAGGGACCGGAAAAATGAAATTCTGAGCAGGAACATGGCGCTGCTCGGCCAAGCCACCGAGACCATCGCACTTCAGAGCGCCGGAGTGATCCTCCGCATCAGGAAATAATCCCTATTCTATCTTGATCTTGATCCAGAGGCGGTTCAATACCCTGCGCTGTTCCATGTTCAGATCCTGAAGCATTTCGAGCTTTCCGAGTTCTTTCTTCCCGGGAAAAATGGCCGGATTCGAGGCGATTTCCGGGTTGATGTACTTCAATGCAGCAAGATTGGGATTGCCCGAACCGATCATGTTGGTGAGTTCCGATGAATTCTTTCCGTCCAGCATGAAGTTGATGAACTTGTGGGCGAGATCCGGGCGCGGGGCATACTTGTGGATTACCATGTTGTCGAGCGCGAGGACCGCCCCTTCCTTCGGGATGGAAAACCCTATGGTGAATTTCCGCCTGGCCGCTTTCGCGTCGCTCTGCGCCTGGAACATGTCGTTCGAGTAGCCGTGCACCAGCCAGATATTGCCGACCGTCAGTTCCTTGATGTAGCTCGATGAATTGAAGGCGGCCCAGTAGGGCTTCGCCCTCAGGATGACCTGCTCGGCCCGATACCAGTGCGCCTCAACGGTATCGTTGGCCGAATAGCCGAGATATTTCAATGCAGCAGCCATCAGCTCTCGCTGGCTGTCGAGAACGGTGACCCTCCCTTTCACCCTGGCCAGGTATTTCGGATCGAATATTACCGCCCAGGTGTCGGTGGGAAGCCCGAGCCGTTTCATCTTCTCGACGTTGTAGCCGATCAGCGTGGTGGTATAGGCATAAGGGACCGAATAGCGGTTGCCCGGATCGAAAGGGGTATTGAGGTAGGCCGGGTTGATGTTTTTCAGGTTGGGAATCAGCCTCTTGTCGAGCGGAAGCAGTGCGCCCTGCCTGACCAGGGATGCGAGCGCATTTCCCGTCGGAACCAGAATGTCGTAGCCCTTCGCCCCGGCGGCGAGCTTGGCGAGCAGTTCCTCGTTGTCCGAATAATAGTCCTGGACGACCTTGCACTTGCAGTAGGCCTCGAAACGGTCGACTGTTTCCGGGGCGATGTAATTGTTCCAGTTGTAAAGGTGCAGTTCGTCCGCAGCGAACCCAGGCATCGCGACAAGGCAGAGCAGGAAAAACAGGCGGTTCATGTCATTTTCCCCTGATCGAATCGGGAGAAAGCCTGGACGCGACGACGATGAGGAAAAGGGTCAGCAGCATCAGCAGGGTGGAAATCGCATTGACTTCGGGCGTGACGGCGATCTTGATCATCGAATAGATCTGCAGCGGCAGGGTGGAAGCGCCCACCCCTGCGGTGAAAAAGGTGATCACGAAATCATCTATGGAAAGCGTGAAGGCGAGCAGCGCCCCTGCGATGATGCCGGGCGCAATCAGGGGAAGTGTCACCAGGCGAAATGCCTGGAACGGGGTCGCGCCGAGATCCCTCGCCGCCTCCGGAAGGCTTTCGTCCATACCCGAGAGCCTGGAACGCACCACGATCGCGACGAATCCGACGCAAAATGCAATATGGGAAAGCATGATAGAAAGCAGGCCGAGGGTCAGGTTGATCGCGACGAAGAATATCAGCAGGCTCACGCCGACCAGAATTTCCGGAATGGCGAGCGGGGCCATCACCAGAACGGGGAGCAGCTTCAGCTTGTAGCGATACAGGGCATAGCCCGCCATCGTCCCGAGCATCGTGGATGCGAGGCTCGCAGTCAGCGCGATGAGGAGCGAATTGCCGGCCGCTTTCAGCATGGTGTCGTCGGAAAGCAGCACCTGGTACCAGTGCCAGGTGAAGCCCACCCATTCGGCATTGAGTTTCGAATTGTTGAACGAATAGGCGACGACGACGACGAGCGGCAGGTAAAGGAAGGCGTAAACTGCGATCCCCGAGGCTGCGAGGAGCTTTTTAGACATCGCCCCTCCCCCTCCTTCTCGCAACAAGAGCCGCCCCGCCCACGATGATCATTGCGCCTATCGTCAGCATGATGGAAAGCGCGCTGCCGAAAGGCCAGTCCCTTGCCTCGAGGAATTCCTGCTTGATGAGGTTCCCGATCATGATGCCCCGCGTGCCGCCGAGGATGTCGGGA
>JAJZTT010000054.1 GCA_021848705.1 Pseudomonadota bacterium
GTGTAGCTTCCCTCGCCTTCCATGCTGATGTTCTCGATGTTGGAGCCCGCTGCGGCGATCTCGGAGGCCACCTTGGCGAGTACCCCTCTCTGGTTCCGCACTTCCAGCCGGATGCTGACGTCGAATTGCCGGCTGATGTCGCTGTCCCATTCCACATCCAGGCATTTCGCCGGATCGACCCGACTCTTCCTGACGAAGGAACAGTCGTGGGTATGGATGGTGAGCCCCTGTTCCTTCTTGATGACTCCGAGGATGTCGTCTCCGGGAATCGGATAACAGCATTTTGCGAATTCGACCGCCATTCCTTCCGAACCGCGGATCACCAGCGGCGCGGGTTTTTCCTCCTGGGAAGCCCCTTCCCCGCTCAGAAGTCGCTTGGCGACCACGATGCCGAGCCTTCTGCCCAGGCCGATGTCGGTGAGGATATCCTGCCTGGACTTCGCTCCGGTGTTCCTCAGAAGGCGCTCCCACTTTCCTTCATCGATCGATTCGAAAGGGATTTTCAGGGCTGCGAATGCCTGATTGAGCAGCCTCTCCCCGAGCTGGGCGGACTGCTCGTATTGCATGGTCTTGAGATAATGGCGGATATGCGTCTTGGCCTTGCCGGTGATGACGTATTCCAGCCAGTTCGGATTGGGCTTCGCATAGGGCGCGGTGAGAATTTCCACCGTGTCCCCGTTCCTGAGATGGGTCCGCAAGGGCTTCAGTTCGCCGTTGATCCGTACGGAAAGACAGCGGCTGCCGATGTCGGTATGCACGCTGTAGGCGAAATCGACCGGCGTCGCCCCCTTGGGCAACACCAGGATCTTTCCCTTCGGGGTGAACACATAGATCTCGTCCGGAAAAAGATCCACCTTCAGATGCTCCAGGAATTCGACCGAATCCGTGCTCTCTCCCAGCGATTCGAGCAGGCTTTGCAGCCACTGGTGGGTCTTCCTCTGCATCTCGTTCAGGTTCGATTCCGAACTCTTGTACAGCCAATGCGAAGCGACGCCGGATTCGGCGATCTTGTGCATTTCTGCGGTCCGGATCTGGATCTCGATCGGGGTGCCGTAGGGACCGAACAGCGAAGTGTGCAGCGACTGGTAGCCGTTCGACTTGGGCAGCGCGATATAGTCCTTGAATTTCCCGTGTATCGGTTTGTACAGGCTGTGCAGCACGCCCAGCGCATGGTAGCAGGTCGGAATGTCCTTCACCACCACGCGGAAGCCGTAGATGTCCTGCACCTCGGAAAAACTCAACTGCTTTTCGACCATCTTCCGGTAGATGCTGTAGAGGTGCTTCTCCCGCCCGGTGGTCTGTGCATCGATGCCGGCCTCCCTCAGCTTCTGCACGATGTTCTCCAGGATCTTGTCCACCACCTTGCGCCGGTTTCCCCGTGCCGCCTTGATCGCCTTGTTGAGCACCCGGTAGCGAAGCGGATAGAGATGCTTGAAGGAGAGGTCTTCGAGTTCCTGGTAGATGCTGTTCAGGCCCATGCGGTTGGCGATCTGGGCATAGATCTCCAGCGTTTCCTTGGCGATCCGCTTTCTCTTCGCAGGATACATGGCGTCCAGCGTGCGCATGTTGTGCAGCCGGTCTGCGAGCTTGATCAGGATGACGCGGACATCGCTCGCCATGGCGAGCAGCATCTTCCTGAAATTCTCCGCCTGCGCATCTTCCTTGGTCTGGAACTCGATCCTGTCGAGTTTGCTCACGCCGTCGACGAGATCCGCCACCGGCTGTCCGAACAGGTCGATGATCTCCCTTTTCGGCACGGAGGTATCCTCCATGACGTCATGCAGGAGCGCTGCGCAAAGGGTCTGCGCATCGAGCCGCCATTCCGCGAGGATACTTGCAACGGCCAGGGGGTGGGAGATATAGGGTTCTCCGGATTTCCTGAACTGCCCCTTATGGGCCGCCTCGCTGAACCGGTAGGCGGCTTCGAGCTGTGCGGCGTCTTCCGGCTTCAGATAGCCGGCCATTCCGCGGATGGGAAGGATTTCTTCTCCGGGCAAGATGCCTACGCCTGCCCCTTGTTGAGAATTTCCAGCCCGACCTTTCCGGCTGCAACTTCGCGCAGCGCGATCACGGTGGGCTTGTCGCGATGCGGTTCCACCATGGGGTTCGATCCGTTGGCGATCTGCCTTGCGCGAATTGTCGCGGCCAGGGTGAGTTCGAAACGGTTGGGAATGTTTTCGAGACAATCGTCGATGGTGATGCGTGCCATGTTGCTTCCTTCAGATGAGCTTTTGAATCAGTTTCTGGTGGCGGTCGAGCTGGCTCTTCATCCCGAGCCTCCCGGCCCGCACGATGGCGAAAAGATCCCGCTTCGCCTCCTCCATGTCGTCGTTAATGATAACATAATCGAATTCCCCGACATGCCCCATCTCCTCGCGCGCGGCTGCCACGCGGCGTTCGATCACCTCCGCGCTGTCCTGGCCGCGTCCGGTGAGGCGCTGCCGGAGCGCCTCGATCGATGGAGGAAGGATGAAAATGCCGATGGTGTCTTCGACCAGCTTCCTCACCTGGAGAGCGCCCTGCCAGTCGATCTCCAGCAGGATGTCGTTGCCCCTTTGGCGCTCCTCCTGGATCCATTTCTGCGAGGTTCCGTAATAATTTCCATGCACTTCCGCGCTCTCCAGGAATTCCCCCCTGCCCTGCATTGCGACGAATGCTTCCTTCGAAACGAAATGATAGTCTCGTCCGTCCACTTCGCCGGGCCTCGGCGCCCTCGTGGTGAAGGAGATGGAAAGATGGACGACCGGGTCTGCTTCGAGCAGCGCCCTCACCAGGCTGGTCTTGCCCGCGCCGGAAGGGGCGCTCACGATGAAAAGATTTCCACTCATGGCATTGTGCATGAAAAAGGGTGATTTTAACGGGTTGTGTTGCGCACAGGAAGCGTTCAGTTCACTTCGAGCAGGAAAACATTTTCCAGGAGGCGGGTTGCGCCACGCATCCTGAATCTCGGGTTTGCTTCGAGCGCGTCGATCGAGGCGATTTTTTTCACTTCCGAAAATCCTCCGAAAAGCGCCTCCACCTCTTCTTCCGAGACGGAAAATGGCGGTCCGCTCATTTCGCTCTGGTCATACTCGAGCGCGATCAGCAGTATCCTCGTGCCGACGGGAAGGATTTTCGCCAGATGTTCCGCATAGCGCTCGCGCATTTCAGGAGGAAGGGCGATCAGGGAGGCGCGATCGTAGACCGCCCCCACCCTGGCAAGATCCTCTTCTTCCAGGTCGAAAAAATCACCGCAAAGGATGCCGATTCCTTCCGCCTCGCAGAATTCGAATTTTCCGATGTGACCGTGGGCAGGCCGCATGCCGTTCTCCTCGAAAAAGGACCGGACCGCGAGGCTGCTGATTTCCACGCCCAACACCCGATGATGCGCATTCCTGAGCCAGAGCAGATCGAGCGATTTTCCGCAAAGCGGAACGAACACCTCGCATCCTTGCGGGATGCGGAGTTCCTTCCAGAATTTTTGCAAATGCGGATTGAAATCCTCTTGATGAAACCCGGTCTCTTTTTTCTCCCAACGTTCCAGCCAGAAATCTTTTTCCATTTTTCCTCCCTGTCCACTTGTAGGCGGCAAGCCTGAGGTTATATCATGTTTTTTATACGCCACGGTTGCATTCTGGAGAAGAGCGCCTTGGAAGACAACATTTACGAAGCCCTTTACCGCTATACCCGTGCACTTTCTGTCGCGCTGGAATTTCGCGACCAGATGACGCAGCTCCACTCTGAAAGGGTTCGGGCGCTTTCCGTGGAACTCGGCAAGCGCTGCCTTCTGGAAGAACAGGAGATCGAATCGCTCAGGGTGGGCTCCTCCTTTCACGATATCGGCAAGATCGGCATTGCAGACCGGATCCTGCTCAAGCCCGCCCCGTTCGATGACGAGGAATGGAAGATCATGAAACGGCATCCGGAAATCGGAGAAAAAATCATGCTCGCCACCGGATTCGAAGGGGCCGAACTGGCCGCTCGCGTGATTCGCCACCATCACGAACACTACGACGGCAGCGGATATCCGGACGGCCTATCGTGCGAACAGATTCCGGTCTGCGCAAGGATCATCTCGATCGCAGACAGCTACGATGCGATGGCGGTGACCCGATCCTATCACAGCGCAAGAAGCCACGGAGAAATCATGGCAATCCTGGAGCGGGAAACGGGCAGGAAGCATGATCCGGATCTGATGACCATCTTCAGGGGATTCATCGAAAACAGCGAATTCCGGACGGCCTGACACGCCTACTTCACCCAGACGGTTTTGACGTTGACGAATTCCTGCACGCCGAAAAAGGAGAGTTCGCGACCGAATCCGGAAGCCTTCACCCCTCCGAAGGGAAGCCTGGGATCAGACTTCACCATTGCGTTGACGAACACGCTGCCGGCTTCGATCCGTCTTCCCAGGTGCTGCGCCCGGTCGATGTCACGGCTCCAGACCGAAGCGCCGAGTCCGTATCTCGTGTCGTTGGCCAGCCTTACCGCATCTTCCTCGTCCCTGGCATGAAGCAGCACTGCGACCGGGCCGAAAACCTCTTCGCGAAGCACCCGGGCATCGGGAGGAACCCTGTCCAGGATGGAAGGCCTGTAATGAAATCCGGGGCCTGAAACCGGCTCGCATCCGGTGACGGCGACGGATCCCCTTTCGATCGCATCCTGCACCTGCGCGTGGAGCAGGTCGCGGAGATCGGCCCGTGCCATGGGACCGATCGAGCATTCCTCCTGCATGGGGTCGCCCATCCGGAGCGCCCCGACTCCTTCCCTGAAACGGGAAAGGAATTCCTCCTCGATCCCGGAAACAAGGATGATGCGCTTTGCAGCGATGCACGATTGCCCACAATTCATGAAACGGGAAGCAACTGCCGCATCCGCTGCCGCCTCGATGTCCGCATCGTGCAGGACGATGAAAGGGTCCGAACCGCCGAGCTCCAGCACGCACTTCCTGAGATGGCTTCCTGCCACTGCTGCGACTTTCCGCCCGGCGGTTTCGGAACCGGTAAAGGTGACCGCATCGGAAAGGGAAATCGCGCGCTCAGCCAGGTCGGTTTCGATCAGGAAGGTCGAAAAGGGAAATCCGCATTCGCGAAACAGTCTTTCGATTTCCAGGGCGCATTGCGGCACATTGGGCGCATGCTTCAGGGCGAAGGCGTTTCCCGCGCAAAGGGCGGGCACCGCAGCCCGGAACACCTGCCAGTAGGGGAAGTTCCAGGGCATGATGCCCAACACCACGCCGAGCGGAAGATACTCTACATGGCTACTCGATGCATCCGTTTCGACTTGCAAAGGCGTGAGGAAATCGCGCTCCGAGTAATACTCGCAAAGGGTGGCGCATTTTCTCACCTCGGCCCGCGCCTCGCCGATCGGCTTCCCCATCTCGATGGTGAGGAGGGATGCGTGGCGATCGCATTCCTCCCGCAATCTTTGGGCAAGAAGTGCAAAAAGTCGCCGCCTGTCTTTTGCACGATCCAGTCCGCGCAATTGCGCGAATCCGGACAATAGCCCCGCCTCGTCGAGGCACGGATATTCGGCGAGGATTTCACCGGTCGCCGGATTGACACTCCTATGCGGCATCTTCAGGCAGCAAATGCAGCAAGATCAGGAAATTGGAATGCTTGCCGTCGGGATTCGGAACCCGCGCAAAACGGCTCTCCACCCGGAATTTTTCGCCGCCCTCGGTCGAAAGCGTCGCATCGACAGGATGCACATTCCGGATCAATGCCTCTGCGAGCAGATCCTCGAGCCCCATCTTTCCCTCGAATTTGAGCAATTGCGTTGCATCGACTCCCGCTGCCTCCTCCGCATCGACGCCGAGGAGTTTTTCCGCAGCAGGGTTGAGTCCGGTCACGATTCCTTGCGGATCGACATCGAGCACCGCATCGCTCGTCATCTCCTGCAGGAATTTCGTGCGCATGTTCTCAATTTTTGCGACATGACGTTCCGCCTCGTAGGATTCAAGCGTTCTGCAAAGCTGGGCATTGGCCGATTCGAGGACCGAAATCCTTCTTTCCAGAAGTTCGGTCATCCTCGCCACCCGCTGCTCCAGACGGTAACGATGCTCGGAGAGTTCCTCCTCCATCGCCTTCTTCTCGGTGATGTCGAGCATCACCCCCTGCAGATACATCAAGTTGCCCGTTTCGTCCCGGACCACGCTCGCCTCGTCGTGGAACCAGCGGGTCTCCCCGGCGCGGGTGAGCATGCGGTAGTCGCAGCGGAAGGATTCACCGGTATTGCGGCTGTGCAGATAGGACTGCATCACCGCATCCCGGTCTTCGGCATGGATCTGCTGAAAGCGCAAATCCCGTCTTTCCAGCCATTCCTCGACCACGAACCCGAGCCGCTCGATCTGGGGGCTCACGAAGATCAGCCTGCCTTCCTCCTCGAAACTCAGGATGTAGGTGATGGAGGGAAGATGCTCCACGAGCCTGCGGTATCTTTCTTCCGCCGAACGCTTTTCTTCCAGCAGCCTCTGTCCGCTCAGTACGCGCTGGATGACCGCAGGCAGCAGTTCCAGGTACCTTCCTTCGCTGTCCTTGATGAGGTAGTCCCGTGCGCCCCGCTTCATTGCCTCGACTGCGATGGCGATGTTGTCGGATCCGGTGAGCTTCAGGACCGGCACGTTGATATTGCCCATTTCATCTGCAATCTCGGCCAGAAAATCGAGGCCGGTCATGTCCGGGAGATGATAGTCGAGCAGGATGCAGTCGAACCTGTGTTCGCGGGCAAGCTCCAATCCCTCCCGGCCCGTATCCGCCTCGTAGAGTTCGAAATCGTAATCGGGATGTTTCTGCAGCGCACGGCGGCAAGCCATGCGATCCACGGCATCGTCCTCGACCAGGAGTCCGACGATGTGGCGCGAAGGGTTCCGATCCTCTGCTTCGCTCATGATGGCATCTCGCTGATCGTCCAGTAAGTGTTGATCGAACGCATCACTTCGACAAACTGCCTGTAATCGACCGGTTTGGCCATATAGCCTGCGACCCCCAGTTCGAAACTGTCCACCTTGTCCTTCTGTTCCGCAGAGGTGGTGAGCACCACGACCGGGATGGCCCGGTACGCGGCATTCCCCTTCACCTCCTTCAAAAACTCGATCCCGCCCATCCTCGGCATGTTGAGGTCGAGCAGGATGATGCAGGGGCGATCCTGCGAAGCCAGGTATCGAAGCGCATCTTCTCCGTTTTCCATGTGCACCAGGGGATTGGTCACATGCAACTCCTTCAGCGCGCGCTTCACCGTCATCGCATCCACCTGATCGTCCTCGACCATCAGGATTGGCTTGTTGTTAAGCCTCATTGACTTCCACTCCTTCCCTCTCGATGCTGCCGACCAGCGGCAGCGTGAAATAGAACGTACTGCCTTTTCCGACAGCCGATTCAAGCCAGACTTTTCCGCCGTGCATTTCCACGATCTTCCTGACGAGGGCAAGCCCAACCCCCGTGCTCTCGACCCGGTCGCGCGGCGCAAGCGTCTGGAAAAGATGAAAAATGCGCTCGAAATGGCGCTCCTCGATCCCCGGTCCGTTGTCCCTGACGTAGAATTTCCAGTCATCGTTTTCTTCGATGCAGCCGATCCGGACTTCCCCTTGCGGCTTGTCGATGTACTTCATCGCATTCGAGATCAGATTTTGGAAAACCTGCTGGATGCGGGTTTTCTCGACGCGCAATTCCGGAAGACTCGTTTCGACTTCCACGCTGATCGCTTCATGAGGTCCCAGGGAATCGATGATCTCGTGCAACAGCAGGTTCAGATCGACCCGGACCAGTTCCTCGTGCACCCTGCCCACCCTGGAATACTGGAGGATGCCGTCGATGAGGGAATCCATCCTCCTTGTCCTGCCGACCAGCAGGCGAAGATGCTCGCGTCCCTCTTCGTCGAACTTGTCCGCGTAATCCTCGGAGATCCACTGGGTGAGCGAGCCGATGGCGCGCAGCGGCGCCTTCAGGTCGTGTGACACGACATAGGCGAAATTTTTCAACTCCTCGTTGGCGCTTTTCAGATCGTGCATCAGCACTTCCTGCTGACGGTTCTGCTCCATGAGCTCTGCAGTCCGCCTCGACACTTCCTCTTCCAGGATGTCTCGCTGATTCCTGAGCAGGTCCCGGGTCTTCTCGAGTTCTGCGATATTGTCCTGGAGGGGGCGGAACAACTGGATGTAGAGGATGGGAGAAACCAGCAGGGTGAGAAATATGGCGTCGAGCAGGTTTTCGGTCATCAGGGGAAGATCGTGCATCTCCTCGAAAAGGATCATCAGGATGATTTCCGTGGAGAAAATCGATGCAGCGACGATGGCGAGCGCGCGAGAAACGCCCTTTTTCGGTACGGATTCCATGCCGTTGCCAATCATCGACCCACCTTTCCAAAAAACTCCGGAGGCTGATTCTGCACGCCGAATCTGGACCAAGTCAAGAATTGCATCGCCGGTATGCATCGATTGCTAAACCGGTCCGCCCGAGTTGCGCAGCATTTTTTCAACCGCATCGGCATGCATTTCCTCGGCAACGATCAGTTCCCTTGCGTATTCCTCGAGCAGGACCGATCCCTCCCTGGAAATTTCAAGCAGTTCGTAATAGGCGGCAAGCGTCCTGCTCTCATGCTCGAGTGACTCGCGCAGGATGGCGTCGATATCGTGACGGTGGGATTCGAGCAGGGGGCCGATCCCGAGAGAGGGATGGCCGCCCAGATGGGTGATCATCTCGCCAGCCCGCCTGGCATGCACGAGGCTTTCCTCTGCCTGCTTCTCCAGCCAGTGGACGATGGGGATCCTGCCGTGCCCGTACACCATGAACGCATAATGCGTGTAACGGACCACTCCGGCAAGCTCCGCTTCGAGTATATGGTTGAGCAAGGGTATCGCCCGATCCCTGTCGACTGTCATGATCTTCTCCCATTGTCGAGTGAGATGAAAAGCATTATAGGACGGCTTTCCGGAACGGTCGAAATCAGTCGATGGAATCAGGCAGCAGGAGGTCCTTTCTCGTCAGGGGAAGCGCAAGCGGCCTCCTCACCTTTTTTGCAGCCAGGATCTGGTAGAGGCCGAGATAACCCGCCTCGAACTGCAGCGCGCAAGCCGCCATGTACAGACGCCATATCCTCCAGATGCGCTCCGATACATGCTGCAGCGCATCGGCATGATTCGACTCCAGCCGCTTCACCCATTCGCGCAGGGTGAGCGCGTAATGCTGCCGCATCGACTCGACATCATGGATCTCGAACAGGGATTCTTCCATTCTGCGCAGGACATTGCTGACCCAATCCAGCTCCCCGTCCGGGAAAACGTAGCGGTTGATGAACTCCGTCTCCACGCTGCTCACCCAGCCGTCTTCGTCGTGGGTGATGCCGTGATTGAGAAAGAGTCCCCCCGGCTTCAGCAGCCTGTGAATGGTGGAAAAATACGCGGGCAGGTTTTTCAGGCCGACATGCTCGAACATGCCGACACTCGCAACCTTGTCGTAAACTTCTTCTCCCTGCAGATCGTGATAGTCCTTCAGTTCGACCGTGACGCGGTCGTCGATCCGCAGTTCGGAGATTTTCGATTTCACGAATTCGTGCTGATTGCGGCTCAGGGTGATGCCGTGGGCAATCACCCCGTAATGCGTGGCCGCCCGGATGAGCAGCCCTCCCCATCCGCAGCCGATGTCGAGAAAACGCTCTCCTTCCCGCAGGCGGAGCTTCCTGCAGATGAGATCAAGCTTGTTCTTCTGGGCCTTTTCAAGGGAATCCGAACCGCTCGTGAAATAGGCGCAGGAATAGTTCATCGCCTCGTCGAGCCAAAGGCCATAGAATTCGTTGGAAACGTCATAATGGTAGCCGATCGCCCGACGGTGCATTTCCCGCTCGTCCGGAAAACCGGAATGCCATTTCCAGGGCTGCCCGGGATCCTGCCCGGCTGAATCGCCCTTCAATCGCATGGCCAGAAAAAAAAGGGCCAGCTTTTCGTCGATGGAAAACTTCATGTCCCTCAGGGAATCCTTGAGCTCGATGGCGGGGTAGATGCTTCCTTCGATATCCAGGCTTCCCTCGACATAGGCGCAAGCGAGGCGCATCGGGTCTGCATGGAGCACGAGATCCCGGAGCGCGTCCGAACGGTTGAAAACCAGCATGCAACCGGATTCCGTCCCGCCGAAATCGAAAGCCTCGCCGCTCCAGAGCCGGACTGCAAGGTTACTCCGGCCGAACAGCTTTTCCAGGATCCTGGTTGCGCCGGTTTCCGGAAAATTCGCCTTCGCGTCCATTCCACCTCCTTTTCCTACCCTGTATAGTCCGACAGGGTGGAATTGCAAGCTGCTAGAGCAGGCGGCGTTTTTCCCGGATTTCGAGATTTTCGTCGAAGCAGTATAGAATCGGCACTCCGGAAGGAATTTCCACTTTTTCGATCCGTTCCGGGGAAATTCCTTCGAGATGCATGACGAGGCTTCTCAGGGTGTTGCCGTGGCTCACCACGAGAAGACTTTTTCCTTCGGCGATGCGCGGAGCGAGGACTTCGTTCCAGTAGGGAAGCATTCTTTTCTGGCAATCGGCAAGACTTTCGCTCGCCGGAAGCAGCGCAGGGTCAAGACCTGCATAGAGCGGATCCAGGCGGGGATGACGGGGGTCCTCCTGATCGAGCGGAGGAGGCGCTTCGAAATATCCACGCCACCAAAGGCGCGCCCGCGCTTCACCCCAGCGAGCGAAAATCTCCTCCTTGGTCATTCCCTGCAATTTACCGTAATGCCGCTCGTTGAGACGCCACGAAGAAAATCTCGGCAGCTTCTCCTTCAGGATGCAATCGACCGTCTGGTGCGCGCGAAGCAGAACCGAATGATGCACCTCGTCGAAATGGAGTCCCGCATCGTCGAGTCTTCTTCCGGCCTGCCTCGCCTGGGAAAGCCCTTCCGCGGCAAGTGCAATATCGGTCCAGCCGGTGAATCGGCCGCAAAGATTCCATTCGCTGTTACCGTGTCGGACGAGAACCAGGCGGATCACTCCGCAGACTCCTTCAGCACCTGCGAAAGGTGATGATGATCGTCCCATTTTTCAATATGCAGGCCATGCTCGTCGATGCGGAACCAGTTGAGCGCGCAGTTCGGGATGGAAAAATCGCGAGGGGTGTGAAGCTGCCTGCCGGTGGCACGTCGATACAGGATGTCGAGCACCCCGGCATGCGTGAGCGCCGCGATCGTCTGTCCGGCATGACGACGCCTCATGTTCTCGACCGCCCGCCCAACCCTTCCTGCGAAATCCCGCATGCTTTCGCCTGTTTCGAAATCGTATGCGACATCTCTCTCCCGGTAATACCGGTAGGCCTCCGGATGAAGAGTCTGTCCTTCCGCTGCGGTGATTCCCTGGAAAATGCCGTAATGTCTCTCCCGAAGTTCGCTGCATCGCACGACTTCGAGTCCCCTTCTTGCCGCAAGCATGGATGCGGTTTCGAAGGCCCTGGCCAGATCGGAGCTGTAGATGGCGGAAAATTCGTGATGTGCGGCATTGAAAGCCATCGCGACGGCCTGCCTTTTTCCGGTTTCGTTGAGCGCGATGTCAGTCTGACCCTGGATGCGCCTTTCCACGTTCCAGTCGGTTTCTCCGTGCCTGATGAAGCAGATCCTGGTGGGCATGAACTGTCTTTGCAGTCTGTCGGGCTTTAGGGAGCCAGGAAAGCAGGAATTTTAGTCATTACGGGCTGTTTCGGCGCGACCGGCCGTGCGGGTACAATCAACCTTGCTCAGGCCCGCCGGGAAGCATGCCATTGCACCCGGCGTCAGGACCGGCCTGACAGGATCGATTTTCTCCGGAAATCCGCCGCAAAGCGGGAATGCGCTTGCCGGATCAGAGAATATCCGCGATGCTTTTCGCCGCGCGCTTGGTGTCGAGAAAAATGAGCCCCAGCTTCGCGTCCTTTCTCGCGATGACCGTGAGAACCGCATCCTTCCCTGCATGGCTCATCAGGATGTATCCCTCCTCACCCTTCACCATCACCTGCTCCAGCGTCCCCCTGGAAAGCTCCCTCGCCGTGCGCTCCCCGAGGGAAAGCATGGCTGCTGCCATTGCGCCGACACGATCTTCATCCACTTCCTTGGGCAGCAGGGCCACGATCGTCAGGCCGTCCGAGGAAATGATTGCCGAAGCCTCGATATCGGCCGATGCACCGCTGAGGTCGCTGAGAATAGTTCTTAGTATTTGTTCCCGCATTGTTGTCTCCTGACTTGACTACTGCATTATAACCCGCTTCCCGGTTTTTTTTCATGAACAAATGAGGATGCGTCTACTCTTTGCGAATTTTCAGCCATACCGATAGCTGAGCGCCTGCACCAGGGTCACGAATTCGTCCCCCTGCAGCCTGGGAGCGCCATCGATGATCAACACAAAGGACTGATTTCCCATAAACATCGGAAAAAATCCCAGTTCCGACTGGCCTGCCGGGTCCATGATCGCCCAGGCGTTGCTATTGATGTTCAGATTGTTCTTGAGCAACAGTGCATGGCGGTTGCTCATCGTGAGGATATCGCCCGCAAGGGCTGCAATCTCGACCGCCGCCTCGTGGTAAAAGCCGGAAGTCACCAGATAGAATCCGCTGTCGTCTGCGAGAATGGCCCTTCCAGTACTGGAAAGGGATGCCAGCAGATCGGGCAGGATCGACTCCAGGCTTCCCTGGGGCATCCGCTTCGGCGTTTCCGTCCCGCGCACGAAATCCAGTCTTTGCAGCCGGTACAACAACTGCACGGCGTCGGCAGGAGAACCGAGTTCGGACCAGGCCATGAGCTGTTCTTCGGAAGGAGGACGATTCGCCCCTTCCGTCAGAAGCCTGACCAGCATTTTTCTGGCGCTGTCGTGATGGGCGCTGGCAACTGCGTAATACGCACCTGCCGGCGTGACCTCTGCAAACAGCGAGCGGTTTAACGTCAATATATCCGGCATTTCAACCTTCCAGCCCCGGATCGATCGAGAACAGCATCGCCATCACGAGATTCTTCACATCCTCGCGACTCCTGCCATCGATCTCGAAAATCGGCGGGCGCATGCCCATTTTCTCCAGCATCCTGGCATAGGTTCCCGCAGTCGGAGTCGGCTTGAGATCGGTCTTGGTAACCCCGATCACGACCGGCGCCGCTTTCAGCATGTCCTTGAATGCGTCCAGAAAAAACTCCATGTCCTTTTCCGGATTCTGCCTGCTGTTGTCGAGCAGCAGAATCAGGCCGATCGCGCCGTTGCTGAGGATTTCCCACATGAAATCGAAGCGCTCCTGGCCGGGCGTTCCATAGAGATGGACCTTCGATCCGTCGTCGAGATGCAGCAGGCCATAATCCATGGCCACGGTGGTGTATCCCTTCCTGTTCAGCGTCATGTCGGAAGCATTCGCATCCGTGGTGACTGGCGGAATATCACTGATCGCACCGATCGCCGTGGTTTTCCCCGCACCCACGGGGCCGGTGAAAATGATCTTGTTGTCCAGCTTGCGCATCCAGTTCTCCCCTTTTCTTACAACCCGACAATCCTGCGCAGCAACCTGGAAAGCATTCCTCCCTTGGCTCCGTCCTTCACGAGCACCGGCTCCACGGGCGGCGTCTCGACCGCTTCTCGTCTGGATTCGATGACATCGAGCAGGCCGATGCTGTAGGCTGCAGAAAGAAAGTCAAAAAGATTCGCAGGCGGTACATTCAGCATGCGCACCGCGACAGGAAGGCTGGACGGAGACCTGACCAGGAAAGCGGCCATCCTGAGCGCATTCGGGATGGGCGCCATGCGCGTCAGATTCGGCCAGTATTTCAGCTTCACCGGCGCATTCACCGGGATCCCTTCCGGCAGCCTGCCGCGGCTCGTCCAGATCGCAACCTGCCAGAGCAGGCCGACGAAATTGGAGACCACGATGTTGCGGTTGTCCGGCTTGTCTTCCTTCTGCAGCGGACGGGTGGCGATGCTCACTCCATCGTTTTCGCATGCACTTTTCAACTGAGCCAGATCCTGAAGCACCATCACCCTTTCCTGCTCCGGGAAGACGATCAGGCTGTTCTGGTTTGCGATCATCACCATGCTCGGGCGCTTCGCCTGCAGGATTTCCTGCAAGGTGCCGAGCAGCCCGCGATTCGGATCGAAACGACCGACCTGCTCCGGCATCTTCTGCATGGCGGGTTGGGAGGAAGGCGCATTGACGGAAGAAGGAACCGGCTGGGATGCGAGTTCCGGCTGTGCATTCTGAACGACCTGCAGCGGCGGAGACTGCGGCGGACTCTGCCGGCCCGGCGTGGTGCGCTCCGATAACACCTGGCGCAGCAGGGGGAACAGCGTTTCGATCCTGACCGGCTTCACCAGCACCGGCACCGGCGCATCCGGCAGGGGGATCATGCTGACGATGAGGGTCGGCAGTTCCGGATTTTCCCTGCCATGGTTTTCCCAAAGCAGGTTGCCGTCCACGCAGTCCATGTCGACGATGGCAAGATCGGGGTTCATGCCGAGCGCATCCTCGGCCAGTTCGTACCTTTGCATGGTATGCATCTTGAATGCCATGCGAAACACCGCCTGCTTGCGGCTGTCCATGCCCACCGTCTTTACACAAATCACCTTGTTTTGCATCGCGCTCATCTTGCGTCCCTCATGCTGCGATCTGTTGCGTTCTTAGCTGCAAGCGCTTGTACAAACTGCTCATCATGGAAATCACTTCGGCCGGCGGTCTTTGCGCACGCTTCTTGATTTCCGAAGCCATGCGGGTGAAGCGCGCAAGCGCGTCCATGCGATCGTACAAATCGAGCAACGGCCTGTAAAGCTGCACTTTCTGCGGATCGGCAAGAATTTCACGTTCGAGAAGCTCGAGCGCTTCGTCGATCTGCCCATACTCCATATAGGAATCCACTTCGGCCAGGACCGCATCTCCGTCATGCCCGGTTTCATAAGTCTCGTTCGATACCGAAGCGCTGACGAGATCCAGCCCTTTGGAGGGCACCATTTCGACAGGATAATATCCGAAATTCCTGCCGATTGCCTCGAGATGGCGTCGTTCCTTCGCCTGGGCCAGCGCCTCAAGAACCGGGTGCGTCCCCATCGAAAATCCCACGCCCAGCAGTCTTTCCTTCAGATCGCTGCCATAATTGTCCAGCACGTTGAAAAGCTGCCAGAGCGTCTTCGCATATTCGTCGATTTCCTTCCTGAAGTAATACAGCCTCAGAATTTCGGTGAAATTGACCAGCGCTTTGGGCTGCTCGGCAATCGCGCGCTTCAGGACCGGAATTGCGCATTCGTAATTCTGGAAGGAGAGATACAGTTTTGCAGCCTGCGCGGCAGGAACCAGGGTATCGAC
>JAJZTT010000055.1 GCA_021848705.1 Pseudomonadota bacterium
AAATCGCAATCAAGGGCGCGAGGGAAGAAGAGGCGAAAAAGGTCCGGTATCGCGCAGCCGACATCGCGGAGGAGAGGGTCCTCGACGCCCTGCTTCCCTCCGGCCGCGGACTGGATTCAGGCGAAGGCGCAACGCGCCAGAAATTTCGCAAGATGCTGCGGGAAGGGCAGCTCGACGAGAAGGAAATAGAAATCGAGGTCGCCGCATTGCAGCCTTCCATGGAAATCTTCGGTCCACCGGGAATGGAGGATCTGACTTCGCAGATCCAGGGCATGTTCCAGAACATCGGAACCGGGAAAAGGAAGACGCGCAAGCTCAAGATCGTGGAGGCGATGAAGCTCCTCACCGACGAGGAGGCGATGAAGCTCGTCAACGACGAGGAACTCAAGCTGTCTGCCCTGCACAATGTCGAACAGAACGGCATCGTGTTTCTCGACGAGATCGACAAGATCGCCAGCCGCTCCGAAACCATGGGTTCCGACGTTTCGCGCCAGGGGGTGCAGCGCGACCTTTTGCCGCTCGTCGAAGGAACCACGGTGTCGACCAAGTACGGCATGGTGAAGACCGACCACATTCTCTTCATCGCAAGCGGTGCATTTCATCTCGCGAGGCCTTCCGATCTGGTCCCGGAACTGCAGGGACGCTTCCCCATCCGGGTCGAGCTCGATTCGCTTTCGGTATCCGATTTCGAGCAGATCCTCACCAATACCCATGCCTGCCTGACCGTGCAATATCAGGCGCTTCTCGAAACGGAGGGAGTGAAGCTGGATTTCAGGCCGGAAGGGATCCGGGAGCTGGCTGAGATCGCCTATTCGGTCAACGAGAATACCGAAAACATCGGCGCGCGGCGCCTCTATACGGTCATGGAGCGTCTCCTGGAGGAAATTTCCTTCGAGGCTACCCGGTTCTCGGGGCAAACCGTGACGATCGATGCCGGATTCGTGAAGGGACGTCTTGCCGACCTCGCGAGAAGCGAGGATCTTTCGCGATACGTGCTCTGAAAGGGCCGGGGAAAGCGGGCGTTTTCCCGGCCCCGGTGCCTAGTCGTGCTTGTGGAGGTTCATGTAGCTGGAACCCAGGAGCACGCCATCGATGACGATCATTGCGATCAATCCGAATATGACATAGGCCATGTAGTCCATTTCAGTCTCCTCAGGTATTGTCCCCTTTCGATCCGGAAATGTTTTTGCGACGGTTGAAATCTCCGCCTGCATTCCTATGACTGCAGAATTTCCGCATTGGTTCCGGAAAATGCAGGAAACTCCCGTGCGGCCGGCTTTGGCAAGGCCCCGACTTTTTGAAAATGCGGGATTTCCGGACTAAGATGCTTATCTTCTGCCCGATCGAAAAAGGATGGGAATGGACGATTCCGGCCTGCATGCCCTTGCTCAAAACAGGGAATACGATTTTCCCAGCATGAAGCTCAAGATCGGGGACAGGCTGCAGATCCAGCTTCCTCCGCCGCTCGCCCAAGAGAAGCACACCGTCAGGCTGATCGGTTATTGCGAAGGGGTGAGCCTGCTGGTCATGCCTCCCCATGCCAACGGATTTGCGATGAAACTTGTCGAGGGGGAGAACATCGTGGTGCGCTTTTTTTCAGGCGAGCATGTTTTCGGCTTCACCAGCACGCTCGATCACATCGTCAGATTCCCTTTCGAATATCTTCATCTTTCGTTTCCGGAAAAGGTGCAGGGCGTACGGATCAGGAAATTTCCGAGGATCCAGACCCGCCTCGATGCCACGGTTTCTTCGGCTGCGCTGGACGGGAATCCCCTTTCCTGCGCCATATCCGATATCAGCCTCAGCGGCGCTTCTCTCACGGCTCGGGGGGATCTTGGGAAAGAGGGGGAAAATATCGTCGTTTCGGCAAGACTGGAAGTGCTCGGCAACACTCACGAGCTGGAATTGAATGCTGCCATCCGCTCCTGCACAGGGAAGGGGACGGAGGAACTTCGCTACGGGATCGAATTCCAGGGCATGGATGCAGGCAACAAGCTCGTGTTGAGCAGCTTCATTTACCAGGAGAGCCTGGGGAAAATCTAGTTCTGATCCTGTCTGCCTTTTCTGGCAATGGCCATTTCGGACTCCTCGTCCGGATCCCCGGCTTTCGGTCCGGTCGCCACCATCACGATCATGGCGATGAAGATGATCACGCCGATGAAAAGATGGTCGGCAACCGTGACCACGGTTCCTGCAAGAATCATGACGAGGAGGAAGGCGATTTTTGCGATTTTCTTGATCATGAGCGTCCGGGGCGGTTTATCCTGAACCAGCAGCAATAGAGCGCGGGCAGGAACAGCAGGGTGAGCAGGGTGGCGACGAGAAGTCCGCCCATGATGACGACCGCCATCGGCCCCCAGAATCCGCTTCGCGCGAGCGGAATCATGGCAAGGATCGCAGCGGAGGCGGTGAGCAGGATGGGACGTGCGCGCCTCACCGTGGATTCCACCACCGAATCCCACGGGGTGAGTCCTTCCTTCAGATCCTGCCCGATCTGGTCGACGAGGATCACCGAATTCCTCATGATCATCCCGGCGAGCGAGATCATGCCGAGCATCGAAACGAATCCGAAAGGAACCCTGAAAAGGAGTAGCGCGGAGGTGACGCCGATGATGCCGAGCGGTGCGGTGAGCAATACGATGACGACGAGACTCAGGCTGCGCAACTGGATCATGAGCAGGGTGACGATCAGAAATGCGGTGAGCGGAAGCACGGCGAGGATCGAATCCTGCGCACGTCCGCTGTCGTCGGCGGCACCGCCCACTTCGATGCTGTACCCTTCCGGGAGCTTTGCACGGATCGCGGCGAGTCCTGAATAGATTTGCATGTTCACGTTCTCGGCCATGACATCGTCCGGTACGTCGGCGCGAACCGTCACCACGGGAAGTCCGTTCTGGTGATAGACGATGCCTTCCTCCAGGTCGTCGCTCACGGTGGCGACCTCGCTCAACGGGACGAATTTCCCGTCATTGGCATAGATCTTCATCCGGTTCGGGAAATCGATGTCGCTGCGCTCGGCCTGGTCTGCGCGCATGATGATGCCGATGCTCTTCCTCCCCTGCCGGAAATTGCTGATGGTGATGCCGCTGGTGAGCATCTCGAGCTGGCGGGAGATGTTCCGGGAGGAGATGCCGAGCTGCCTCGCCTTCCCCTGATCCACTTCCACGTCGTAGATCTTGATGTCCTCACCGGAATCGAAGCTGACATTCTTGGTGTGCCCGCTGGCCTTGAGGAGGTCCGCGATTTTTCCGGCGATTTCACGAAGCTTGTAGAGGTTTTCGCCAATCACCCTGTATTGCAGGGGGTAACCCACCGGAGGGCCGTTTTCGAGGCGGGCAATCCGGATTCCGTATTCCGGATATTCGGTTTCGAGCACTTTCCTGACATGCTTCAGCACTTTTTCGCGCATCTCGGTGTTTCGGGTCTGAATCACGATTTGCGCATAATTGGGCGAAGGAAGTCCGAGATCGAGCGGGAGATAGAAGCGCGGCGTATTCCTTCCGATATAGCTCGTATAGCCTTTCACGCCGTTTTCCGAGGCGAGTCGTCTTTCCACCTCGCGTACCATCTTGTCGGTTGCCGAAATGGTCATCCCTTCCGGAAGCCAGATGTCCATCAGGAGTTCCGGACGTTCCGATGGCGGGAAGAATTCCTGCTCGACATTCGAGAATCCCAGCACGGAAAGCATGAAAGCGACGAAGGTGGCTGCGACCACCGTCCTTTTGTGATCGAGGCACCAGATCACGAGTTTTCTGAATCGAACATGGAAGCCGCGCATGTAGACGTCGTCGCGCGGGGCATGGATGGGGTTTTCCTCGAGCAGCTTGTCTCCGAGGTAGGGGGTGAAGATCACGGCGACGAACCAGGAAACCAGCAGTGCGATGGTGACCACGATGCAGATCGAAATGGTGTATTCGCCCGCCTCGGATTTGGCGAGCCCGACCGGCAGGAAGGCTGCTGCTGTGATGAGGGTGCCGGAGAGCATGGGAAAAGCCGTGCTTTTGTAGGCGAAAGTCGCCGCCCTTGCGCGGCTCCATCCTTCCTCCAGCTTCACCTTCATCATTTCGACCGCGATCATCGCGTCGTCCACCAGCAGACCCAGCGCGATGATGAGCGCGCCCAAAGAGACTCGCTGCAGGTCGATCCCGAAGAGATCCATGAACAGGAAAGTGCCTGCCAGCACGACAGGAATCGACAATGCGACCACGAGGCCTGCGCGCAACTTCAGGCTGGCGAAGCCGACTGCCAGCACGATGACGAGGGCCTCGATGAGGGATTTCATGAATTCCCCGACCGATTTTTTCACCACTTCGGGCTGGTCGGCCACGCGGTGGATTTCGATTCCCGGGGGGAGATGGGCCCGGATCTGGTTCATGACCCGATCGATGTCTTTCCCCACCTCGATGAGGTTGGCATCCCTGGTCGAGGAAATGGCGAGCCCCACCGCATCCTGCCCGTCATATCGCATCATCGAAGTCGGCGGGTCGACAGGTCCCATGTAGACATGGCTGATGTCTACCAGCCGGTAGGATTTGCCTTCGGCATGCACCTCGATGTCCTGGATCGATTTCAGTGATTCGAAATCCCCGTTCACTCGCATCCGGATCGTGTTGAATTTCGTGTCGATTTCTCCGGAGGGCTGCATCGCGTTGCGCGCCTTGAGAAGCGATGCGAGCGTCAGGGGATCGATCCCGAGGGAAGCGAGTTTTTCGTTGGAGAATTCGATGTAGATCCGCTCGTGCTGGACGCCGATCGGCTTGATCTTGCGGATATGACGGATTCCGAGCAGGGCATCTCTTGCGAGACCCGCCTGTCTGGCGAGCTCTGCATTGTCCTGCGTCTTCGAGGTGAATGCGTAGATCGAGCCGAAGGTTTCCCCGAATTCGTCGTTGACGACGGGGCCGATCATTCCCTCCGGGAGCCTGGGCCTCAGGTCTGCGAGCTTCTTGCGCACGTCGTTCCAGGCGGGTTCGAGCTCCGATGCGGGCATCGAGTCCTTGAGGTTGACGAAGATGACCGCTTCCCCCGCCTTCGAATAGCTCCCGGTGGTTTCGAGCCAGGGAGTGTCCTGGAGCTTCAGTTCGATTTTCTCGGTGACCTGCTGCGCCATTTCCTGCGCCGTTGCGCCGGGCCACTCGACCTTGATGGTCATCACCTTGAAAGTGAAATCAGGGTCTTCCTTTTGCGGCAGGCGGGTATAAGCGTAAAAGCCCGATATCAGCAGCGCGAGAAGGAAATACAGCACGAGGGGCTTGCGCCTCAGCGCCCATTCCGAGAGATTGAACTGGTTCATCCTGATTCCATTGTCTCAGTGCGTGAATTATAGGCACCGTGGCATTCTGTTACAATCCGTTACTTCAAAGCAGCTTTCCCAGGGAGGAGACGAGCGCATTGCATTCTTCATCCGTTCCGACGGAAATGCGCAGGAACTCCTCGATCCTGGGCAGCCTGAAATGACGCACGATGATGCCTTCCTCGCGAAGCATCGCCGCGATCGATGAAGCTTCCCTTGCGGGATGGCGGACGAAAAGGAAGTTTGCTGAAGAGGGGAGGACATAAAAACCGAGCTTTTCGAGCCCTTCCTTCAGCTTTTCCCTGGATTCGATCACCATTTTTCTGGTGGTCTCGAAATATTCTTGATCCTCGAATGCAGCGACTGCGCCGCAGATCGCGAGCCGGTCGAGCGGATAGGAATTGAAGCTGTTCTTGACCCGTTCCAGCGCTTCGACGAGGCCGGGATGGCCGATCGCGAATCCCACCCGGAGCCCCGCGAGCGAGCGCGATTTGGAGAGCGTCTGGATGACCAGCAGATTGTCGTATTTTCCGATCAGTTCGATCGCAGACTTTCCTCCAAAATCGATGTAGGCTTCGTCTATTGCGACCACCGAATCTGTGTTCTTCGACAGCAGCATCTCGATGTTTCGAAGGTCGAGCAGGCAGCCGGTCGGCGCATTGGGGTTTGGGAAGATGATGCCGCCATTGGGTCTGCCGTAATCCTCTATGCGGATTTGGAAGCGGTCGTCGAGGGGGACGGTCTCGAAATCGATCCCGTATAGCTGCGCATAGACCGGATAGAAACTGTAGGTGATGTCCGGAAAGAGCAGCGGTTTTTCGTGCCTGAAAAGCGCGCAGAAAACATGGGCGAGTACCTCGTCCGAACCGTTTCCCACGAATACGTTGTTTTTCCCCAGCCCGTGATACCGGGCGATCGCTTCCTTCAGTCTTTCGGAATCGGGATCCGGATAGAGCCTCAGGGCAGAGCCGGTTTCCAGTCGGATCGCTTCCAGCACCTTCGGGGAAGGGGGATAGGGATTTTCGTTGGTGTTCAGCTTGACGAGATTGGCTATTCTGGGCTGTTCGCCCGGAACATAAGGGGTGAGACTCCTGACGACATCGCTCCAGTAACGGCTCATCTTGGGATTCCGGCAAAAGGAGCTATTTTAACCCAGCTGCAAACACATTCGGGGAAATCGTCCCCTCCCGTGGGAGGGGCGTCGAGTCCAGCTACATCATGGAGAGGCCGGCAAAAGCCACGTTGAAGCCGAACCAGAGCGCGGCGACGAGGCTCCAGGTGACTTTCTTGTTTCGATTCGAATTGAACTTGTTTTGCGAAAGGGTGAATGCATACCCGCATGCGAGGCCGAACAACAGCCCTTCCAGCAGATGGTGGAACTTGGCATCGAATTCGTTGATGTGAACGATGCCATGTGAAGCGACAGGGGCGAAAAATCCTGCAATCGCGCCGAAGACCATCCACCTTACCGTATAGTAAACCAGATCCTTTTCCAGCTTGCGATTCATGACCATGATGGGGCTCCCGAGTTCGCGGAGTATCCGCGGTCAGTGAGTGCGACGGGAAGGAAGAAGGGGGCCGCAGATCCCCCCGCCGCATACGGATTAGCTGCCTGCTTTCGCTTCCAGCGCTCCGTGCCTCGTCATGGAGATGACCAGGATGACGACATAGGCCACTCCGAAGAGAATCATGCACCAGTCTACGAAACCGGTGAAGGTGTAGGGGTTATAGGACAACCCGCCGTTTCCGCCCCAGTTGCCGAAAGAACCGCGACCCACCAGACACATCATTGCTGCACCGAACACACTTCCATTTCCCATGCCGGTCAGCATGCCGCCGACGATGGTAACCCAAAAAGAACGACTCGATAATGATCTGTTCACAGCCATACCCTCCTCGTAGAAAATGTTCTGCCTACAACTTGACGATGTCCGCCGACCCATTTCCCCCGCGGAATTCGCCCAGGTTTTCCTCCTTCTTTTTCTGCAGGGGCGAAAATCCCCTTGCAGTCAACTTTATAGCATAAAATCCATTCTTTAAACATGGTTTCAACGGGAAATTTTTATGGCCTGCCTTCGCGGTCCCGCTCTGCGAAAACCGACCGAGCCGCCTCGATGCCGTTCATGGCTGCCGGAAAGCCGGCATAGACCGCCATCTGCAGCATGATTTCGACGATTTCCTGGCGGGTGCATCCTGCATTCAGCGCGAAATGGATGTGCACCCTGAGTTGCGGTGTGGCGTTTCCAAGCGCAGTGAGTGCGGTAACCGTGACGATTTCCCGTTCCCTCGCGGTGAGCACCCCGCGCGAATGGATGTCGCCGAAGGGAAATTCGATGATGTAGCGGGCAAGATCGGGTGCGATGTCCTCGAGAGACTTCAGTACCTTCTCCCCCGCCCCGTGGTCGAGTTCGGCGAGCCGTTCGAGCCCCCTTGCGTATCTTTCGGAATCCATGTCTCCTCCTTTTCCGGGCAATATAATTTGACGTTCTTCAGGAAGCAAGCACGGTTTGACAGGGCACGTCGCCGTTGCTAAGGTGGATGTGGCGCCCTCAGAAAGGGAAATAATGCGCGAACATGTCTCCCACGTCCTGTCCATCCTAGAAAAACACGGCAAAAGCCAGACCAGCCTGATGCAGATCCTGAGGGAAATCCAGGAGATGGAGGGATGCATCGGTCCGGATGCGATCGATCATATTTGCGAAGGACTGAATCTTCCCCGCACCAAGATCGTCGGTACCGCGAGCTTCTATTCCTTCTTCTGTCTCGAGCCGCGCGGCAGGTACCGTATCCTGTTTTCGGACAACATCACCGACAGGATGCTGGGGAGCGAGGCGCTTCTCGAGCGGATGTGCGGCAAGCTCTGGCTGGAGAAGGGCAAAGTTTCGGAGGACTCGCTTGCGAGCGTGGACACCACTTCCTGTACCGGGATGTGCGACCAGGGCCCTGCGCTTCTCGTCAACAATTTCGCCATCACCCGCCTCGACGAGGGACGGGTGGACGACATTTGCGAATTGGTTCGTTCGGAAGTGCCTCTCGAAAAATGGCCTGCAGAATTTTTTCTCGTGAATGACAACATCCGGCGCAGCGATGTGCTGCTATCTGCGCAAGGTTCGGCGCTCGAAACTGCGCTCGAAAAGGGATCCGGGGCGATCCTCGGGGAAATCGGCTCATCCGGCTTGAGGGGTAGGGGAGGGGCCGGGTTTTCCACCGCGCAGAAATGGGAGGCTTGCAGAAATGCGCAAGATCCTGAGAGATATGTGGTTTGCAATGCCGACGAGGGAGAGCCCGGAACGTTCAAGGACCGGGTATTGCTCGCGCGATGCGCGGAGCGGCTTTTCGAGGGAATGACGATCTGCGCCCATGCGGTGGGCGCGAAAAAGGGCATGCTGTATCTGAGGGGGGAATACCGCTACCTCCTGGAAGGTCTCGAATCCACCCTGAAGAAGATGCGACTGGAGAACCGCCTGGGAAGAAGGATCCTCGGGCGAAATTTTGATTTCGACATCGAGATCCACCTGGGGGCGGGCGCGTACATCTGCGGCGAGGAATCCGCCCTCATCGAATCCCTGGAAGGAAAGCGCGGCACCCCGAGAAATCGCCCGCCATTTCCGGTCACCAACGGTTACCTGGATCATCCCACCGTGGTCAACAACGTCGAAACCTTCTGCGCGGCCGCCCTCATCGTCCGGAAGGGCGGAAAATGGTATTCGACAATCGGCACGGAAAAATCTTCCGGCACCAAGCTTCTTTCCGTCTCGGGCGATTGCAGCCATCCGGGCATTTACGAATATCCCTTCGGGGTCACGGTGAGGCAGGTGCTGGAAGATTGCGGCGCGACGGGTTCCCGCGCAGTTCAGGTGAGCGGCCCATCCGGGATCATGATCTCGGATGAGGAATTCGACCGGAAGATCGCCTTCGAGGATCTTCCCACGGCGGGCGCCTTCATGGTTTTCGGGAAAAACCGCGACATGTTCGAAGTGGCTCGCAATTTCGTGCATTTCTTCGCGCACGAATCCTGCGGATTCTGCACCCCTTGCCGAGTCGGAACTTCGCTCCTGCGCAACCTCATGGACAAGATGCACAACGGGCATGGCTCGATTTACGACTTCGAAGAAATCAGGAAATTGAACGGCATCCTGCAGTCGATGAGCCATTGCGGACTCGGCCACAGCGCCTGTAACCCGGTTCTGGACTCGATGAAAAAATTCATGCCGGATTACGAAAAACGCTTGCTGCACAAGAATTTCACCCCCGCATTCGATCTCGACTGGGCGCTCCAGGCGGCGCGGCAGATGACCGGGCGTGACGACCGTGCCGCGCACATCGAAAGGGGGGGGCAGTGAAAAGCTTTCTTCTGGACGGAGACCGGATCTCCTTCGAGGAAGGGGAAACCATTCTGCAGGCTGCGATCCGGGCAGGAAAATACATCCCCCACCTTTGTTTCCATCCCGAATTCAGGCCGCACGGATCCTGCAAGCTCTGCACAGTGAAAGTGGAAGGGAGGCAGACTGCCTCCTGCACCCGGCTCGCATCGGAAGGACTGGAGGTCGAAAGCGAAACCGCAGAACTGAATGCGGAGCGCCTTTTGCTTACCCAGATGCTGTTCGTCGAAGGAAACCATTATTGCCCTTCCTGCGAGAAAAGCGGGGATTGCCAACTCCAGGCAACCGCCTATCAGCTCGGCATGACGAGCGCCCATTTCGATCATTTCTATCCCAATCGCCCGGTCGACGCATCGCATCCGGAATACCTGCTCGATTTCAACCGCTGCATCCTCTGCTCGCTATGCGTGCGGGCGAGCCGCGATGTCGACAACAAGAACGTATTCGCCCTGGCGGGAAGGGGGATTGCCACCCATCTCGTCGTGAATTCCAGATCCGGGAGGCTCGGCGACACAGATTTTGCCGCAACCGACAAGGCGGCTTCGGTTTGTCCGGTCGGGGTGATCCTGAAAAAGGGCAAGGGTTTTGCGGTTCCGATCGGCAGCCGAACCTTCGACCGGAAGGAAATCGGCGAATGGGTCGACACCAGGTTGAAGGAGAAGGTCTGATGGCCAGACTGAAAGTCGCGACCGCGACGCTCGCAGGCTGCTTCGGTTGCCACATGTCCTTCCTCGACATCGACGAGCGCATCTTCGAGCTCGTGGAACATGTCGAATTCGACCGATCACCGATCAACGACATCAAGAAGGTGGGGCCATGCGATCTCGGCCTCATCGAAGGAGGCCTTTGCAATTCCGAGAATGTCGAAGTGCTCAGGGAATTCCGGAAAAAATGCAGAATCCTGGTTGCGGTCGGGGCTTGCGCCATCAACGGCGGACTGCCCGCGCAGCGCAATCCCATTCCGCTCTCGGTGATTCTCGACGAGATCTATCTCGGGGAGGCGGGAATCGCGCATGGCGTGATTCCGAACGATCCGGAATTGCCCCTGCCGCTCAACAAGGTGCATCCATTGCACGAAGTGGTGAAAATAGACTATTTCCTGCCCGGATGCCCGCCGTCGGCGGATCTCATCTGGAAATTCCTCACCGACCTGCTCGCAGGGTGCGAGCCCGAATTCGGCCCGCAACTGCTGCATTACGACTGAAATCATGAAAAATCTCGAAACGGCGGAACATCCGGAAAAGCTCAGAAGGGTCGCGATCGATCCGGTTTCCCGGGTCGAAGGGCATGGAAAGGTCACTTTGCTTCTCGACGAGGAGAACCGGGTGCAGCAGGTGAGGCTGCACATCGTCGAATTCAGGGGGTTCGAGAAATTCATCCAGGGCAGGCCCTACTGGGAAGTGCCGGTCATGGTGCAGCGTCTTTGCGGGATCTGCCCGGTGTCCCACCACCTTGCCGCTTCCAAGGCGATGGACATGCTGCTCGGGGCGGAAAAGCTCACGCCTGCCGCGGAAAAAAACCGCAGGCTCATGCATTACGGACAGATCCTGCAGTCCCATGCGCTGCATTTTTTCCATCTTTGCTCCCCCGATCTGCTCTTCGGTTTCGATTCGGAGGTTGCGAAGCGCAACATCGTGGGGGTGGCCGAATCCTATCCGGAGGTTGCGAAAAAGGGCGTGCTGCTCAGGAAATACGGACAGGAAATCATCCGCATGACCGCCGGCAAGAAGATTCATGGAACCGGGTCGATTCCCGGAGGGGTCAACAAATCCCTTTCTTCCGAAGAGCGGAAAATGCTTCTGGATGAAATCTACACCATGCTTTCCTGGAGCCTGGAAGCGGTCGGCATCGTGAAGCGGCTTTTCGACGCCAACCGCGAGTTTTACGAGCATTTCGGGCGCTTCGAGGCCAAATCGCTTTCCCTGGTGCGGGCGGACGGGGCGATGGATCTCTATCATGGAGATTTGCGTGCGAGGGAGATCGGCGGGAAGAAGATTTTCGACCATTTCGATTACCGGCATTATTGGGAAGTGATTTCCGAGGACGTGAAGCCCTGGTCGTACATGAAGTTCCCCTATCTGGGGAGCCTTGGGGCGGAGGAGGGCTGGTACCGGGTCGGGCCGCTCGCCAGGGTGTCGAACTGCGATTTCATCCCCACCCCGCTCGCAGACCGGGAACGGCGGGAATTCCTCGAATACGACGACGGGCGGGCGGCAGGGGCGACCCTCGGTTACCATTGGGCGAGGATGATCGAATTGCTGCATGCGGCTGAAAACATCAAGGACCTCCTCCACGACGACGATATCGAAGGGAAGGACTTGATCGCCCCGCTGGGCGTGCGGACGGGGCGCGGCGTGGGGGTGATCGAGGCGCCGCGCGGAACGCTCATCCATCATTACCGGGTGAACGAGGAAGATCTCGTGATCCGGGCGAATCTCATCGTATCCACCACCCACAACAACCAGGCGATGAACGAAGCGATCCGCCAGGTTGCGCTGGAATATCTGGACGGGAAAGAAATCACGGAAGGTCTTTTGAATCACATCGAGGTCGCGATCCGCGCATTCGATCCCTGTCTCTCCTGCGCGACCCATGCCCTCGGCAGGATGCCGCTCGAAGTGGAACTGATCGATTGCGAGGGAGAAAAGGTTTCTTCCGGTTCGAGATCCTCCGAAGGAAATTTTTTGGCGCAATGAAGCCGGTACTCATCTACGGCATCGGCAACGAATCCCGGGGGGACGATGCGCTCGGCCCGATGCTGCTGCGCGCAATCGAATCCGAAATCGATCCCGAACAAATCGAGTTGATCGAAACCTTTCAGCTCCAGGTGGAAAATGCGCTGGATCTTTCCGGCAGGCGCGCCGTGATCTTCGTCGATGCGGCTGCGAATCTCGCCACCCCCTACGAATTTCGCAGGGTGGCGGCATCGGTCGACCGCACTCCCTTCACCCATGCGCTCTCCCCGGAAGCGCTCCTTTCCGTTCATGAAAAAGTCGCCGGGTCCCCTCCCCCCGCCTGGATCCTCGCCATCCGCGGCGAGCATTTCGAGCTCGGCTCCGATCTGAGCGAGCCTGCGCGGGCTTCGCTCGAATCCGCCCTCAGCTTCCTTTCCGGGATGCTGAGAAGCCGGTTGGGAATTTCTCTCGTTCCGGGTTAGAATGGAGGAATTTTGTTGTGGGCAGGGAGAATAACAATGCAGATAGGCATCCCTCTTGAAGCGAGAGCGGGGGAGAAGCGGGTCGCGGCGACCCCGGAGACGGTGAAGAAACTCTCCGCCCTGCACAAGGTATCTGTGCAGAAGGGCGCCGGAATCGCAGCGAACATCCCGGATTCGGAATACGAGGCGGCTGGCGCCGAAATCGTTCCGACCGCAGAAGAACTCTACGCGAATTCGCAGATGGTGCTGAAGGTACGCGGGCTCATGGATTCCGAGTTTTCCATGGTCAAAAAAGGCACCCTGCTGGTCGGGTTGCTCTCCCCGCATGATCGGGAGAAGATGGCTGCCTATGCGGAAGCGGGCATCACCGCCTTTGCCATGGAATCGATTCCCCGCATCAGTCGCGCGCAGAGCATGGACGTGCTCTCCTCGCAGGCCAATATCGGCGGCTACAAGTCGGTGATGCTGGCTGCGAACGCCTACCAGCGCTTCATGCCGATGCTGATGACTGCGGCCGGTACTGTGAAGGCGGCCCGCGTGCTGATCCTCGGCGTGGGGGTGGCGGGACTTCAGGCGATCGCGACCGCCAAGCGCCTGGGCGCCGTGATCGAGGCTTTCGACGTGCGGCCTGCGGTGAAGGAGCAGGTGCTGAGCCTGGGGGCGAAATTCGTCGAGGTTCCCCTCGCGGAAGGCGAGAGCGCCGAGACTTCCGGCGGCTATGCCAAGGAAATGTCGGAAGACTACAAAAAGAAGCAGGCGGAACTCATCCATGCCCGCGCCATCCAGTCCGACATCGTCATCACCACCGCGCTCATTCCCGGCAGGCCCGCGCCCGTATTGCTGCAGGAAGAGACGGTGAAAGCCATGAAGCCCGGATCGGTGGTGGTCGACATGGCGGTCGAATTCGGCGGGAACTGCCCGCTATCCGAAAAGGATGCGGTGGTGGAGAAACACGGCGTCACCCTCATCGGCTACAGCAACCTGCCCGCCATGGTGGCGGCCGACGCGAGCGCCCTGTATGCGCGCAACTTGTTCAATTTCATCAGCCTGATGCTGGATGCGAAGACCGGGGAGCTGAAGCTCGATCGCCAGGACGAAATCATCGCCGGAACGCTCGTCTCCATCGACGGCGAACTGGTCAAAAAATAAGGAGAAGCAAATGGGCGGAGCAGTCGATCCCATCATCGTCAATCTCACCGTGTTCGTGCTGGCGATCTTCGTCGGCTATCACGTGGTCTGGAACGTCACGCCGGCATTGCACACCCCGCTGATGGCGGTGACCAATGCGATCAGCGGCATCATCATCGTCGGCGCGATGCTCGCGGCGGGCCCGGACAAGATCGATTTCGGCACCATCGTCGGCGGGATCGCGGTGGCGCTCGCCAGCATCAACGTGTTCGGGGGCTTCCTCGTGACGCGCAGGATGCTGGAAATGTTCAAGAAGAAAAAGAGGTAAAGCATGTCCGCGAATCAGGTTTCACTCGCCTATCTCGTCGCAGCGGTACTCTTCATCCTGTCCTTGAAGGGGCTGTCGTCCCCCGTTTCGGCGAGGAGAGGCAACGCATTCGGCATCGTCGGCATGATCATCGCCGTACTCACCACGCTGTTTCTCACCCACAATTACGCCCTGATCCTGGGCGGAATCCTGGTGGGCGGATCGATCGGCGCGACCGTCGCGAGAAAAATCGAAATGACTTCGATGCCGGAGCTCGTCGCGGCGATGCATTCCCTGGTGGGACTCGCAGCGGTGTTCATCGCGATCTCCGCCTTGAACAACCCGCTCGCTTACGGAATCGCGCTGCCGGACGGATCGCTGCGCGCCGAGAGCCTCATCGAGCTCTTCATCGGCACTTTCGTCGGCGCGATCACCTTCACGGGTTCGGTCATCGCATTCGGAAAGCTCTCCGGGAAGATCAGGAGCGCCCCGGTTTCCTTCGCGGGCCAGCACTGGCTGAACCTGATCCTCGCCGTCGTGATGCTGGGGTTCGGCATCGCCTTCTATGCGACACAGAGCTGGACGCCCTTCATCGTCATGACCCTGATCGCGCTGGTACTCGGCGTGCTGCTCATCATCCCGATCGGCGGCGCCGACATGCCGGTGGTGGTTTCGATGCTGAATTCCTATTCCGGATGGGCGGCTGCGGGAATCGGTTTCACGCTCAACAACAACATGCTGATCATCGCGGGGTCGCTCGTGGGCAGCTCGGGCGCGATCCTCTCCTACATCATGTGCAAGGCGATGAACCGCTCCTTCATCAACGTGATGCTGGGCGGATTCGGCGCGGCGCCCGGAGAGGAAGCCGCAGGGGCGGCGGGCGG
>JAJZTT010000254.1 GCA_021848705.1 Pseudomonadota bacterium
ATCTCGTGGTGAAAGGGCGGCATGTCGCGAAAAACATCAGGCTCGCCATGGTCGTTCCGGGCTCCGGGCTCGTCAAGGGCCAGGCCGAGAAAGAAGGGCTGGACAGGGTTTTCCTGGAAGCGGGATTCGAGTGGCGCGAGCCGGGCTGCTCCATGTGCCTTGCCATGAACGACGACAGGCTCTCCCCGGGAGAGCGCTGTGCTTCCACTTCCAACAGGAATTTCGAGGGAAGGCAGGGGCAGGGGGGGCGGACCCATCTCGTGAGCCCGGAACTCGCAGCCGCTGCGGCGATCGCAGGACACTTCGTCGACCCCGGGAGGCTGTCATGAAGCCATTCGGATATCTCGACGGCCTCGTGGCGCCATTGGATCGGCCCAATGTCGATACCGATGCGATCATCCCGAAGCAGTTTCTGAAGTCGATAAGGCGCAGCGGCTTCGGGCCGAACCTGTTCGACGAATGGCGCTATCTGGATCACGGCGAACCCGGGATGGACAACAGCAAGCGCCAGCTGAACCCCGATTTCGTGCTGAATTTCCCGCGCTACCGCGGCGCGCAGATCCTGCTCGCCAGGGAGAATTTCGGTTGCGGCTCCTCCCGCGAGCACGCGCCCTGGGCGCTCGAAGATTACGGATTCAGGGCGATCATCGCGCCGTCTTTCGCCGACATCTTTTACAACAACTGCTTCAAGAACGGACTGCTTCCCATTGTGCTCGACGCGAAGATTGTCGACAGGCTTTTCTTGGAAACCTCCGGGAAGGACGGCTACAGGCTTGCCATAGACCTCGAAAAGCAGGTCGTTGTGACGCCTTCGGGGGAAGCGATCGGGTTCGAAGTGGATGCTTTCAGGAAGCACTGCCTGATCGAGGGACTGGACGACATCGGCCTGACGCTGGTCCATGGGGACGAGATCAGGGCATTCGAAGACAGGCACAGAGGGGCGCAGCCCTGGCTTTTTATCGGGAATGAGAAATGAAAATCGCAGTATTGCCGGGAGACGGCATAGGGCCTGAGATCGTTGCTCAGGCTGTCAAGGTTCTGGATATTCTTGCCAAAGACGGCCTGAAAATCGAGCTCGAATACGGGGATATAGGCGGAGCGGGTTACGATTCGGCGGGAGACCCCTATCCGGCGGCAACTTCGAAGCTCGCGATAGAGGCCGATGCCGTGCTGCTGGGCGCAGTCGGCGGATACCGCTACGACAGCCTGCCAAGGCCCATGAGGCCGGAGCAGGGACTTTTGAGAATCAGGAAGGAACTCGGCCTTTTCGCGAATCTGCGCCCCGCTGTGCTCTATCCCGAGCTGGCGAGCGCATCCTCCCTGAAGCCCGAAGTGGTTGCCGGCCTCGACATCATGATCCTGAGGGAGCTCACCGGGGACATCTATTTCGGTCAGCCCAGAGGCTTGAGGCGGACTCATGACGGCGAGCGCGAAGGTTTCGACACCATGCTCTACAGCGAATCGGAAATCGCCAGGATAGCCCATGTCGGCTTCAGGACGGCCATGAAGCGCGAGAAGCGGCTCTGCTCCGTCGACAAGGCGAACGTGCTGGAAACCAGCGTGCTCTGGCGCGAAGTGGTCATGGAAATCGCGAAAAATTATCCGGAAATCGAGCTTTCCCACATGTATGTCGACAATGCCGCCATGCAGCTTGTCAGGAACCCCAGGCAGTTCGACGTGATCCTGACCGGAAACATGTTCGGGGACATTCTTTCGGACGAGGCTTCCATGCTGACAGGCTCGATAGGCATGCTTCCTTCCGCTTCCCTGGATGCGCATGGCAAGGGGCTGTACGAGCCGATTCACGGTTCGGCCCCGGATATCGCGGGGCAGAACATTGCCAATCCGCTTGCGACCATTCTTTCGGTTGCAATGATGATGCGCCATACCTTCGACAACGAGGCTGCCGCCGGAAGGATAGAAAATGCAGTCAAGAATACGCTTGCCGAAGGCTTGCGCACTTCCGATATTTATCAGGAAGGAATGCGCAAGGTCGGGACGCGGGAGATGGGCGATGCCGTTGCCGCAAGACTTTGATTTAGAGGATTACTGTAGATGAACAAGAAATACGATGTGGCCGTTCTGGGCGCAACAGGCGCAGTCGGCGAGACCATGCTTTCCATCCTGGAAGAGCGCAAATTCCCGGTAGGGGAAATCTATCCGCTCGCATCCTCCCGTTCCGCGGGAAGCAAGGTGCGCTTCAATGGGCGCGATGTGACGGTGCTCGATGTCGCAGATTTCGATTTCTCGAAGGCGAAAATCGGCCTTTTTTCCGCCGGCGGCAGCGTTTCCGCAGAATATGCCCCCAGGGCTGCGGCCGCGGGCTGCGTCGTGATCGACAATACCGCCCATTTTCGCTACGAGGACGACATTCCGCTGGTCGTTCCAGAAGTCAACCCGCATGCCATAAGCCAGTATAAAAATCGCGGCATCATTGCCAATCCCAACTGCTCGACGATACAAATGCTGGTCGCGCTGAAGCCGATCCATGATGCCGTCGGGATAGAGCGGATCAATGTCGCGACCTATCAGGCCGTATCCGGAACGGGCAAGGAAGCGATAGAAGAGCTCGCCAATCAGACCACGGCGCTTTTCAGCCAGAAGGATGTCGTCTGCGAGGTTTATCCCAAGCGCATCGCCTTCAACGTGCTTCCCCATATCGATGTTTTCCTCGATAACGGCTACACCAAGGAGGAAATGAAGATGGTCTGGGAAACCCGCAAGATCATGGAAGACGATTCGAT
>JAJZTT010000056.1:0-12403 GCA_021848705.1 Pseudomonadota bacterium
TCTGTCACCGTCGCGCAGTTCGACTGCCTCGTTCTCGCCGGTGGAAGCCCCCGAAGGGACGGAGGCCGTGCCGACCATGCCGTTTCCGAGGAACACATTCACCCGCAGGGTGGGATTGCCGCGGGAGTCGAGGATTTCCATCGCGCGGATGGCTGAAATGGTGGCGTGCATTTTGGATCCTTTCGGGGAGCGATGTTCCAATCTTAGAACAGGATCGACGAAAGGAGTCCGTTCACTCGCCGTTCACCACCCCGAATTCGGCCGGCATCCTGACATAAAATAGCTGGATCTTCTCATCCCGAACCAGTTCGAGCAGGCGTTCGGCCTGCTCGTCGCTGACCACGAACACCACTTCCAGAGGGAGATCGCCTGCGAGCTCGAAAAAGTGATCTTCGTGCAGCACGCCATGCCTGCCGAACCCGGCGACCGCCTTGAAAGCAGAACCGCCCTGGATGCCCAGTTTCTTCGCCGCCTCCAGCAGCCATTCGTACAGCGGGATGTGACGGTGCTTCCCGTCTTCATGCACATAAAACTTGAGATAGGTCCCCTTCATGCCAGCCCCCTTGATTTCAGAAAATGAAAGGTCGCGATCCCCAGCATGGTCATGGACAGCGAACCACCAACGTGGACGGCGACATGAACCGCCGCCCAAAGGTATTCCGATCGGGAAATCAGGGTGACGGATTCCGCCGAGAAGGTGGAAAATGTGGTGAGTCCGCCCATGAAACCGGTGATGATGAATAGCCTGGCTTCGGGCGGCAGCCCGGAGTGTTCGGAAAAGAATGCGACTGCGAGTCCCACCAGGTAACCGCCCAGCAGATTGGCTGCGAGTGTGCCGTACGGCAGGGTGGGAAAGACCGGATTGAGCAGGATTCCAAGCCACCAGCGCAACCATGCGCCCAGGCCGGCACCGATACCGACTGCGACAAAACCGTAAAATCCCATGCCATCCTCCGGCGAATTCGAATTGAAACGGGCGGGGTAGGGAGATGCCCGCGCCTTCCCCCGTGCCGGGAAAACTGCAGGCCAGCCACCATGTTACAAGGAATGCCGTCTCCCCTGAAACGAACCGGAGTATACCCGGCGAAGGAGGTTCCCGCAATTTTCCGGACGTTTGCCGGATGCCCGAACCGGATTCCTGCTGTACAATCCGTAAAGGCCCGCCGTTTTTTTTCAAGGAGCTGATTATTTGCGGGTTCAGGCCAGAATCGGAAGGTTTCCGGCCATTCAGTCCGTCATGTTCGAAAGCAGGAAATGCATCAACGGGACAGCGATCAACTCGAACTTGCCCTGGAAGCGGCGGGGATGGACCTCTGGGAAAACGATCTCGTCACCGGGAGCGTGATCCGCAAGGCCGAAAAAATCTTTTCGGAACTCGGATATGGAGGCGATGAAGCCGCCTCCAGCGTGGAGGACATCTTCAGGATCGTTCATCCTGACGATGTGCCGATGGTCAAAACCGCGATCATGGATCACCTTTCCGGAGTCACCAGCCGTTACCGCTGCGAATTCAGGGTTCGCTCCAAATCCGGCCAATGGGTCTGGTACGCCAATTATGGCAGGATCGTGGACCGGGAACGCCGCTTCATCGGCGTCACCTTCAACATAGACGACCGGAAGCGTTCCGAAGAAAGATTCCGCACCATCATCGAATCCGTTCCCGTTCCGCTTGCCCTCACTGGCGAAAATGGAAACATCACCTACCTCAACGATGCATTCGTTCGCACCATCGGCTACCGACTGGAGGAAATCCCGGATCTCGAAAAATGGTGGTCGATCGCCTACCCCGACCCGCAATACAGGAAGGAAATTGCCGAGGCCTGGAGAGATGCCCTGGAGCGGGCGAACCGCTCGGGACTTCCCTTCCTCCCGATTCAATCCAGGATCAGCTGCAAGGACGGAAGCGTCCGCACCTTTCTGGTCAGCACTGCCTCCCTGGGACAGGACTTTTCCGGCCTTCATCTGGTGGTCCTGTACGACATCACGGAGCGCAAGAACGCTGAAGACAGGATCAGGAGAATCAGCAAACTCTACAGGGCATTGAGCGAAGTGAACCAGGCGATCATACGCATGGAAAACGAGGAAACCCTTTTTCCCCTGGTATGCAGGATGGCGGTGGATTTCGGCGGGATGGTGCTTGCCTCCATCCGGAAGCTGAACCCGGATACGGATCTTCTCGAGCCGGTGGCGAGCCACGGAAGCGGTGCCGACTATGTTGCAACCATCACCATTTCTGCCCGGGAAGAACTTCCGGAAGGCAGGGGACCCGCCGGCACTGCATTCCGAGAAGGCAACAACATCATCATCACCCGCTACATGCAAAATGAAATGACGAAGCCATGGCATGAATTGGCCATGCGCTTCGGATGGGGAAGCAGCGGCACCTTTCCCATTTTGCGGGGAGGAAAACCCTTTGCGATCCTGAGCGTCTACCATCGCGAGGAGGAGGCATTCGACAGGGAAGGAATCGAACTTCTGGACGAAATGGCGCGGGACGTTTCCTTTGCGCTGGACAGTTTCGACCGGGAGCGGGAAAGGCTGAAGGCACGCAGCGCGCTCTCGGAAAGCGAACGGCATTTCAGGGCCTACTTCGAAAGGGCGATGGTGGGGATGGCAGCCACCTCCAGGGAAAGCGACTGGATCGAAGTCAATGACGCGCTTTGCATGATGCTCGGTTACCCGAGGGAAGAGTTGATCCGCACCAACTGGATCGACATCACCCACCCGGAAGACGTGGAGGAGAGCCTGCGCCTTGCCGCGCGCATCCTCAGCGGAGAGATCGACGAATGCGAGCAGAACATGCGCTATCTGAGGAAGGACGGCAGCCTCCTCCATGCGCATATCGCTTCCCGGGGGGTGCGCAATGAAGCGGGAGAGGTCGATTATTTCGTCGTCATCGTAGAGGACATCACCGAAGTCAGGAACCAGCAGAAGCAGCTGGAATTCCTGGTTCATCACGACCCGCTGACCGGGCTTCCGAACCGTGTGTTGCTCAATGACAGACTGGAAATGGCGGTTTCACAGGCAGACCGTTCCGGCGGAAAAATCGCCGTCTGCTTCATGGATCTCGACGGATTCAAGCCGGTCAACGACACGCTGGGGCATGCCGCAGGGGATGCGCTCCTCGTCGAGGTGGCGCGAAGGCTGGCCGCCATCTCCCGCTCGACAGACACCGTGGTCCGCCTGGGGGGAGACGAATTCATCCTGGTCCTGACCAACATCGCCGGAAGGGAGGAATGCAGGGCCATGCTGGAGCGGGTCATGGAAGCAATCTGCAGGCCGTTCGAAATCGCGGGAAAGGAAATCCGGATTTCATCGAGCATCGGCGTTTCGGTCTATCCGGATCATGTCGGCGATGGAACCGCCCTGCTCCGGAATGCCGACCAGGCGATGTACATTGCAAAACAGGAAGGAAGGAACCGGATCCACTTCTTCGACTTCTCTAGGGATCACCCCACCGGCCACGGGGAGCTTTCCAGGATCGAAGCGGCCCTGCAAAATCGCGAACTCCACCTGCACTACCAGCCGAAAATCAACATGAGAACCGGCGAAGTGATCGGAATGGAAGCGTTGATCCGCTGGCAGCATCCCGAAAGGGGCCTCCTGACGCCCGGGGAATTCATGCCTCACGTCGAAAACAGCGAATTCGAAATCGGGCTTTCCGAATGGGTGATCCGGCAGGCCATGTCGCAACTCGACGCATGGCGCAGCCAGGGACTGATTTTTGCGGTCAGCGTCAACCTTCCGGCGCGCCATCTCCAGTCGGAGGGGTTTGTCGATTTCCTCACTTCCGTGATGCAGCAATATCCCGGATTGCAGGGAAACATGCTCAAGCTGGAAATCCTCGAAACGGCAGCCATCGGCGACATGAGTTCGGCCATCGAGAAGATCGAGGAATGCATCGGGCTCGGCATCCGTTTCTCGATCGACGATTTCGGAACGGGATATGCTTCCCTATCCTATCTCAGAAGACTCCCGGCAGACACCATCAAGATCGACCAGTCCTTCGTGCAGGGAATGCTCGAGGACGAAAACGATCTTTCCATCGTGAAAGGGGTGATCGGTCTTGCCGACGCATTCCGAAAGCAGGTCGTTGCAGAAGGGGTGGAAACCGTCGCGCATGGAGAGAAGCTGCTGGCCATGGGCTGCGAATTCGGCCAGGGCTACGGCATTGCCCGCCCCATGCATCCGGAACAGGTGGCAGTCTGGGTGAGCGAATTCAGGGTTCCCCCGGAATGGACAGGCCTGACCTGACCGGGGAAATATCCCTTTCCGGACGGAATGGATCGATCGCCTCATCCGAACGTTTCGATAGAAACGATTCGTTTGAATGATCATTTGAGCTGCAGCATAATTGCATCCGGGAGGAATGCAATGACACTGGACCAGTTGAAGATGTTTGTCGAAGTGGCCGAACGCCAGCACATGACGAAGGCAGCCGAGGCCCTGCATGTCACGCAATCCACGGTCAGCGCAGCCATCGCCGCCCTGGAATCCCGGTACGGGATCAGGCTGTTTCATCGCATCGGCAGGCGCATCGAACTCACCGGGGCGGGGCAAACCCTGCTTGGGGAGGCCAGGGCCATTCTGGGGCGCGTTGCCGGTGCGGAAAGAATCCTTGCCGAACTCGGCAGCCTCATGCACGGCTCGCTGAAAATCGTCGCGAGCCAGACCATCGCGAGCTACTGGCTGCCGAAACATCTGGCCGGTTTCCGGCAGAAATACCCCGGCATCAGCATCCATCTCGCAATGGGCAACACCGGCCAGGTCATCCGTGCGGTATCGGACGGAAGCGTGGAACTCGGCTTCGTCGAGGGGTCGGTGTCCGACGGGATGATCTCGCGCTGGACGGTCGGGCAGGACAGGCTGGTGCTGGTTGGACGCCCCGAGTGCTTCCCTGCGGAAGGAAAGGAGATCTCGCTCGCACGCTGGATCATGCGCGAACCGGGCTCGGGCACGCGATCGACCTTCGAGGAGATGCTGAGGGCGCGAGGGCTGGACCCGGATTCCCTGGATGTCGCGCTGACCCTGCCATCGAACGAATCGGTTCTTTCCGCGGTGGAAGCCGGGGCTGGCATCGCGGTGCTTTCCGCATTGGTGGTCGAGAGATCTACCGATGCAAACGCCCTCCGGATCCTTCCTTTCGACGAAGCTCCGCGTCCCTTCTCCGCGCTTTGCCACAAGGAACGCACGCCGGGCAGAGCTGCGGAAGCGCTCCTGAATTCGATGAGGGGAGAATCATGATCCGGCATGTACGCAAACTCAAGCCGCTCACCAGGCTCGAACATCCGCGCGAAATGATCCGTCAGTTCACGCCGAACTGGTTCGCTGCAACGATGGGGACCGGCATCCTTGCGCTGATGCTGCCCCTGGTGCCTGGCGCGGGCCGCCTTCTTTACGGCATGGGCGAATCGCTCTGGCTGTTCAACATCTTTTTGTTCTCGCTTTTCGCCTTCCTGTATGCAGCGCGCTGGGTGCTTTATTGGGAAGAAGCGCGTCGCATCTTCAGCCACAGCATCGTGTCGATGTTCATGGGCACCATCCCAATGGGCTTCGCAACCCTGGTCAACGGCCTGATTTTCTTCGGCATCCCTCGCTGGGGAGAAACAGTGGTTCCGGTGGCGCAAGCGATGTGGTGGCTGGATGTGGCCCTGTCCGTCGCTTGCGGGGTGCTCATCCCCTATTTCATGTTCACCCGGCAATCGCACGACATCGACAGAATGACCGCTATCTGGCTGCTCCCCATCGTCGCAGCGGAAGTGGCCGCAAGCAGCGGTGGATTGCTGGCGCCTCACCTGTTCGACCACCATGCGCAATTCGTCACGCTCATCGTCAGTTATGTGATGTGGGCCTATTCGGTGCCCGTCGCATTCTGCGTGCTGACGATCCTTTTCCTGCGCATGGCCCTGCACCGCCTGCCACCGGACAACATGGCCGCCTCCAGCTGGCTTTCGCTGGGCCCGATCGGAACCGGTTCGCTCGGCATGCTGCTGCTGGGCCAGGATGCACCTCCGATCCTGGCGAGTCAGGGTCTGGCCGCGATCGGAAGCGCCGCGCAGGGGATCGGGGTCGTCGCCGGAACGATCCTCTGGGGAACCGGGCTGTGGTGGCTGCTGCTCGCCACCCTGATCACGGCCCGTCACTGGCGCGCCGGCATCCCTTTCAATCTCGGCTGGTGGGGTTACACCTTTCCGCTCGGCGTCTACACCGCAGCGACTCTCAAGCTCGGATCGATCCTGCACATTCCCGCATTCTCCATCTTCGGCGCCTTGCTGGTGCTGATGCTGGGATCGATGTGGACGATCGTCGCCTTGCGGACCATCCAGGGGGGATGGAACGGACATCTCTTCGCATCGCCCTGCATCGCAGCTGCAAACTGAAAGTTTGCCCATCGAATATGCCCCGGGCTATTGCTGCATAAAGCTGTCTGTGGATACCTCGGCGAAATGGCTGGATGGCCGTGAATCCCCGGCCCTTGCCACCGAGGATCGAACGCGGCCGTTCGCCCCCTTCCCATCGGGAAGGGCTGGGGATGGAGGAACGCGCAACACTTCTCCTGGAAAAACATCCAGGGAGCATGCGTGCAACGATGGAAGCAGCGGCGATCCCGGGGCGCCTTCGACATCCCCGCACTGACCGGATGTCTCCGCGAACCCGATGGTTCTCATCCCGAAAATGGAAAAAGCCCCTTTGCAGGGGCTTTTTGACTTCTGGCGGAGAGGGAGGGATTCGAACCCTCGGTAGACTTGCGCCTACGCCTGATTTCGAGTCAGGTACATTCGACCACTCTGCCACCTCTCCGTGGACGGCAATTCTACCATCATATTGCAGACTTGTTGAGCGGAACCGACGAAAATTCAACCTTTGATGATAAACTACGGCTCGAAACCCAACCGGAGAACCACGATTCAGAGCGATCCGCCCCCCAAATCGCTGATTTCCGCCTGCTTCCTGATGCTTCTTGCCGCTTTCCTGGGCGGATGCGGCAAGGAGGAATGGCATGCCCCCCCATTCGCATCCACGAACGAGCTCGTCATCGCCACCGTCAACGGCCCCACCACCTTTTACGAGGATTCCCAGGGCAATTATGCCGGTCTCGAATACGATCTTGCCAACCTGTTCGCCCAGAAGATCGGCATGAAGGCAAAGTTCGTCCTCTATGCCAACCGGGAACAGATCGAGGATGCGGTGATCCACCACAAGGTCCATTTCGGCGCAGCCGGCCTCACCATCCCACCGGACGGCAGCCCGGATCTCGTGTACGGCCCGACCTATTTCGGCGTGATTCCACGCCTCGTCTACAATTCTTCCGGGCCAAAGCCTTCCGGTTTCGAATCCCTTTCCGGAAAGCGGATCGCATGCATCGCGGATCCTGCCATACGGGAGATCGTATCTTCGCTGAAGCAGAAATATCCCGATGTGGACTTCAGCGAAATGAAGACCGAATCCAGCGACGAACTGCTTTCCAGTCTCTCCGACGGCACCACAGATTACGCCATCGCCTACTCCAACCAGATCGACATCGCGGCCCATTTCTATCCCAACATCGCGACCGCATTCGATCTTGCGGGTCCGAGAAGACTGTCCTGGGAATTTCCGAAGGATGCCGATCCGGCACTCATCCGCAAGGTACAGGATTTCTTCGACGGGATCGAAAAGGACGGCACCCTGCAGCGCCTGGTGGACCGCTATTACGGCCACATCTACCGGCTCGATCAGGTCGACATCGTGAGTTTTCTGGGAAGCATGGACAAGGAACTTCCCCCGATGATTTCCTATTTCCAGGAAGCGGAATCGCTCACCGGGATCGACTGGAGACTGCTCGCCGCACTTTCCTATCAGGAATCGCACTGGGACCCGCACGCCACTTCTCCCACCGGGGTGAGGGGAATCATGATGCTGACGAGCGACACGGCGGACCGGCTCAACGTGAGCGACCGCCTAGATGCGAGGCAGAGCATCGTGGCAGGCGCCCGCTACTTCGCCAAGCTGAAGGATTCCATCCCGCCGGAAGTGAAGGAACCGGACAGGACATGGTACGCGCTTGCCGCCTACAACCTGGGCACCGCCCATCTCCTGGACGCGATGAATCTCGCGAAACGACTGCACAAGAACCCGGATTCCTGGGTGGATCTGAAGGACACCCTTCCGCTTCTGAGCCGTTCCGGCTATTTCAGCACGTTGAGCCACGGCTTTGCGAGAGGGGGAGAGGCCGTGGTGATGGTCGCCAACATCCGAAACTTTTACGACATTCTCGGCAAGTACAGGCAGCCCTCTCCGCCCATGCTGGGCGCGAACCTGCTGAGATGAAAACTAGGAAGAAAGGATCTTTCCGGTGACCGCATCGACCAGCACTTCGGCGGAAGTCCCTCCACGCCGGATCTGCACCAGATAGGCCGGATTCTGCGCTACCGTCCTCTCCGCTTTCCCCAGATCCCGAACCAGCGTCACCCGGTTCCTCGCGAATCCGTCTTCCAGCGACCTTGCCTTTCCTTCTCCCACGCCGACCACTGCGGTCAAAGCGATCACGATCGCCGCACCCGGCAATATCCTGAGTTTTTCCATGGCATCAATTCTCTCGTAACGCCCGCCAGCAGGAGGGGGCCTCATGATGAATACGAGCTGTTTTACGGTAAAAAGTTCTCCCTGCGCACGAAGGCGTTGCGTCCGGCATACACGGCGGAATCGCCAAGATATTCCTCGATTCTCAGCAACTGGTTGTATTTCGCGAGCCGCTCCCCCCTGCAGGGCGCGCCGGTCTTGATGTGCCCGGTACCCAAAGCCACGGTGAGGTCTGCGAGAAAGCTGTCGACGGTCTCCCCGCTGCGGTGAGAGACCATCGCCCCCCAGCTCGAATTGAAGGCCATTTTTGCCGCGGCGATGGTTTCCGTTAGGGAGCCGATCTGGTTCAGCTTGATCAGTACTGCGTTGGCGACATTTTCCTCGATCCCGCGCCGGATCCTCTCCACATTGGTGACAAAAAGGTCGTCACCGACGATCTCCATCCTGCTCCCGAGCGCAGCATTCAACTTCTTCCAGCCTTCCCAGTCGTCTTCCGCCAGACCATCCTCCAGCACGGCGAGCGGATACCGGTCCGCCCAGTCCTTGTACATGGAAATCATTTCTTCAGAATCGACCACCCTGCCTTCCGAACGAAGGTGATACCAGCCATCCCGGTAAAATCCGCTCGACGCGGGATCGACTGCGATCACCACATCCTCACCAGGCCGATATCCGGCTTTCTCGATGGCACGCACGATGTAATCCATCGCCTCTGCATTGCCCTTCAATACAGGGGCGAACCCGCCTTCGTCGGCGATTCCGGTCGAGTGCCCGGCATCCTTCAGCACTTCCTTCAGGCTGTGGTAAATTTCGCTTCCCCAGCGCAGCGCTTCCGAAAACCTCGGCGCACCGACCGGCGCAACCATGAATTCCTGCATGTCTGCGCCCTGCCAGTTGGCATGCGCCCCGCCATTCAGGATGTTGAACATCGGAACCGGCAGCCTGCAGGCGGCGACGCCGCCGATATAGCGGTAAAGCGGCATGTTGCAGGCGTTGGTTGCAGCTTTCGCGGTTGCAAGGCTCACCCCGAGAATGGCGTTCGCGCCAAGATTTTCCTTGTTGGGGGTGCCGTCGAGTTCGATCATCGCCCGGTCCACGGCCCCCTGGTCCATGGAATCGAGCCCGGTGATCGCGTCCGCGATCGGAAAGCGGACATTCTCCACCGCCCTCAGCACGCCTCTCCCCCCATAGCGATCCCTGTCCCCATCGCGCAGTTCGCAAGCCTCGTGCGAACCCGTGGAAGCTCCCGAAGGAACGGCGGCCCGTCCCGAGGCGCCGCTCTCCAGCACCACCTCCACTTCCACGGTGGGATTGCCTCGCGAATCCAGGATTTCCCTCGCATGCACGCCGGCAATTGCCGAGCGCATGCCGCCTCTCGGAACGATATATTGTGGAATCATGTCTTTTTTCCCGTTCGATCGCCAAAGGAAATTCGGCCGCACCTCTCCCCAAACGCCCACTGGCCGAACCGAATCATACTAGTCAGAGAAACAAAAAACGTCAAGAATGATGAACACTTTAGGCTACAAGTATCATTCTTTCAACAAAATAAAGAATCCAGAAAGCCAGCAACAACAGCAGGGTGAAACGGAACAGCGCCCAGGCGAAATTCAGGTAACGCCGATCACCTTTCAGCAGGTAGACAAGGAAGGAAACCCCCATCGCCACGAGGACTGCAAAACCGATCAGCCTCAGCAGCACCATGGACTAGGCCGGTCTGGGCTGGGATCTCAGATAGGGCGGGATGGCTTCCGGCCTGTCGTATGAGACATACTCCCATGCCTCCTTGTCCGCGAGAACGGTGCGCAGAAGCTGGTTGTTGAGCGCATGGCCGGAACGGAATCCGGTGAATTCGCCAAGGAGAGGATGGCCGAGAAGATACAGGTCGCCGATCGCATCGAGCACCTTGTGACGGACGAACTCGTTGTCGTAGCGCAAACCGTCGCTGTTCAGCACGCGGAATTCGTCCAGCACGATGGCGTTCTCCAGGCTCCCGCCCAGCGCCAGTCCCTGCGATCTCAGATATTCCACATCCTGGACGAAGCCGAAGGTGCGCGCACGGCTGATCTCCTTCAGATAGGAAGCGGATCCGAAATCGATGCTCACGGTCTGGCTGGTTCCTTCCAGCATTGGATGGGCGAAGGAAATCGAGAAATTGAGCCTGAAGCCGTTGTAGGGATCGAAACGAACCCAGCTCTTTTCGTTGCCGACTTCCACCCGCTTGCGGATGCGGATGAATTTTTCGGAGCGGGCTGCTCCAGAATCCCGGCGGACTGGATGAGAAAAACGAATGGACCGGCACTGCCGTCCATGATCGGTACTTCGGAGGCGGTCAGATCCACATAGGCATTGTCGATCCCGAGCCCGGCGAATGCGGACATGAGATGCTCGATGGTCGCCACTCTGGCGCCGTCCTTCTCGAGACAGGTCGAAAGGCGCGTATCGTGAACCGAAAACGGATCTGCCCTGATCTCGGCGGGCTCGTCGAGATCAAGGCGAGTGAACACGATCCCGGTGTCGATCGCAGCCGGGCGCAGGGTCATGTAGACCTTTTCGCCCGTATGCAGACCGATTCCGGTGGCTCGTACGATGTTCCTGAGTGTGCGCTGCCTGAGCATGGGTTCTGAGGATACGATAATTAACCAATATTACCATAGCCTCGCCCCCCGCGCACCCTCTCAGTCCGCCTGCTTCCTCAGGAAGGCGGGAATGTCGAGCATTTCCATACCGGACTGCTTCATCGCTTCCACTTCGGACTCGCGTTTCCTGCCGGTCCTCATCACCGTGGGCAGATCGAGCGAGGAATAGTTTTCTACCGGCATGTTGTCGGTTCCGGTCTTGACGATGGAAACCGGCCTCGCCTGTCCCTTTGCCTGCACCGAGCCGAGCCCGGTGGCGACGATGGTCACCCGCAGGCTGTCCTGCATCGACTGGTCGATCACGGTTCCGACGATCACCGTCGAGTCCTCGGCCAGGAACTTGCGAACGGTGTTCATCACGTCATGGACTTCCTTCATTTTCAGGTTCTGGCCCGCCGTGATGTTGACGAGTGCGCCCTTCGCTCCGGAAAGATTCACGTCTTCGAGGAGCGGGCTCGCCACCGCCTGCTCGGCAGCAATCCTGGCGCGTTCGGTGCCGCTTGCGTAGGCCGAGCCCATCATCGCCATCCCCATCTCGGACATCACGGTCTTCACGTCTGCGAAATCGACGTTGACGATGCCGGGGCAATTGATCACTTCCGCGATGCCGGCCACTGCGCCGTGCAGCACGTTGTTCGCCGCCTTGAATGCGTCGAGCATGCTGACGTCCTCTCCCAGGACGTCCATCAGCTTGTCATTCGGAATCACGATCAGGGAATCGACATGCCGGGTGAGTTCCTCGATTCCGGACAAAGCCACCTTGGGACGCTTGCCCTCGAAAGTGAAAGGCTTGGTGACCACGGCGACCGTCAGGATGCCCATTTCCTTGGCAACCTGCGCGACCACGGGCGCAGCTCCTGTCCCGGTTCCGCCGCCCATTCCCGCGGTGATGAAAAGCATGTCGGCTCCCCGGATCGCATCCGCAATCCTTTCCCTGTTTTCCAGGGCGGATTCCCGGCCGATCTCCGGATTCGCGCCTGCGCCGAGGCCCTTGGTGATGATATCCCCCAGCGGAAGAACCATCCCGGCCTTGTTGCGCTTGAGCGCCTGGGCATCGGTGTTCGCGCTGATGAATTCAACGCCCTGCACCCCGGATTCGATCATGTGATCTACGGCGTTCCCCCCGCATCCGCCGACCCCGATTACCTTGATCACCGCAAGCTGATCCTGCGCATCCATGACTTCAAACATATCACCTAGAT
>JAJZTT010000056.1:12413-15049 GCA_021848705.1 Pseudomonadota bacterium
CAATTAACAGGCTACACGCACCATCGAGCTAGAAGCTCTTCTGGAACCAACTTTTCATTTTTTCGAAAATCTGCCAGAACGATCCGGATTGCAGCGACATCAGGCCCTGCCGTCTGCGCTCCTCCATCCCCAACAACAACAAACCAACCCCGGTAGAAAACCGTGGGGTTCTGACCACTTCCGCAAGCCCCCCCACATATTGCGGAATCCCCAGACGGACCGGCATGTGGAAAACCTCTTCCGCCAGTTCCACCATGCCCGTCATGGCGCTGCTCCCGCCCGTGAGCACGATTCCCGAGGACAACAGATCCTCGAAACGGCTCCTCCTCAATTCAGCCTGAATGAGGCTGTAGAGTTCCTCGACCCTGGGCTCGATCACTTCCGAGAGCGTCTGCCTCGAAAGCTGGCGCGGCCCGCGGTCTCCCACTCCGGGCACTTCCAGCATTTCTGCAGGGTCTGCAAGCTGCCTCAATGCGCATCCATAGCGCACCTTGATTTCCTCGGCTTCCTTGGTGGGCGTCCTGAGCGCCATGGCGATATCGTTGGTGATCTGGTCTCCAGCAATCGGGATCACCGCGGTATGGCGGATCGCCCCTTGCGAGAACACCGCGATGTCCGCAGTCCCTCCTCCGATGTCCACCAGGCAGACGCCGAGATCCTTCTCGTCCTCGGTGAGCACCGCCTTCGCCGATGCCAGAGGCTGCAGGATTAGGTCTCGCTCGACGAGCCCGCAACGCCTCACGCATTTCATGATGTTCTGGGCGGCCGAGATCGCGCCGGTCACGATGTGAACCTTCACCTCCAGCCTCATTCCGCTCATACCGAGCGGCTCCCTCACGTCCTCCTGGCCGTCGATGATGAATTCCTGATTGAGGATGTGCAGGATCTGCTGGTCTGTCGGAATGTTGACCGCCTTCGCCGTCTCGATCACCCGCTCGACATCCATCTGGGTCACTTCCTTTTCCTTGATCGCGACCATGCCGTGCGAGTTGAAGCTCTTGATGTGGCTTCCCGCGATTCCCGTGTAGACTTCGCGGATCTTGCAATCGGCCATCAGCTCGGCTTCCTCGAGCGCACGCTGGATGGCGTTCACGGTCGACTCGATGTTGACCACGACCCCCTTTTTCAGCCCCCTGGAAGGATGGCTTCCCATCCCGACGATCTCCAGCCTCCCTTCCTGGGTGATTTCTCCCACGATCGCCACGATCTTGGACGTGCCGATGTCGAGCCCGACGATGAGATTCTTCGCTTCCCTGGTCATGCCTTTCTTCCTTGTGCGAATTTCCCGATCATGCCGCCCCCCTGCTGCGCAGCTTCAGCCCGGGTGCACGCACGGCAAAGCCGTTTTCGTAGCGCAGGTCGACATAGTCCACCCTGCGTCCGAGGCTGCCCACAGTCCTGTCATAAAGCGCGGCAAAATCGGAAAGCCTCTTTTCCATTTTCTCCCTGCCCAGTTCGATCAGCATTCCGTCGTCGAGGCGAATCTCCCACGAACGCCTGTCGGAGAGATTCACTTCCACCACTTTCCTGTCGAGCGATGCAAGGGTCTTGCTGAAACTGACATATTCCCTGGAGACATCCTTCGAACTTCCTTCCGGCCCGGTGAACCGTGGAAGCGTGCCGATCTCCGTGGCGCCGAACACTTCCCCGTAGGTGTTCACCATCCGGCTCCCGTCCCAATTCGCGATCGGCACATGCTCTTCCACCCTCACGTCGATCTCGAGCGGCCAGCGGCGGCTCACGGTCACCTTCCTGACCCATGGTATCGCTTCGAAATCGCTCTTCATTCCATCGATGTCCGCCTCGAAGAAATTGGTTCCGAGCCGCCTTGCCGCGATCTTCACCACCTCATCCCGATTCAGGCGGTCGGTCATTCCCTCCACCTTCAGCAGCTTCGGCTGAAGCATGGGAAGATGGGACGCGAAACTCATCAGCACCCAACCCGCCGCGACAGCCACTGCGAGGAACAGGAAGTTCGCGATCGCCGTGAGCTTTTCCGGTTCATCCCACATGCGCGGACTCCAGGATCCTCATCACCAGATCGTCGAATTCGATGCCCGCCCGGCGAGCCGCCATCGGAACCAGGCTGTGGTCCGTCATGCCTGGCACGGTGTTCATTTCCAGGAAAAAAGGCCTGCCGCTCCGGTCGAGAATGAGGTCCATCCTGCCCCATCCGCTGCAACCCAGAACCCTGAATGCCTTGAGCACCAGATCCCTCAGTTCCTGCTCCTTTTCCTGCGCAAGGCCCGGGCAGACGTAGCGGGTGTCTTCAGCGAAATATTTCGCATCGTAATCGTAGAATTCGTGCGGGGTCTCGATCCGGATCGAGGGAAGCACTTCTCCCCCGAGGATCGGGAACTGCACTTCCGATCCGTCCACGAATGCTTCCGCGAGTACCAGGCTGTCGTACTTCTCGGCGAGATGGAATGCCTCCTCCAGATCCTCCGCCCGTTTCACCTTGCTGATGCCGATGCTCGATCCTTCGCAAGCGGGCTTCACGAATATCGGAAGGCCCAGCCTTTCTGCCACCCCGGCGAAATCGGATTCCGGTGTGAGGATCTCGTATTTCGTCACCGGGATTCCCGCCGCCTCCCAGACGAGCTTGGTGCGCCACTTGTCCATCGAGACGGCAGCGG
>JAJZTT010000057.1:0-8429 GCA_021848705.1 Pseudomonadota bacterium
CGTCGTCGAAGAGATGTCATCCCCTCGTCCCTACCGCCCCGCCCTCGGAATGGAAGCCGCCTTGCATGAAATCGAGGAAGGGAAAGGCACCCTGTACGATCCCGATGCGGTCGAGGCCTGCCTTTCCCTTTACCGCACCTGAAACCACCCCTTCAAAGGAGAAAAAATGAAATACTGGCCCCTTGTTTTCCTCCTTCTCGCCGGATGCTCGAAACACGATCCGGTCGGAAAGGTTTTCTCGCCAGACCCCGCCGTGATCACCTGCCCGACGAAGGAAATGCTGAAAAATTTCCTGGATCTGAAATCCTCCGGGAAGGATTTCAAGCCGATGCTGCTCGAATCTGGTGGCCTTTGCACCGCGCTTCCCGCAGCGGCCAGCCTGGTCGTCGCGGAAGTCGACGGAAACCTGATCCGGGTGCGTCCGGAAAGATCGCCCACCGCCAGGGGAGTATGGGCCACCCGGGAAATCCTGAAGTAAGCTTCGAAGCAAAGGGCAGGAGCAGGATGATCCCCTTGCGGGGTGATGAACCAGTGCAACACTCAACCGGTTCATCGGACATAATGGAACAGTCACGCACCCCGTGTCGATCCTTGCGAATCGATGCGCGAAATTGTCGCCAGGATTCAGTCGTCCTCGTTCTCGGATTCCCGGCTGTTTTCCAGCACTTTTCCGGTATTCGCATCGACCGCCACTTCGTGGGTGATGTGATGCGCGCGGATGTCGAAGGCATAGCGCAATCCGCTACCGCCGCGCTTGTGCTTGAGTTCCACTTCGACGATCGTCCCGGGATAGGCCTTCTGCGCAATCGCTTCGGCCTGTGCGGGCGTGAGCTTCGCCTCCTTTTCGTACTGGCTGCCGTCGTACGCAAAAGCATCGAATGCGACTGCCGAGGCCATCGCGAACGTAATGAGCGAGATCGTTTTCTTCATTGCAGGTTTCCTTTGGTTGATGTGTTGAGTAATTCCAGCCCGGGCTCGCCTCGTCCCGGGAAGGGGAGCATGCGCTTCAGGGTATTGTCCCCGACATGGAAGTGGTGCACCAGGGCGGCGAGCACATGCAGCGCGATCGCCGCCATGAGCAGGTTCCCCAGGATTTCGTGGACGTTCCTGAACGACAGGGAATAGGAAAGCCACTTGTCCTCGTCGAGCAGGACGGGCAGCGTCCAGCTCAGGAAGGAAATTTCCTTGCCCTTGCTCTGCAGCGCCAGGATCCCGAAAAGGGGCAGGGCCGCCATGAGCAAATACAGTCCGGCATGGGTCCAGCCGGCCGCGATTTTCTGGATCCTCGGCGGGTCGGGCAGGATCGGGGGCGCCGCATGGGTTGCGCGCCAGAAGAGCCTCACCCATACCAGGAAGAACACGCCGAGTCCCGCCTGGATGTGCAGGAATACGGCTTCGTGCTTCATGTCCCGGTTCGGCAACCATCCCCTGAATTCGACCAGCGCCAGGGCCGAGACGACCAGCATGGCCATTCCCCAGTGCAGCAGTTTGTATGTCCTGTCGTAGCTTTCCATTGTGTTTTTCATTCCCGATGCGAAACTATAATTTTCGATCAATTAAATCTGCATGAAATGCCTCACTCCTCCCCGGACAGGTAGAAGTGGACCCATAGCTCGAAATCGAGCTTCTTGCCCGAAAATTGCGCATCCGGGCGGGGATAGGAGGCATTCATCACCGCGGCCAGCGCGGCCCGGTCCAGCAGGGCGCTTCCGCTGGACGCGACGATCCGCGCCCCGGAAGCCGCCCCGTCCAGATAGGAGAACCCGACCCTGGCCTGACCCGTCGCATGCGTCATCCTGGCCGCCATGGGATACACCACCGCCGCCTGCACTGCGGCCCGAACCTGCGCCCTGAAATCGGGAGGGACCTCGGGCGCCCTGGACGGGGCGGGAGCCGCCTTCGCGGGAGCGGCCGCCTGCGGAATTTTTTCCGGAGCCTCCGGACTCGGAGCGGGCTCCGGTTCCTGCGCCGCGACCTGCCTCGGCGCCTGGCTCACCGCCTTCCTTTCCGCCTTGCGCACGACTCGCTTCTCCGGCTTCTGTTCCTGCTCCCGCTCCTGCTTCGGCTCATTCTCGACCGGGGCCGGCACCTGGGTCAGCGAAATCATCTGCACCGGTTTCGGGGGCGGCGGCGTTTGCGGCATCCAGGCGAAGGCGGACAGGATGGAAGCTTCCAGGAGCAATGCGGCCAGCGCCGCGCTTTTCAATGAAAGTTTCACGATCCCCCCGACTTGCGGGCGGCAAGCCCGATCTGGGTGACGCCCGCCGTGCGACAGGAATCCATCACATCCATGAGGTGCTGAAGCGACGTTTCCTTGGCCCCGGCAATGGTGACCACGGTGCGCGGCCCCTTCTGCCTCAGCAAGTCCGTGAGCTGCTTCGGGCTGAGGCTTTTCCCTTCCACGCTGATTCCCCCCGCCGGATCCACCGCCACCATCACCTTGGGCACATCGAGCTGGGTCGCGGTGCTACTGCTGGCGAGATTCGACGGCAGCCCGGTGGCAGGAATCATGTGCAGCGTGATCATGATGAAAAAGACCAGCAGGAAAAACATGATGTCGATCATCGGGATGATCTCGATCCTGGCCTTCTTCGTCTCGAAGTATTTCATGCTGCGCTCCGAGCCAGGAAGGGAGCGCGCTCGCGCTCGCCGGCCTCGTGGTAATGCGGATACATGCGATTGACCAGCATCACCTTCAGCGTTTCGAGCTGGTGCATGATGATGCGCACCCGGTTGCTCAGCGCATTGAAGAAGAACAGTCCGAGGATCGCGATGAACAGCCCCGAAGCCGTGGCGATCAGGGCTTCCGCCACCCCGCCGGTCACCTTGGTGGGGGCATTTCCGGGATCTCCCAGCACCTGGAAGGCATTGAACATGCCGATGATGGTGCCGAGCAGCCCGAGCAGCGGCGCCATGGTCACGATCGTGTCGAGCACCCAAAGGTAGCGATCGATGCCGGGCGCTTCCTGCATGATCGATTCCTCCAGCTTGTCCGAAATCCGGTCGAAATCGTGATCCAGGTCATGCTGGAGCGCTGCGGCGATCACCCTCACATGGGGAAGGTCCGGATAGGACTCCCCGAGATGCCCGAGTTCGCCCTGCTCGATCAGCTTCGTCGTTTTCAGAAGCTCCATGACTTTCCCGCCCTGCCGGATCACCTTCCAGAGATGCCAGCTCCGCTCGATCACGATGGTGAGCGCAACCAGCAGCATGAACATCATGATGTAGAGGATTCCTCCGGAATCCCCCGCCATATGTTGAAATGCGGATGTGTTCATGTTCTACGCTCAGAAGGAAGTGGACAGGTTGACCATGAAGTTGCGCTCGACCATCGCGTAGAACAGCGGGTTGCCGTTGTTGTCGAACCCTCCCGCAGACTGGATGATCCCCTGCTTGTTCATCAGGTTGTTCACCATCAGCTGAACCTTCGTCTCCGGCGACCAGTCGAAGAGATACCTCATCGAATAGCTCGCATTGAAATTGACGACGGTATAGGATCCCATGTGGATCGGATTGATCGGATTCCCGTTCGCATCGACCGCCCCGAATCCGCTGTACCGCTGCCCGATCTCCTTGGCGATCAGGGAAGCATAGATCCTCTTTTCCTTCGCGTAGATGAGGCCTGCGGCGGCGGTGCTGTTCGGCGCGTTCTGGGCAAAGATGGACGCTTCATTCCTGGTATAGTTGCCGTACACGCTGAAATCGCCGCCGATGTAGTAGGTCGCCTCGCCCTCGAAGCCCTTGTATCTCGCCACGCCCGCATTCGAGAACACGGTCAGCCCGAGGTTGTTCGTGTAGCTCTGGATCGCATTGCTGTTGTCGATGTAATACACGTCGCCCGAGAGCGTCAGCTTGTCGCTCTTCCAGACCGAACCGGCCTGATAGTTGGTGGTCGTCTGCGAGTTGATGAACTGCACGGAATTCGAATAATTGAAGCTTTGCAGCGGCGGAGGCGTGAATCCCTTGGCGACCTGACCGTAGACCGACCAGTTGTCCGCCAGATAATAGTGGGCATCCAGGGAGGGCAGGGTCGCGGTCCAGGTCTTCGAATAGTTGAGCGGGCCGCCTGCGGTGGGGTCCATGGACGCATTGTAATTCCGGGTGAAGGAATTGAATTTGACGCCCGGGGTCACCGTCAGGTTGGTGGTGGGCCTCCAGGCATATTCCACGTAGGGCTGGATGGTGGTGTCGTTGCTGGTCTCTGCCTGATTGACGGAGGCGAAGACGGAGGCGGGTTGCGTGATGACGTTGGTCCAGGAAAGATGATTCTGCCTGTCGATCCAGATGCCGAACTTCAGATCGCTCAGGCCGATCCTGTCGGTCGCGCGCAACACGTCGCCATAGGAGCGGTACTGGGTGAGGCCGGACTGGGGGGCGCCCGCTGCATTTTGAGTTGCGATCGTGGCGAGGGGATCGGTTCCTGCGGAAAGGCCGTCATGCCGGTAGGCGAAGGTGTAGAGCTTGTTGTCGATCTTCCAGTTTCCATGCCTGGTATCGAGGGCGATGTACTCGAAATCGGAAGTGAACTTGTCCTGGTTGTATCCGACGAAATACGAGCTGTTGGGATCCTGGCTCAGACCGAACCTGGAGCCGTATTGTGCGATTTCCGCCGCCGTGGCGCCCAGGCTGAAATTCTGCTGGGCGGTGTTCTGCATGGCCACCATCGTGACCGCGGTATTGTCGGAAATCGGCTTGATGAACTTCATGAACAGGTTTCCGCGCTGCGAACGGTTGTTGCTCAGGAATCCGTCCGTGCTGAAATTCTTGTAGTCGACGAAGCCGCTCGCATAGCCATAGTTCTGCATCACGCCGGTGTCGAACTGGACGCCCGCCAGGCGCGTGTTGAAGCTTCCCGCCGAAACATAGGGGGTCAGCGCGGCATCCTGGCCCGGATCCTTGGAATGGATCGCGATCGTGCCGCCGAAGGTCGCATCGCCGATGGTGGCCGCATTGCCCGGGCCGCGATCCACCACCACGTTCCCGGTATCCTGGGACATGAAGTAGGAGGAAACATGGTGGGTGAAGTCCGCGCCGTCCGCGAAAGGAATGCCGTCGAAGGTCACGTTGTATTGGCCGTCCTGGAATGCGCGCATCGAAAGTCCGGGCCAGTCGCTGCCGCCGGCGCCGTTGGGGCTGACGCTCCAGACGCTGGGGGCGATCTGCGCGATGTCGGTGTAGTTGGAGGCGCCGGTGGTGTTGTTCTGGATGTATTGCTGGCTGATGACGGATTGCGGCTCCGTTGCAACCAGCGAACCCTGCGTCGGCGCCTGATAGGGCGCGGATGCGGTGTTGGTGGCGGACTGCCCGCCCGTCCCGGATCCTGCCGACACCACGCCGAGATCATAGGCGTGCGCGACGCTCGACGAGTTGGCGGCAATGAAGCCGAGAATCAGTTTCGCAAGCAATTTGCGCGTGAATTTTTTGTCCATCCCCCGTTCTCCCTAAGTGAAGTGGTTTCCTGAAATTTGCCGTATGCCAGCAATCGGTGGGGGAAATTTACGGGTGAAAAATGACAGATTTGTTATGTTCCGTTCGGATTGAAAATATATTTTCGATTTAATTTTCGATTAATTCAGGGGTTATTATAATTGCCCGGAAATTTCTATATCCTTATGATTTTTAATGGAATAAGGGAATACACGGAAATGCGCATACTTCTGATAGAAGACGATTCGATGGTCGGTGACAGCATATGCAAGGTGCTCAAGCTTGCTCATTTCACGGTGGACTGGATGCAGGACGGCCAGTCGGCGGAATATGCGCTGGAGCGCAAAATCCATTCCCTCCTGCTGCTGGACATAGAGCTTCCGAAAAGGAACGGGCTGGAAATTCTCAGAACCATGAGAAAGAGGTCCATCGCCATTCCCGTATTGATCCTGACTGCCAGGGATAGTCTGGAAGACCGCATCACGGGTCTGGACAGCGGGGCCGACGATTATCTCGTCAAGCCTTTTGCTCCTGGCGAGTTGCTTGCCAGGATGCGCGCCTTGCTGCGAAGAAATTCGAGAACGGTCGAAAATGTAATTGTGCATGGTGAAATATCCCTGAATCCATTCAGGCACGAAGTCAGGATAAGGGACAACCCAATCTTCCTTCCGGCCAAGGAATTCGCCATACTTCATGCGCTGATCGAGAAGCCCGGAAGCGTCATATCTCGCAATAAACTGGTGGAGAGAATTTACGGCTGGGAAGACGACGTGGGCAGCAACACCATCGAGGTCTACATCCACAGTCTGCGCAAAAAATTCGGCAACGGGATCATCCTCAATATCCGCGGAGTAGGATACAAGCTCGGGAGTCCCTGCTGATGTCGATACGCAAAAGACTATTGATCTGGCTGCTTTCAGCCCTTGTCCTGGCGAGCGCGACCGGCGGCTACGCCATTTACGAGCGCACACTCTCAGGGGTGAACAGGATGCAGGATTATGCACTTGAGCAGATCGCCTACTCCATGGAACATTCGAACATGTTCGTGCCTGCAAACTTCGGGGAGGAAGCCGGATCGGACCGGGATGACGATCAGGGGGAAGGCGACTCTGACGGTGATGGATTCCAGTTCGTCGGACAGGTATGGGACGGCAGCGGGAAGCCGATTCTCTCCTCCAGCGCCATGTCTCCGCTTCCCAGGTTCGATGTGGAAGGGCTTGCCACCGTTGAGTGGCAAAAGCGCAGATGGCGTGTGTTCGACCTGAAATTCAAGGGAAAAACCATCCAGGTCGGCCAGCCTGTCAGCGTCCGGTCGGACGCTGCCGCGGAAATATCCGGAAATGCGCTTTTTCCCACTGCGATTCTGATTCCGGTGCTCGGGATGCTCATCTGGATCGGGGTATCCTATGGTTTGAGGCCACTCAACCAGGTTGCGTCCGATATTGAAACGAGAAACGCCGATTCGATGCAGCCGATCTCGCTGAACGGCTTGCCTCCGGAAATGGTATTCATGGTTTCCGCCCTGAACAAACTGCTCGCGAGGCTTTCGAATGCATTCGAACTGCAGAAGAATTTCATTGCCGATGCAGCCCACCAACTCCGTACTCCTCTCACGGCATTGCATCTTCAGGTCGAGATCGTGTCCAAATCGGAAAGCAGGGCAGACATGCTGGAGGCGATTGCCAGCCTCAAACAGGGCATTTCGCGCTCCTCCCACCTCGTCGAGCAACTGCTGACCCTGGCCCGCCATCAGCAGGTCCGGAAACCTTTCCAGTCCGTCGACCTGTACGAACTTTCGAAGTCCGTAATCTGCGACATTGCTCCGCTCGCCGTGGCAAAAGACATCGACCTTGGACTCGACGGCAGCGGGAGCGTGGTTGTCGATGGAAACGAAGAAGCGCTCAGGATTCTGCTGGCAAATCTCGTCGACAATGCCATTCGCTACATTCCCGAGGCCGGAAGAATAGACGTCAGGGTGGAATCGGGGGAAAGCGCGGCCGTTCTGGAAGTCCGGGACAACGGTCCCGGCATTCCAGAAGAGGAAAGGGAGAGGGTTTTTGATCGCTTCTGTCGCGGCCATGGGAACAAGGAGATGGGTAGCGGCCTGGGGCTTTCCATCGTCAGGAATGTCATCGAAATGCATGACGCCTCCATTTCCTTGCAAGATGCACGGGAAGGCACGGGGCTTCTGGTGCACATCGAATTTCCACGGTAGGATCCCAGCGGCCTCAAACGCATTGCGGGCCGGGGAAAAGTTCAATTGGAAGGAACGCCGCCGCTGAAGTCCAAGGTGGCATCCAGGTCTGCATCAGGAACCATCCTTGACACGGGTATTGGGGTTCTGATTCATTTCGACGCCCCCTCATCGCACCCGGTGCACGTAGGACTGTTTTCACCGGACCGGCCGGGATGACGGGAACCTGACCCAGGTTCTCCGTATAAAAACCGCGTGATCCTTACAAAATGAACCCGGGCGTCCGGGACGATGATCCTGGCGAAGTAGTGATACGGAAATATCCGGGATATGTTGCGGCAAAATACTCGTCCACACAGGGAAATCGGCTCGAATCCAACATACGACACCTCGCCAGCCTGATTGAACCAGCTCCAAGTCGGCGCCCGTAATGAAGAAACCATGCCGGAAGGCGAGATGCAAAACAATATTCTTGAATTGCTCCAACATATCGAGAAACTGCAGACGAACGCTTTCACGCTCAGCCGCCCCATGTGTCAGTATGGTTGTCGACATTTTTCATGATATTGTTGGCGGATTTGATCGGAAAGACCGCCCACAGCCGGGGTGAGTATGGGCCACCCGGGAAATCCTGAAGTAAGCTTCGAAACTTGTGCTAATTTGGAAGCAGGCTCGCTGTTCGGGGAATGAATTGGACAGAAATCGCTTGCTCGATGCACTCGAGAATCTCGACCGCCCGCTCATCGAAAAGATTGTCCGGGAGGCCATGCTCGCTTCCACGCCGATCGGGGTCGTCGAAGAATGGATC
>JAJZTT010000057.1:8439-14884 GCA_021848705.1 Pseudomonadota bacterium
AGTACCGATCGGGGAAGGCGTGCTGCACATCACCGCTTCGATCGGAGTGGCCACGCTCGACAAGGAGGATGTCGGCATCGAAACCATGCTGGGAAGGGCTGACGAGGCGCTCTATCTCGCCAAAAACCGAGGAAGGAATCGGGTCGAAGCTTCCTAGTAATACTCGAAGCCGCTTCCGCCCGAACTCTTCACGCTGTAGAGCGCACGGTCCGCATGCTCCAGAAGCAGCGGAGGGGGGGAGGAGTCGTCCGGATAGATCGTCACGCCGATGCTCGCTGAAATCTTCGGATGTCCGCCCCTCACCTGGCAAGGCCTTTCGATTTCTTCCAGGATCCTCTGCAACAGCGAATCGCAGCCACCCGATCCGGGAATGTCTTCGAGCAGCAAGACGAATTCGTCCCCTGCGAGCCTTGCAACGGTGTCCATGCCCCTTACGCAGGAAGTCAGCCTCCTCGCCACTTCCTGAAGCAGTTCGTCTCCCGCTGCATGTCCAAGCGCATCGTTGACTCCCTTGAATCCGTCCAGATCCATGTAACAGACGGCGAACCGGCCATCGCTTCTCTCGCATCTCGCGATCGCCCTGCCCATCCTGTCTGCAAGGAGCCTCCTGTTGGGAAGGCCGGTCAGCATGTCGTGATTGGCGACATCTTCGAGGCTGCGCTGTCGGCGGATGAGTTCCGAGACGCCGGAAAAGATCCCGACGAAATTGGCGATCTCCCCGCCCTCATCCCTCACTGCGGATAACGTCATCCAGACGGGCTCGGATTCACCGGAAGGCATTCTCCCCCAGACTTCGCCCGTATAATGTCCGTCCTTCTCCGCTTTCTCCCAGATCTGCTCTCCGATATCGAAAAACCCGGATGTCAGGATGTTCACGTTTTTCCCGGAGACCTCTTCCAGCCCGATCTGCCTCAGGAACGAAGGATTCGCGTCGACCAGGATTCCCCGCCTGTCGGTGACGAATACCGCCTCGATGGTGCTCTCGATGACGTTTCCTGCGAGCCGCAGTTTCTCCTCGACGCGATGGCGCTTCGAAATCTCCCGCATCAGCTCCAGGGTGCGCACGGAAAGGCTGTCATACATTCTGAGAATGGTTTCGATCAGCACCCGCATGGCGCCGCTCATTTCCTCGTTCGCTCTCGCCTTGGCTTCATCGATGGAAATTCCCTGCACGACGCCCAGCACCACCTTGGCCATGCGCTTGTCGGATTCCAGTATGTGGAAGGCGAGCCAGTGGGTCAGGAAGGAGGCGATTTCGTCCATGACTTCGTTGTGGGGAAGTCCGCTCTCCTGGAGCCTGGCGATTTCTTCTGCGAACTCCCGGTGCGCATGCTCATGATTCTTCAGGATCTCGTCTCCTGAAAGATGCTTTCTCCAGATCGCCTCCTCGTCTTCGAAATGGCGATGCACATAGGCGGCAAGCTCTTCGAAAACGGAATCCAGAGAAGGCGCATCCGCTCCCCGGCTCATGTGAATCACGAGGATGTTGAGCAGATCGACGAGCTTTCTGTGCTGCGCATCGATCACGGCGATGCCGGTATCAAAATGGTCGTTCCAGGGAAAGATGACGATTCCTTCCGCTCCTGCTTCAGTCCCTTCCACCATCCCCCCTCGTGATTTTATTTCCCATTATATCCGACGATTCCATCGCTTCCGAATCCAGGTTCCGGGGGACCGAAAGAATCGCCTCGACCCCTGGATGGCGGATGCGACGTTCGCTGGAGATCGCGTAGTAATGCTCCTGAACCCCCGGAATCAGGCCGACCGATAGCGCATCGAAATGCACGGCGACGTCGCTGGCGAGTGCGACAGGAGCCGGAAACAGCCCGAGCCCGGTCCTGCCGAAGGTCATGAGAAGCGCACTGTCCTCGAATTCCCCCACCACGTCGGGGCGAATCGAATTGGACTGGAACCACTGGTCGAGCCGCCCCCGGAGGGCATTGTTGCGGGTGGGAAGCAGCATCGGCGCCCGGTCCAGGCTCTGCGGGAAGCCCTTCCTGAAACGCCCGGCCAGCATTGCGCTTCCATAAATCATGATGTCCCACTCGCCAAGGGAATGACTGAACACCCGCAAATTGCTCATGGGGCCCGCGGGCCGGTCGGTGAGCACCACATCGAGCCTGTGCAGCGCAAGGTCGGCAAGGAGATTTTCGAATTTCCCCTCGTAACAGACCGGTCTCATGGGAAGACCCAGGGCGGCGTCGATCAACCGATAGGCGACGAGCTTGGGGAGCGCATCCGAAATCCCCACTGCAAGCCTCGGCGCTTCGGAAATATCCTCCCTCAGCGCATCGCTCATCTGCTCCCCGAGCAGGAAGATCTGGTCCGCATATCCCAGCGCGACCCTGCCCGCCTCGGTCAGAACCAGCCCCCTTCCCTGCGGAGCGAAAAGCGTTCTTCCCAGGGACTTTTCCAGCAATCCGATCTGTCCGCTCACCGTCTGCACGGCGACCCCCAGCCGCTCGGCCGCGCGCGTCACGCTGCCCTCCTTGGCAACCACCCAGAAATACTGCAGGTGACGGTAATTCAGGTTCATGCTTCGATTTTATCGAAGTAAAAATCTCATTTTACTTCATTTTTCAGGACTATCATGAAAACTAGAATATGCTCGTTCACAGTTTCCGTAAGGAGAACTTCCATGAAAAGAATCCTTCTGTTCCTTGCCACCAACCTCGCGGTGATGCTGGTTCTGGGCGTCGTCGCAAGCCTGCTCGGCGTGGACCGTTTTCTCACGACAAGAGGCCTCGACCTCGGGATGCTGCTCGGCTTCGCAGCCCTGTTTGGATTCGGCGGCAGCTTCATTTCTCTCCTGATGTCCAAACCCATCGCAAAATGGAGCACGGGCGCGCAAGTGATCGAATCCCCGGCGAACCCGGAGGAGCGCTGGCTGTTCGACATCGTATCCGGTCTTTCCACGAAAGCGGGCATTGCCATGCCCGAAGTCGCGATCTACGAAGGAGCGCCCAATGCCTTCGCCACCGGAGCGAGCCGCAATCATGCGCTGGTGGCCGTCTCCACCGGGCTGCTTCATTCGATGAACGGGAATGAGATCGAGGCGGTACTCGCCCACGAAATCACCCATGTCGCCAACGGGGACATGGTGACCCTCACCCTGATCCAGGGGGTGGTGAACACTTTCGTCATCTTCATTTCGCGCGTGATCGGATTTTTCGTGGACCAGGCTTTGAGGAAGGACAACGAGGAAGGACCGGGAATCGGCTACATGATTTCGGTATTCGTCTGCGAAATGGTTTTCGGCATCCTGGCGAGCGTCATCGTGATGTATTTCTCGCGACTTCGCGAATTCAGGGCGGACGCGGGATCGGCCAGGCTGCTCGGAAGCTCGCTGCCGATGATTTCCGCATTGCGGCGGCTCGCCGCAATGGAATCCGGAGAGCTCCCGCAAAATGTCGCCACCTCGGGCATTGCCGGCCACCCTTCATGGATGGCGCTCTTTTCCAGCCATCCGCCCATCGAGGAAAGAATCGCCGCACTCTCCAGATGATTTCTTCAGGACATGAAACAGACCCGCCAATCCCGGGTCTGTGACATACTTGCCGGATGAAAGCAAAAGTCCTTTTCACGATTTCCTGGTTCGCGTTCGCCCTTCTCGGAGGGTGCGCATCCGCGCCGCAAGCCTTGCCTCCCCCTCCTGCCCCTCCGGAACCCGCGATCCATCACACAATAGCGCTCGTTCTGGGAGGAGGAGCAGCCCGGGGATTCGCCCATATCGGCGTGATCAAGGCGCTCGAATCGCAGGGGATCCGGCCCGACATCGTGGTCGGCACCAGCGCGGGTTCGGTGGTCGGTGCGCTCTATGCGGCCGGCCATTCCGGCTTCGACCTGCAGAAGATCTCCATGAAAATGGATGAAGGAAAGATCGGCGACTGGACCCTTTCCGCTAGAGGTTTCGTCAAGGGCGAATTCCTCCAGGATTTCGTCAACCGGGAAGTCGGGAACCTCCCCATCGAAAAACTCCAGAAACCCTTCGCGGCGGTGGCAACCGATCTGCAGACCGGGGAATCCGTCGCTTTCCGCTACGGCAATACCGGCATGGCGGTTCGCGCATCGAGCAGCGTGCCCGGCATTTTCCAGCCGGTCGGCATCCGCGGACGGGAATACGTGGACGGCGGACTGACCAGTCCGGTTCGCGTGGAAACCGCGCGCAAGATGGGCGCGGACATCGTGATCGCCGTTGACGTATCGAGCCGTCCCCGCTATGCGAAGGTGGGCGATACCATCGACATCCTGTTGCAAACCTTCAACATCATGGAACAGTCCATCACCCGCTTCGAGACCGCATCGGCGGACATCCTGATCCGGCCCGCCGTCGGTAAAATGGGGCCTGCCGATTTCGAGGAAAGGGACAGCGCGATCATGGAAGGCGAGCGGGCCGGACTCGCCGCAGTCCCGCTGATCCGTGCAAGACTCGCCAGGCCCTGATCCGTCCAGGTTTTGGCTACGGCACCGACCGGCCGATGTTAGTCAAACAATCAGCAGGCGGACAACACTTCCAGTCCACCCATATAGGGGCGCAAAACCTCGGGCACGATCACGCTGCCGTCGGCACAATGTTTTGGCTTCGACATAACATCGGCGCTGCCGATGTTAGTCTTCACCGAAACAATCAGGAAGCCGAAATTTTTTCCAGTCCACCCATATAGGGGCGCAGAACCTCGGGCACGATCACGCTGCCGTCGGCTTCCTGATTGTTTTCAAGAATCGCGACCAGGGTTCGGCCGACTGCGAGCCCGGATCCGTTCAGGGTGTGGACGAGTTCCGTCCTGCCCGATTCGGTCCTGTATCTCGCCTGCATTCTCCTCGCCTGGAATGCCTCGAAATTGCTGCACGAGGAAATTTCCCGATAGGCCTTCTGGGCGGGAAGCCAGACCTCGATGTCGTAGGTCTTGGCGGACGAAAAACCGATGTCGCCGGTGCAAAGCGATACCACGCGATAGGGAAGATCCAGCCGCCTCAGCACTTCCTCCGCATGGCCAAGAAGCGATTCCAGTGCCTCCAGGGATTTCTCCGGATGCACGACCTGCACCAGTTCCACCTTGTCGAACTGATGCTGGCGGATCATGCCTCGCACGTCGCGGCCATAGGATCCCGCCTCGCTCCTGAAGCAGGGGGTATGGGCGACGTATTTCACGGGCAAGGAGGAAAGGATTTCGCCGCGAACGATGTTGGTGACCGGCACTTCCGCGGTCGGAATGAGGTAATATCCGCCCGCAACCGAAAAGAGATCCTCCTCGAATTTCGGCAACTGCCCGGTGCCCTTGAGACTCTCGGCATTGACCATGTAAGGCACATACACTTCCATGTAGCCGTGCTCGGAAGTGTGCAGATCGAGCATGAACTGGGAAAGCGCCCGATGCATCCTGGCAAGCCCTCCCTTCAACAGCGTGAAGCGGGCACCGGAAATCTTCGAAGCGGTTTCGAAATCCAGGCCGGATATCCCCTCCCCGACCGAGACATGATCCTTCGGCTCGAAATCGAAATGCCTGGGCTGCCCCCATTTCCTCACTTCCACATTGTCTGCTTCCGATTGTCCGAAGGGAACCGACTGGTGCGGAAGATTCGGGATGGAGAGCATGAATTCCTGCATTTTTGTCTGGATTTCAACGAGACGCGCCTCGTTTTCCTTCAGCTCTTCCCCGATCGAAGCCACTTCGGCGAGGATTTCCGAAGCATCCTCTCCCTTCGCCTTTTTCATCCCGATCATCTTCGAGGAAGCATTGCGCTGCGCCTGAAGGTCCTGGGTCCGGGTCTGGACGGATTTTCTCTCCGCCTCCAGGCTCTGGAATCCGGCCACGTCGAGGGCAAATCCTCTCGATTCCAGGCGCTTTTCCGCACTCTGGATGTCGTTTCTCAATGTCTGTATGTCTAGCATGACGCTCTCAGGGGGTTCGAATCCCGCTATTGTAGCGCGCCCTTCAGGCTTTCACGAGGAGAACCGGGACGGTAGATGCGCGGACGATTCCTTCGGCCACGCTGCCCATGAGGAGATGGCGAAGCCCGGTCCTTCCATGGGTTCCTGAGACGATGAGGTCCGCCCCCCATTCCTTCGCCTCTTCCACGATCGCCTCCCCGATTCCCTGTCCCACGCTGGTGGTTTCGATGAGGTGCGTCTGCGCACCCTGGCAATTTTTCGCCAGTCTGCCGAGGATCTCCCTCGCCGCATCCGCCTGCTCCTTCTCGACCCCGAGCATGTCGCCGAACTCGCTTCCCGCAACGATCGCACGCTCGTCGATCACGTACAAGAGGCGCACCTCCCCTCCCCCTTCCCTGGCAAGTGCGCAGGCTTCCCGCAGCGCTGCCTCTGAAATGTCGCTTCCATCCACCGGAACCAGAATGCGTTTATACATGTCTACCTCGAAACTTTAGCGAATGATGATATAAGATTACTGCATCGGGCGAAATTCCGGTAGAAAATCTTGCGCCG
>JAJZTT010000255.1 GCA_021848705.1 Pseudomonadota bacterium
AAAGATCGCTTCCGGAAAGGTCGGCATGGCTCGCGTTGACCCTGTACAGGCTCGCCCCGGAAAAATTCACCTCCCTCGCGACCGCACCTTCGAGCTTCGCTTCGAACAGGTTCGCCCCGGACAGGTTCGCACCCTCGAGATTCGCACGGCGCATGTCCGCCCCGGTGAAATTCGTTCCGGAAAGGTTGGCACCCGCGATCCGCGCACCGGAAAGTTCCGCATGCGGACAAAGCGATTTCGGAATGAGGTAACAGCCCCCGACCTTCTCGGCCGCCGAGGCTTCTGCGGCAAGAACTGCAAGGATCGTGAAAAGAATGGCGCGCATGTCATGCTCCCTTTGGTAACGAGGGGGAGATGGTAGCTGCAGACGATTAAAGCGGACTTAACGAATCATTCGCCGGGGACGATCATGCGGCGCGCAGCCGCAAGGCGCCTTGACCAGTAGCTCTCGGTGAGATCGGAGATCATGACGCTGCCGGTCTGGGTGCTCGCGGCATGGATGAAGCGATTGTCGCCGAGGTAGATACCGACATGCGAAATCCCGCGACGCATGATGCGGAAAAACACCAGATCCCCGGGCTTGAGATCGGAAACCCGGATCCGGCTGCCGATCATGCTCATTGCCCGCGCATTATGCGGAAGGGAGATTCCTTCCACATGATCGAAAACATAACTCACGAATCCGCTGCAGTCGAAGCCGCTCTCCGGGCTGATCCCGCCGCGCCGGTAAGCGGCCCCCATCTGGCTTTCCGCGAATGTGAGGAGATTGTGCACCGCATTCGGAATCGCATTCAACCCGGAAGGGAGCCCGTCGCCATCGGCCGCGAATGCGGGATTCGCAAGCAGCAGGGCAAAAATGATGGCGAACAGTTTTTTCATGGGGAGCGAGTTTAAAAGGGTTTCGCCATCCTGTAAAGCCTCCCGCGCTCACCTGTGAAAGGTGATGATGGATGGGGGAGGGGAAGCGAGAACCGATTTGCGCATCTTTCCCATCACGTGCATCTCGCAGGCGCGACAGTCGAACTTCAGCGTGAAGGTTTCGCCGCCGCCGGCGAGCGTCATGGGCTCGGCGCGAACCTGCCCCTGCACGCCGGTCACGCCCTTTGCCTGTTTCGGACAGAGGTGGAAGGAAAACCTGAGGCAATGCCTGGTGATCATAAGCGAGACTTCGCCCGCCTCCTCGTGCGCTTCGTAAGCCGCATCGATCACTTTCACGCCGTGCTTTTCGTAAAATTCCCGAGCCTTGTGATTGTAGACATTGGCAAGATAGGAAAGCGCATCTTCCGGATATGGAACGGGCGGCTCCACGGCAGGCTTTCTCGTCCGCATCACCCGGTTTCCGAGCCGAACGGCCTCGAGTTTTTCCACCGCATTGCGCCTTGCCGCATTCAGGGCAGACGCAGGGATGAACCAGTTCCCGGAAAGATCGATCGTGATTTTGCGCGGCCTGAAGAGGGTTCCTCCCAGCCTCGCCAGCTGTTCCGGGAAATTCACTTCGCTTTTCGCAGCTTCGAGCTTCATTGCGAAATGTTCGGATGCGACGTTCCCGTCCTCGTCGGTAAGGGCAAGAACGAATCCGGACGCATCGTTCCCGAGATGCAGGTCGATGTCAATTTTCCGCTCCGCGGAATTTCCGAGAAGCGCCTGTTCCCATTCGTGGTCGAGATTCCTGAAAATTTCCATGCCGACCTGCAGCCCTTCCAGGAAAGGCGCATTGGGATGGAGCCGCCAGGCATTGCCGACTTTTTCCGCACGGTTGATCCTCCCGCCCACCAGTTCGCGCTTTTTCAGGAAGCAGATTCCGTCGCCGTTGTGCATGGGTTCCAGCGCATCGATCTCGATCCACCCTTCCCCCACCCGCCTCACCTTTCCGATGGGCTTGCCCATGAATTTCGGAGAATCGAAAGCGCCGATGTCCTCCTTCCTGCCGTTGACGAAATAGTCTGTGGATCCGCGATGGAAGGTCCGGTCAGGATCGGGCTGGAAACGGAAGGAACATTTCCCTGAAGAAGACGCGGAAAACTCGGGGCGCCTTTCGAAGAGTTGGTCGAGCAGCTTTCTGTAATGCGCGGTAACGTTCTTCACATAAGGCGCATCCTTGTAGCGCCCCTCGATCTTGAACGAGCGGATTCCCGCCTCGACGAGCGCTTCCAGATTCGAACTCTGGTCGTTGTCCTTCATCGAAAGCAGATGCTTCTCGAACGAAACCACCCGCCCCTCCCCGTCCTTCAGGGTGTAGGGGAGGCGGCATGCCTGCGAACAGTCCCCGCGGTTGGCGCTCCTGCCGGTCTGGGCATGGCTGATGTAGCACTGCCCGGAATAGGCCACGCACAGCGCGCCATGCACGAAAAATTCCAGCGTCGCATCGACCGAACCGGCAATTTCCCGGATCCGGTCAAGGGAAAGCTCGCGCGCCAGAACGATCTGGGAAAATCCGCAATCGGAGAGGAATTTCGCCTTTTCCACGCTCCGGATGTCGGTCTGGGTGCTCGCATGAATTTCGATGGGCGGAAGATCGAGTTCGAGGAGCCCCATGTCCTGCACGATGAGGGCATCGACCCCGGCCTCGTAAAGCTGCCATATGAGGCGCCTTGCCGGCTCAAGCTCCGAGTCGTGCAAAATGGTGTTGAGCGTGGCGAAAATGCGCGCATCATAGCGATGGGCGAATCCGCACAGGGCGGCGATTTCGCACAC
>JAJZTT010000256.1 GCA_021848705.1 Pseudomonadota bacterium
GAAGCACGTTCCCGCTCTTCGATACCGCAAGATTCACCCGGGATCTGGAGGCACTCTATTCGAAGATGCTGGAAACCCGCAAGCCGGCCCCGGCGGCTCCCGGCACCGCCTATTCCTTCCAGGCCTGGATGCCTGCGGGGTATGCTGTTTCGGCCTACGGCCAGGCCCGTCCCGTCCGGGAATCGCCGTCAGCTTTGGCGGGCAAGGCGATCGACGCGGGGCGCTTCGACGAAGCCCTGGCGCATTGCGATGCCGCCCTGGAAGCCGATCCGCGCGATTTCATGGTTTGGAAATACAGGGCGATCGCCCTTTTCGAATCGGGCAAAAGGGAAGAAGCCGAAAAGTCTTTCCGGAAGGTGGTGGAACTGAATCCTTCCTATCCGGAGGGGCAATACAACCTGGGAACAGTGCTTTACCAGCTGGCCAGGCCGATCGAAGCAGTTCCATTTTACCGGATGGCGGTGGAACTCGATCCGGATTTCATGATGGCGAAATGGAATCTTGCCCTCACCCTGCTCCTGCTCGGGAAATACAGGGAAGGATTTGCGCTCTATGAACAGCGTTTCGAAGGCTGGCAGAGGGGGGAGATGACCGGGTCCCTGGAGACGCTCACACTGCTTTCCACAAAGCCTTGCTGGAATGGAAATGGCGCATCCGGAAGCAGGCTGCTCGTCTGGACGGAACAGGGTATCGGCGACAGTCTCATGATGATGCGATACTTTCCGCTTCTGGAAGGGAGGGGCATCCGGAGTGTGACTGTCTACACGGAAAAGTCCATGATCGAAATTTTCCGGAGCCTGCCTTGCGTTGAAAGGGTGATCGAGAAAAAAACCTATCTGGATCTGGATTCTTTCGACGCGCACTGCTCGATCATGAGTCTGCCGTATCTTTTCGATACGGAAATTTCGTCGATTCCGGATCGAGTACCTTATCTGAAGGTGCCGGAGGAAGCGAAATCGAAATGGAAGGAACGGCTCAAAAACTTTCCAGGGCTGAAGGTGGGGTTGACCTGGAGGGGGAACTCGAAGTTCGAAAGGGACAATCTTCGCAGCATCCCGCTCGGGGAACTCGCTCCGATCCTGTCTCTGCCTGGGATCACTTTCGTCAGTTTGCAGAAGGAGAACGGGGAAGGTGCAGCCGGGTTCGGAATCGTCGACTGGATGTCTGAATGCAGGGATTTCATGGATACTGCAGCTATGGCAGACAGCCTGGATCTCGTGATCAGCGTCGATACGGCCATCGCGCATCTTGCCGGTGCGCTCGGCAAGCCGGTATGGCTTTTCAACCGGTTCGAGAGCGAATGGCGCTGGATGATGGAGCGACCGGATTCTCCCTGGTACCCGACGATGAGGATATTCAGACAGCACGCACTCGGAGACTGGAGTCACGCAATCGATGAGGCGAAAGCCGTTTTGATGAACCGGACGTCTGGCGGCCCGGTTCCGGAAAAGCGGGATCCTGTCGAAGTGGCCGGGAAACTGCTTCGGGAAGCGAAATTTCTGGAAATGCTTCCCTTCTGCGAAGAAGCACTTCGCCTCGACCCGGAAAATGCCCTTGCCTGGAAATACCGTGCAATTTCGTTATTTGAGACAGGAAAATGGCATGAGGCGGAAAAATCCTTCCGCAGGTTCATCGAGCTGAATCCGGACTCGGCGGAAGGATACTACAATTTCGGCAAGGCATTGCAGCACGAATCGAGGCATCAGGAGGCATTGGAGCATTATCGTCAAGCCCTTCGACTGAAACCGGATCTTGCCGATGCGCACAACAACATGGGCGTGATTCTGGCTGAGAGCGGAAGGGTCGAAGAGGCGGAGTTCCATTACCGCAAGGAACAGGATCTGAATCCGGAGGACCCGTCCGCCTGGAATAACCTGGGGAATCTGTACCATTTGCAGGGCAGGCATGTCGAATCCTTGCAGTGTTATCGCAAGATTCTGGGCTTCGATTCCGGGAATGCTTCGGCCAGGGCGAGCATGATTTTCCAGAAGCTGCATGCAGTAAACTGGGGAGGGCTCGGGCAGGAAATCGCCATGGTCAGGGAAGTGCTCTCGAATTCGCCGGTCTCGGCAAAGACCGTGGTGGCGCCGATGATGTTCCTGGCGTTTCCGGGCGCAACGCCTGAGGAACAGCGCCATTGTTCCAGGAAATGGGCGCAACAGGCTTTTCCTTCTTTTCCAGGGAAACTTGCCGGTCGCATCGGCAGGAAGGATGAAAGGATCGCAATCGGCTACCTCTCCTTCGATTTCCGTGAACATCCGGTAGCGAAATTGATTGTCGGAGTATTGGAACATCATGACCGCACCCGTTTTCATGTATCTGCCTATTCCTACGGACCCGACGACGGCGGTCCTTCCAGAAAAAGAATAGAGCAGTCAGTTGACGCATTTGTAGATATACGTTCGATGTCTGATGAAGATGCTGCGAGGAGAATACAGGGCGATGGAGTCGACATCCTGATCGATCTGACCGGGTATACCCAGGGAACCCGGAGCGGGATTCTGGCCTATCGGCCTGCTCCGATCCAGGTGAATTATCTCGGCTATCCCGGCACGATGGGTGCGGAATTCGTCGATTACCTGATCGCGGACGATTACGTGATTCCGGAAAGGAGTCGCGGACATTATGCGGAAGAGGTGGTGAAGCTCCCC
>JAJZTT010000257.1 GCA_021848705.1 Pseudomonadota bacterium
GTCCCTGTGGATGATGTCGAGACGGTGAATTGCGCCCAGCGCCCGCGCCAGTCTGGTGCCGATATGGATAATTTCCGCGACGGTGAAATGATGCCTGTCATCGAGCATTTCGCCGAGCGTGCTGCCCTCGTGCCAGGTCGTGAGGAAATACAGGAAATGGCGGTTCTCCGGGGAGATGACCTGTGGGAAATGCTTGGAAAGAATCCTTTTCCCGAGCCATTCCTCCATCAGCAAATCGTTTCTGGCATGACTGTTCGCGCCCTGTTTGAGGGTTTTGAGTACCAGCATGCGTCCGCTCGAAGCTTCTCTAACCTTGTAAAGCAGCGTTTGTTCCGATCTGTGCAGGAGGTCGATCACTTCATAACCGTCGATGCTTTGTCTTTGCGAGAGGTGGGGGGGCAAGGGAAGATCGGCTCCTTCCAGCAGCAGATCCTTCAGGGATCCTTCTGCTGTGTCGTCAATGCGTAGCACCTGGGCGGTGAGGTTGCCTTCGCTGCCCATATCGAATGCGCTTTCGACGAGGACCCTGGATGCCTCTTCCGGCTCGGGATGCTTCGCCAGAAGTTCCTGGAGTCTGTTCTGTCCCAGCGTTTCCCATACCCCGTCGGATGCGAGCAGGAAGATGTCTCCCTTTTTCAGCTCCCCCTCGGCGTAATCCACCACAAGCTGCAGATCGAGTCCCATGGCACGCTTGAGAACATGGCTGCCTTCGGTTCCTTCCCAGACATGATCGAGGGTCAGGCGGGAGAGCTCTTCGCCGCGCAGCCTGTAGATTCTCGTGTCTCCCACATGCGCGATGGTATAGCGGTTCCCTCTCAGTACCAGAAGGCTCAGGGTGCTCGCCATGCTCGAGAATTCGCGGTGGGAAGCCCTCTGCGCCAGAAGCCAGCGGTTCGTCGAAGCCAGGAGTTTGCCCAGGGCATGAGGAATTTCCCATGTTTCGGGAGTGTCGTAATAGTCGCTCAGCACGCTGAGCACGGAATATTCCGCTGCTTCCCGTCCGCCCGCTTCGCTCCCCACGCCGTCCGCAATCGCGGCTACGATGCCCTTGCTGGCAAGTAGATCCCCGTCCGGGGTCACCAGTCCGAAGAAATCCTCGTTCCTGTCCTTTCTTCCGGCCTCGCTGACTGCGCCAAATGTGATTTTCAGGGGCATGATGGGTGTCCCCCGAAGGGATGTCCTGGCTTCATTTCAGTTCCTTTCCTGTTTTTGTTCAGGAAAGCAACTAGCGTGCCAAAAAGAATTTTATGTCTATCCTTATGAATTTTAAATATTAATTTAATGCGCGAAAGATTCTTCAGAACTTTCGTGCACTATTGTCGTGCAAATGGGGAAGGATTAGGGGCGTGCGAGTCCGGCTTCGTACCAGGTTCTGGTGCGGTTCACCGTTTTCACCACCAGAAGCATCACCGGCACTTCGATCAGCACGCCGACCACGGTCGCAAGGGCTGCCCCCGACTTGAAGCCGAACAGGCCGATTGCGGCGGCGACGGCCAGTTCGAAGAAATTCGATGCGCCGATGAGCGCTGAAGGGCAGGCGACATTGTGCCCCTCCCCGGCGACCCGGTTGAGCCAGTAGGCGAGCGCCGAATTGAACAGGACCTGGATCAGGATGGGTACGGCAAGGAGCGCGATGACCAGCGGCTGCTTCAGGATCGCTTCTCCCTGCAGGGCGAAGAGCAGCACCAGGGTGGCTAGCAGGGCGAAAATCGACCAGGGGCCGGTTTTTTTCATGGCTGCCTCGAAGTTCCCGCCGGCCAGAAGCGATCTGCGCCAGAGCTGCGCGAGGGCGACTGGGACGACGATGTAGAGCGCTACCGAAGTCAGCAGGGTGTTCCACGGAACGGTAATGGAGGAAATCCCGAGCAGCAGGCCGACTATCGGCGCGAAGGCGAAAACCATGATGGTGTCGTTGAGCGCCACCTGGGAAAGGGTGAAAAGCGGATCGCCGTTCGAAAGCCGGCTCCAGACGAAAACCATGGCGGTGCAGGGCGCTGCGGCAAGCAGGATGAGCCCCGCGATATAGCTGTCCAGCTGGTCGGAAGGCAATAAATGGGCGAATAGATGGCGGATGAAAAGCCAGCCCAGGAAAGCCATGGAAAAAGGCTTCACCAGCCAGTTGACGAAAAGCGTGACGCCGATTCCCCTGACATGGCGCCTCACTTCATGCAACGCGCCGAAATCCACCTTGACCAGCATGGGGATGATCATCACCCAGATGAGCAGGCCCACGGGAAGATTGACCTTCGCGATTTCCAGGCGGCCGATGAGCTGGAAAGCCCGGGGGGCGGCCTGCCCGAGAAAGATGCCGGCAAAGATGCAGAGGAATACCCAGAGCGTCAGATAGCGCTCGAAAAAGCTCATTCCGCCTTCAGGCTCGGCTTTACATGGCATCTTGAAGCTCCAGGGCTTCGCGAACGGCCGGAGCCAGCCTCGCGCGGATGTCGTCGAAAACCCTGATAAAACTTTCAAGGGGTTCGCCGTGGGGATCGTGGAAGGGAAGATGAATGCTTTTTACCTGCCGGGGAAAAACCGGGCAGGCCTCCCTGGCGTTGTCGCAGACGGTCACGACGAGGTCGATGGCTTCATGGATGACTGCATCCAGATCCTTGGGATGGAGTCCTTCCACGGGAAGGTTGGCGAGCATCAAA
>JAJZTT010000258.1 GCA_021848705.1 Pseudomonadota bacterium
GAACGAAGTGCCGGAAGATTTCCGCGACCGGATCGCGCTTGCCGACCACCAGAAGGCTGCCGACTACACCATCGCAGTCACCCGGACCGGCATCGTCTCGGATCTCGTCGAAACCATTCTGGCCTTCTGGTTCACCCTGGGAGGGGGCCTTTCCCTGCTCGACTCCTTCTGGGCCGAAAGGATTTCCGGCCCGATCCTGGAGGGATGCGCACTGATCGGCTCCGCGGTGCTGGTCATGGAATTCTTCGACATGCCCGTTTCGGTCTACAGGACCTTCCTCGTCGAGGCGAAATTCGGGTTCAACAGGATGACCCCTGCGCTTTTTTTCATCGATGCGCTGAAAAAGGGGGCTCTCGCAGCGATCCTCGGATTTCCGCTGGTGGCGGGAATCCTCTGGCTCATGTCGGAGATGGGAAGAAACTGGTGGATCGAAGCCTGGTTCGCCTGGATGGCTTTCAACCTGCTGATCCTTTCCATCTATCCCAACTGGATCGCCCCATTTTTCAACCAGTTCAGGCCGCTGGAGGATTCGGAAACCAGGGTGCGCATCGAAAGGCTGCTCGCAAAGTGCGGATTCAGTTCGAAGGGACTTTTCGTGATGGACGGATCGAAGCGCAGCAGCCACGGCAACGCCTATTTTTCCGGTTTCGGAAAAACCAAGCGCATCGTGTTCTACGATACCCTGCTGGAAAAGCTGGACGGATCCGAAATCGAGGCCGTGCTCGCCCATGAACTGGGGCATTTCATGCACCGCCACATCGTCAAGCGCATCATGGTTTCCTTCGCGTTCAGCCTGATTTTCCTCTGGGCGCTCGGCATGGCGAAAGGACAATCCTGGTTTTTCGAGGGGCTGCACGCGGCGAGCCGCAGCGACGCGATGGCGCTGCTGCTGTTCTTCATGGTGGCCCCGAGCTTCACCTTCTTCATGAAGCCGCTCTCGAGCTTCTATTCGAGGAAGAACGAGTTCGAGGCGGATGCCTATGCGGCGAAACAGGCGGGGGGCGAAGACCTGATCCGCGCGCTCACCAAGCTCTACCAGGAAAGCGCAAGGACGCTCACGCCCGATCCGCTCTATTCGATGTACCACGATTCGCATCCCCCTGCATCGATCCGTATAGCGCATTTGAGAAAGGCGATGCATAATTCCTGAAACAGGAAAGAGAGGCGAACATGGAATGCTCACTGGAAAAGAAGAACTGCAAGCCCTGCGAGGGTGGCGTGCCCCCCCTTGGCGAGGATGAAATCGCGAAATATCTCTCCGAAATCAGCGGATGGGCGCGGGCCGGCGCGGGCATATCCAAGACCTATTCCTTCCGGAATTATCATGAAACCATGGCTTTCGTGAACATGACCGCCTGGGTTTCGCACCGCGAAGACCACCATCCGGATCTTTTCGTCGGATATAATCAGTGCCGGGTGGAATACGTCACACATGCGATCGGAGGGCTTTCCGAGAACGACTTCATCTGCGCGGCCAAGATCGACTCCCTGCTGTCGATTTGAAAGGCCTCGTCGTCGCCTCCTTCGGCAGGCAGTATTCCGTCGAGATCGAAGGAAGGACATTCTCCTGCCCGAGAAGGGGCAAGAAAACCGATGTCGTGGTGGGAGACCGGGTGATCGTCGATGCGCAGTGCTCGGTCATCGAATCGATCGAGCCCAGGGATTCACTGCTTTATCGCTCCGATTCATTCCGCGAGAAACGCATCGCCGCGAACCTCACCCAGGTCGTTTTCGTGCTCGCAGCCTTCCCCACCTTCAGCGAGGAACTGCTCAATCTCTGCCTGATCGCGGCCGAAGATCAGCGCCTGAAGATTCTCGTCGTCCTCAACAAGGCGGACATGACAGGGGAAACGGAAGCGGCAAAAAAAATCCTGACACCCTATGAAGCGCTGGGCTACAAGGTTCTTGCGCTTTCCGCAAAAACCGACATCTCCCCGCTCCTTCCCCATCTGCAAGGGGAAAGAAGCGTGCTGGTGGGGCAGTCCGGAATGGGAAAATCCACCATCGTCAACGCGCTGATTCCCGAATCGAAGCGCGCCACAGGGGAAATTTCGGAAGCGCTCGATTCCGGGCGCCACACCACGACCCACGCCATGCTTTTCCATCTCGGACCGGACTCGGACATCGTCGATTCCCCCGGATTGCAGGAATTCGGGCTGCATCACATGGACCCGGAGAGACTCGCCCTCGCCTTCCCGGAATTCAGGCCCCATCTTGGCCACTGCAGGTTCAGGAACTGCAGGCACCTCGAAGAACCGGGATGCGCCCTGCAGGCGGCGATGCAGGAAGGAAAGATCGGACAGGCGAGGCTCGTGCTTTACAGGAAGATCGCAGCCAGGCTTCACCTGCCGAAATTCAGGAAGGGTCCCAGCGAGAAGTAGAGTACGAAGAAAATGAAGGCGATCGCGAACAGGAAGCGGAAGGGATGGGCTCGAAGATGCGAGAAGAAAGTGACGTGCCTTCCCTCGCTTTTCAGCTGCTCGTATTCCCGCCTCGCCCGGACTCCCCTCTCCACCTGGTATTCATCGAGCAGGCGCCTCGCCCTTTCATAATCGGATGCATCGTGCAGCCAGATCGATGCGGGGGAGATGCCAAGGAAACTCGCCGGAACCCGATAATACGGAATGGCGTTCTCATCGA
>JAJZTT010000058.1 GCA_021848705.1 Pseudomonadota bacterium
AATTTCAACGCGCAACTGGCGAGGGAGCGTGAGACCATCAGGGAGCGCATCGCCCTCATCAACAAGTCTCTTGGGGAGATCGACTACAATCCCGGGCGCTACATTGTGCTGGAGTCCCAGGCGAGTCCCGATGCCGAGATCCGTGATTTTCAGCAGGAGTTGCGCGCCTGCACCGAAGGTGCGCTGACGGGGTCGGACGATGCGCAATATTCCGAAGCCAAGTTCCTGCAGGTCAAAGCCATCATCGACCGCTTCCGCGGCCGGGAAGGATTGTCGGATCAGGATCGACGCTGGACGGCCAAGGTGACCGATGTGCGCAACTGGTTTTTGTTCGCGGCGAGCGAACGCTGGCGCGAGGACGACACCGAATTCGAGCATTACTCGGACTCAGGCGGCAAATCGGGCGGTCAGAAGGAAAAGCTCGCCTACACGATCCTTGCCGCAAGCCTTGCCTACCAGTTCGGCCTGGAATGGGGCGCGGTGCGTTCGCGCTCCTTCCGTTTCGTGGTGATCGATGAGGCTTTCGGGCGTGGCTCGGACGAGTCTGCGCAATACGGACTTAAGCTTTTCCAGCAACTCAATCTGCAGCTTCTGATCGTGACGCCATTGCAGAAAATCCACATCATCGAGCCTTTCGTCTCCAGCGTGGGTTTCGTTCACAACGAGGGCGGGCGATCTTCCCGGTTGCGCAATCTGTCCATCGAGGAATACCGGAGCTGGAAGGCCGGGGATGTTGCATCTGCAAATATCGCTGGGGATGCGCAGCCATGACCTGGACAACGCCCAAAGAGCTGAAAGCGCAACTGGCTAGGCTGTGGGAGCGGGGTGAATTGTTGCGCGATGCGGTCACGGGGAACAATCGTTTTCCGCTACGTCTGACAATAAAAGGGCCTTCTTCTGCGGAAATCACCGATCGCTTTGATGCGATCCGCAAATGGGCGGCTGAACTTCAGGATGTACGACCGTTGAAGGTGGAGTGGCAGGAAGTCCGGCATCGAATTCAGGGGGCGCAAACGTTGCCCGGTTCGGTATGGATCGATTCCATGGATGATGCGATCGACTGGCTGGGAAAGCGCCGCGATTGGAACCGGTTTTCCGCTCTGGCAGAGCTTACCGGGCGCCAATTTCCGGAATTGCTTTCCTGGCTCGAGAAGCGGCCACGCGATGCGCTCGAATTGGCGGACGAATGGCCTCGGCTGCTTTCGGTGGTGGATTGGGTCGTAAGGCATCCCCGGCCCGGAATCTATCTGCGGCAGGCAGACATCCCTTCCGTGCACAGCAAATTCATCGAGACGCATCGCAAGGTATTGGGGGAATTGCTGGATCTGGTATTGCCTGCGGAGAGCGTGGATGCAACGATGACCGGAGTTTCCCGGTTCGCTGCGCGATACGGCTTCCTGGAAAAACCCGCGAGGATTCGGTTCAGGATTCTCGATCCGGAAATTGGTCTGATACAGGGATTATCCTGTCCGGATGTTACTCTGGATTCGGCCAGTTTCGGCCGGTTGACTGCCGCGATTCGCAGGGTCTTCATCACCGAGAACGAGACCAACTTCCTGGCTTTCCCCAAGGTGCCGGGCGCGATCGTCATTTTCGGCGCGGGGTATGGATGGGATGCGCTTGCCGAGGCCAGGTGGCTCGATCGCTGCGAGATTCGATATTGGGGCGACATCGACACCCATGGTTTTGCCATACTCGATCAACTGCGCGGCTACTTTAGCCACGTCGAATCCATCTTCATGGATCGTGCCACTTTGGATGCGCACCAGGAATTATGGGGGCGCGAGGATAAGCCGCAACGAGCCGATCTTTTGAGGCTTGATGAGGATGAAGCCCGACTTTACGACGACCTGCGCGATAACCGCATCCGTGAAGGACTGCGCCTCGAACAAGAGCATCTCGGTTTCGAATGGGTATGCGAGAAGATTGAGCTAATTTCCAGGGAGATGGAGGGCCAAATTTCTGCAGAAGGGCGAAAATGCTTTCACAGAACCTCCAGTGAGTCGAGATGAGCGGAAATGTCATCGAACCGCAAAGTGATCTTGGAAACTACCCGGAGTTTCGAGGGTGTCCGGATATTCGTGCCAACTGAATACTCCGAGCCTGGTACGGGGATCAGGCTGCCCGGCAACCCAGGTTCCTGACCATTTCGTCCTTGCGGATGCTGCGCTCCGCACCCTTCAGAAGTTCCGCATAGGTAATAAAAGACATGCACAGACCCGCATCCTCGCCGAGTTCATTGATCCTTTGGACCACCGACACCGGCTTCATCCTGATGTAGTAGATGATGATGTTGGTATCGAGCATGTATTTCATACCGGTTCCCTTTCCTGATCCGGAAGCGCTTCTCTGCGGTTTTCCTCGAGAATGGCGGCGAACTCTTCGTCGAAACGGTTCAGTACCTGCAGAATGGCGCTTCCCCGGTCGGAAGGCATGCAGTCCTCGACGGCTTCCAGAACATTCCTGTTGCATTGACTGAATTGAATTAGCAGCTTTTTTCTCTGAAAGGCCGGCGACTCAGATCGAAAATACACGCCCATTTCGCGAAGACCAGATCGGATTATGAAACGGTTGCACGGAAATCCATGAGGGCGGCATCGCATCTGACGGGATGCGCTCCGCGCCCGATGGATATTCCAGGATCGCGAAACCTGCGTCACACCGTGAAGGGGGAGAATGGTCTAAAATTGGTCTATCCGGGACAAGACTTGGGAGGCGAAAATGTATCGAGGACTTTTGGCATTCTGCCTGGCATTTTCCGGATCGGCCTATGGTTTCGGAGGCTCTTACGACCTGAATACCGACATCAGGGATGCCGGAAGGATGTCTCTTTCCCAGGATGCGCTTCGAAGCCATCAACAACAAAATGCACCTGGACAGTACGGCACGAGCGGAGACAGTGCGGTTGCGGGCAATTATGTGTGCAAGTCGATGAGAGGGGGGCCATGCGATACCCAGACCGAATTGCGCCTGCAATCGAACGGAACCTGGGGATGGGGAGGAAGCTCGGGGCAATACCGGGTGAGAAGCGGTCGGGTCGAATTTCTGAACGGAATGCTGGCGAGCTGGGGTCCTGCCGCGATCGGTCACGGGACCCTGACTTTCGACGGCAACGTGGTTTGGCAAAAACCTTCGACCGGAACTTCTTCGCTGGCTGCAGGCGACTATTATTGCAGGACTGCGCCGGGGGGATGCCAGACTGCTTATCCGATCCGGATCAATCCGAACGGGACCTGGTCATGGGGGGCTCAGGGAGGAAGTTTTTCCATCCTGGGAAACCGCATCCGTTTCAACGGTACGACCTGGGGGCCGGGGGGATGGGGGCTGGCTGCGATCGGCAGCGGATCGATCACTTTTTCCGGTCCTTCGACCTGGTCCGTTGCCGGGAATTCGTCGGTGCAACAGCCTGCGCCCCGTCAAAACCAGGGCTATGTCGCCCCCTCTGTCGATGGTGGCTGGAAGCCGCCGGTTTCAGATCAGGGATGGAAGCCGCCGGTGGCGGGTCCTGGATTCGTGGAACCCGGAAGCGCACGTTGACGGCGCATCGCTCCGTCGACGATCCCAAAGAGCCGGCTGGGCCGGTTGGCATTTTTCCGAACCTTCGCGCTATGGTGTGCGTGCATTTTCTTTTCCCGGAAGCGACCTTACGGGGAAGTTGCGTCCGGAAAAAGGAAAGAAAATGCGCAAGAATGTCTACATCGTCCAAGCCGGTTCCGGCATCAGTTTCCTGATCGAAGCGGACAGCTACCAGGAAGCCAGGATGCGCGCGTCCGATCCCGGGATCGCGAGGGAAGTCTCCAGAATGATGGTCAACGCAATATCCGACATCCGAAATGTCGAGCCCCTTCGCGGACCCGCAAGGGGAAAGCTCCATTTCGCCGACGAATTTTTCGGATAGCAGGGCAGGGAGCCCCCGATGCGCCTGCCGGGGGATCCGGAAAAGACTCGAAGTCCGTTTATTTCCCTCCGGCTGGAGCTGAGGCAAAATACTGCCGTCAGTCCGCCGCACCGATACGCGGGGCGGCCACCCCATGTCCCGCGGTTCGGGCCTGGGGATCAATTGGAGAATGTGATGAATTGGATGTCGATGGAGCTTCGTCTCCCCACCCTGAGCGATGTGTCTGCCTGCCTGCCCGGTTCGGTGCTTTTTTCCGCCGCATGGGAGGCGTTGGCCGGTCTGTTCGGAAAGGACGTGAGCGCGCAGGATTTTCTGACGATGGTGCTCGTGTTTCTCGTGATGGACGTCACTTCCAGGTGCGGTGTCGACCCGAGGCGGTCGGGCGCCAGGGCGATACTGCTCCAACTGGCCATGATGTACATTTTGCAGAATCCGATGAGCTTTGCGGCCACGAAAATCTGCTCCGTGCTGGGAATATAGGATGGGCGCTTCACGATTACGGCGAGGGCGATCCAGGGGCCGCACAGCGGCGTTCCCCTTTTCGGTCTACCAGGAACTGTAGACCGCCTTCCACTGTCCTCAGCCCTTTTGCGACATCAGCAGCATGCGCCATGTTCGGGGCGCCCGGCCTTTGGCCGTGGCTTGCTGGCGGGAAACCGAAAAAAATGTAGAATGTCTCCGTGAACAAGACATCCATCGCCGATCGCCGCCCCGGAATTCTGAAGTTTCGTCGATTCTGAATCCAGGCGCAACCTGCCATTGACGAATGGCATTTCATGGAGCTACTGTGGCAAGACCCATCCAATACGATACCGAGGAAGTCATCGAAAAAGCCATGCAGGCTTTCTGGGAAAAGGGTTACCATGCAACCAGCATGGCGGATCTGGTGGAAATCACCGGGTTGAAGCCTGGCAGCATTTATGCTGCATTTCATTCCAAGGAAAATTTTTTCATCGCAGCCGTGGACCATTATGGAAAGAAGGGATCCGAAGCGGTGCGGCGCATGCTGACGGAAGCGCCGACGCATCTGCAGGGCATCCGGAACTTCATTCAGGGCATTGCGGTAGATGTGGCTGATCCTGGTTCAAAACGCAGTTGTTTCCTGGTCAACACCGTGCTCGAACTGGCAAGCCAGAACGAGGTTGCCGGACGAAGAGCCGCGCTTCACCTCGATGCAATCGAAAATCATGTCAGGTCCGCGCTGGAAATGTCCGCGAAGAAAGGGGAGCTGTCTTCGGAAAAGGATCCGGTTTCCCTGGCTGCCTTCATCATGTGCAATATCTGGGGACTGCGTGTTCTGGGCGGCACGAAACCTTCTCCCGAGCGGGTGGGAATGGTGGTCTCCTGTCTTCTCTCCACGCTCGACTAACAGGAGTGGTGCCTGGTCTTGGATTGGAAATCCGCTTGACCGGCTTCTTCGGAAGGATCCCTGCCCTGGATGGATATTCTTCGATTCCGGTCAGAAAATATCCGTCCTTTCCGGGTCGGATTCCCCCTTGCGCTGGAAATTTTCCGGCTCGTTTCATGCGGGTAAGGGATGGGTCCGGAAAAATTTGCATAATCCGGAATTCTGGAGTAAATTTTGAAATAGCGATTTTCAAGTAGCGTAGTTGCTGTCGGATTTTCTTTCGCCCGGTTGTCCGGATTGACTGCTCTTCTTACTTCCACCTTCTTGAGTATCGCCTCGCAGGGGCATCATCCCCGTCGATTTCATTGTTTCAAGGATTCAAGACATGGCAACAGGTACTGTAAAGTGGTTCAACGATACCAAAGGCTTTGGTTTCATCACCCCGGACGGTGGTGGCGATGACGTTTTCGCACATTTTTCGGCGATCGAGGGCTCCGGTTTCAAGAGCCTTCAGGAAAACCAGAGGGTGACCTTCGAGATCACCACCGGTCCCAAGGGCAAGCAGGCCACGAACATCCGCCCCGCATAAGCGCCTGCAGTCGTTTGCCATCCGTCAAAAGCCCGGAAGTTTCCGGGCTTTTTTCATGGTGCGATGAGGCAAATGGAACTCTGAACCGAAGACAGCGGTCCAATGAATGTCGAATCATGTGAAAGGCAGAAAAAATGAAAAAGATGCTCGCAATTTCGATTGTTTCCCTCTTCGCAATCGCATCAGCTCCGGCCCATGCGGATGTCACGGGAGGAGGGCTTCTCGGCGCAATCGCTGGTGGCCTTCTCGGTTCACAGGTTGGGCAGGGCAACGGCAGAGTAGCGGCTTCTGCGCTCGGCGCCGTTCTCGGCTACAATGCGGGGCAATCCTACTCGCAGCCTTATTACGCGCCGCCCCCGCAGGCCTATGCACCGCCCCCTCAGCCCTATTACGCGCCGCCTCAGCCCTATTACGCACCTCCGCAATATTATGCGCCCCAACCCTATTATGCTCCTGAAGGCGAGGGCGACGACGACTGATCGCTTCGTTGCGAATCCGGGAGAAAAGCCCTTTACGGGCTTTTTGCATTTTAAAATGCATCCACGGTACATTTTTTCTTGACAGAGATTCTTCTTCGTCATAATATTCGAACTGAAATGTATCAACTCCTGATATATTTTGGTTTGATGCGGCGAAAGGCTCCCTTCCTCTAGCCGCTGTCGCTTTCGAGGGGGACCCCCTCCCCCTCTTTTTTTCGGGATCAGACAATGCCAAAAACGGATGAAGAAGGATATCTGGTCGAACCTCAGGACTGGAACGAGGAAGTCGCAGTCGAATTCGCTCGGAGCGAGGGAATTTCACTGACCGAAGAACACTGGAGTGCGATTCGCTTCATGCGGGAATTCTATGCGGAGCATCAGGTCGCACCGGATGCCCGTTTCGTCATCAGGCATCTCGGTCAGCACCGCAACCGTCTTTTCGAGCTTTTTCCCTATGGATATGTCAAGCAGGCCTGCAAGATTGCAGGAATGAAGCGTCCCCGAGCATGGAGTACCGGCTGATTTCATGATCGACGGAGCACGCTACTCGCGGATACTGCCCGCATCGCAATTCTATTTGCTCAATTTCACCCTGGGGATCGGACATTTCCTGGTGCTGCTCAATGCAGGCGCCTATCTGCCCATGCTTCCCTATGTTGCGGGAACGATGGGGGAGGGGATTCCTTACGTGGTGTGGGGGCAGAGCGATTATTTCACTGCGATGGGAGCGGCATTCCTGATCGCCCGCCCGCTCATGAAGCGATTCGGCCCGAAAAATGTAGCGATCTCCGCCTATCTCGCATTTTCCATGGCAAGCCTTTTTGCCCTGTTCACCATCCAATCCTTTCCTGTCTACACTTCGGTGCGGGTGCTGCAGGGATTTTCGGCAGGCCTCAGCATCATACCTTCCTTCTTCCTTCTCCTCGAATATTACAGGCAGGACAAGCAGCATGTCGCCACTTCCCTGTGGGGACTAGCCGTATTCGTCCCCTTTTCGGTCGGACCTGTGCTCGGAGGCTGGCTCGCCTACAGGATGGGGGACTGGAGGCTGCTTTTCGTCTTTTCCTTTCTGGTTGCGCTCTCCGTGGCAGGAATCCTCTGGGCGCTGCTCGCGGACTGGGAGGACGAGACCGATCCTTCCTTCTCCCTGAAAAGGCCGGTGAAGGCTTTCCTGTTCCTGGTCACTTCCGCGCTGCTGCTCCAGGAATATTTCGACGTGGGATTGCTGAGCGATCTTTCCAGCCGGTTCAGGGAACTGTGGTGGCTCCTGTTCGCCTGCGCCTTTTTTGCCTGGCTCTTCTGGTCGGAAAACAGCAGGTTCAGGCTAGTCAATTTTTCTCTTTTTTCCAAACCGAATTTCGCCTCCGGCATGCTTCTGCTGTGCCTGGCATTCATGATGGTGCAGGGCGCGATCGTGCAATACATCATCCGGATCCAGGTCGTGGAAGGCTACACCGCATGGCATGTCGGGCTGCTTTTTTTGCCTCTTTTCCTGTTTTCCAAGCCGCTCAGCATTTTCGTCCAGCACAGGATCAGCAAGGGGATGGATCCGCGCATTCCTGCCTTCCTTTCGATCCTCATGCTGGCGGGCTGCTTTTTCTGGATCTCTGAATACGTGCGTCCTGCGCCCTGGGAAAAGCTGCTTCCTCCGCAATTCCTCATGGGCGCGGCCCTGGGGCTTTTTTTCGCGTCCATGACCGCGATTTCCCTCTCGCATGTTCCGAAGGGAGATCTGCTGCATGGAGTGGATCTGCTCAATACCGCGAGGAATCTGTGTGCGGGGCTTGCCATCACCTTTTCGGATATCGGCTGGGACCGCCTTTCCGACTATGAAATCGACCGCATCGCATTCCAGCAGGACGCCAATGCGGCGAAGCTTCTGGAGTTTGCGCCTCATCTCGTCCACAAGCGGCTCGATCTCGAGGCGCAACTGGTCACCTTCAACGATTTTTTTCGCATCCTGTCCATCGCCCTGCTTGCCCTGGCTGTCGCTGTCTGGCTGCTCAGCCCCTCGGTCAGCAAGGATCCTGACATGGCCATCGTCGAAAACTTGGGGGAGGAACCTTGAAGGCGTTATTTTTTGTCCTGCTTTTACTCCTTTCCGGATGCGCTCCTTCCATCCGGCAGGGGCCAGCTTTGTCCGAACGCATCGCATTGCCCCCATCCGCTCCGATACCGGGCTTGAAAAGGGGCGCAGCCCTTCCGCAAAATTGGTGGGAGGGATTTCAGGATCCTGAGCTGGACGATCTGGTGAAGATCGCGCTTGCGAACAATCCTTCCCTTTCCGAAGCGAAGGAAAGATTGAACAGGGCCAAGGCGATCGTGACGGAGACAGGCGCATTCCGCTACCCGCATCTGGGAAGCATCGGCAGGATCTCCAGGCAGCGGCTTTCCCTGAACGGCAATCACACCATCTACAACGGAAAGACTGCGACGATTTTCGATCTTTTCCCGGTTTCGATCGATTACGACCTCGACCTCTGGGGAAGGGAAGAAGAGATCTCGGCAGCAAGCCGAGCCTCGGAAATGGCCGCCCTGGCCGGATACAGGCAGGGCGCGCTGATGCTGAGCGCTGCGGTGATCCGTGCCTATTTTTCCCTGGTTGCGGCGAACCGTTCGATCGAAATCATGCAAGGGATCGTCACCCTTTCCGGGCAGGAGGCTGCGGTTTACCGTGCTGCCCAGGATGCGGGAGTCTCTTCGGCTACGCCTTCGGTTTCGGCTGAGGCCAGGGTCCAGGAGGAAATGGAAAAGCTCTCCTTGCTGAAGAAAAAAGCGGAATCGCTGCGCTATGCGCTGCTCGAACTGATCGGGAAACAGCCCGGGGATGCGCTTTCCATTTTCGCCAGGCTTCCCCTTCCCGAGCATTTCGAAATCCCGGAGAAAATCGGACTGGAAGTCGTCTCGCAGCGCCCCGATGTACAGTCCGCGCTGTGGAATGTGAAGGCCGGGCGTCATCTCGAAAAGTCGGCGCGGGATGCATTCTATCCGAACGTGAATCTCTTCGCCCTCACCGGGCTCAACAGCATCGGCCTGGAAACCCTGCTCGGGCCGGGCGCTTCGACCTATGCCTTCGGGCCGGCGATCAGCCTGCCGATATTCGAGGGAGGAGCGCTTCGCGGCAGACTCGCCCAGCGGGAAAGCGAATACGCCATGGCGGTACAGGAATACAACCGCACCCTGCTTCACGCGGCCAGGCAGATCGCGGAGGCGCTTTCCGGCCTGAAACACAGCAGGAAGAGGCTGGAGGAGGGATCGGCAGCGCTTGGTCTGAAAGACCGGAAGGAGAACATTGCGAGATCTGGGTACGATTCCGGCATCACCGGGAAGCTTCCCTATCTCGAAGCGAAAATCGAAATGGATCGTGAAAGGTTGAATCACATGGAGGAAAGCCTGGACTGGCTGAACAGCATCACCAATGTCGCAACCGCGCTCGGAGGCGGTTTCGGAAAGTGGCCATCATGAAACAGAAAGCCGTGATTCACTCCAGGATCAGGCACCACAGGCTGAAATGGGTGCTGTCCCTGATCCTGGCTGCAGCCGCGATTTCCTGGTGGGTTCTTTTCCTGGGGGACGAGGTGGAAAGCGAGGATGCCTATGTTGCCGGAAACATCGTGCCCATCCGCGCGCAGGTTCCCGGGATCGTTTCGAAAATTTCGGTGGACGACAGCATGCAGGTCCGTTCCGGGCAGAAGCTGATCGAGGAGGAAAAAAATCTTGCAACTGCCAGGCTGGAAAAGGCTGCTGCCGTGCTTGCAGACGCTGTCCGCAATACCAGGAGCCGTTTCGCCCAGGTCGACGGAGAAACCGAGGAAGTCGCAGCGCTCGAAGCCGAAAGAAAAAGGCTGGCCGAAGACCTCGACCGCTACCTGAAGGCCTCGGCAAGCGGCGCGGTTTCTTCCCAGCAGGTCTCGGATACCCGGGCGGCGATTGCCGTGCTCGACAGGAAGATCGCAGCGAGAAAGGCGCTGCTCGCCAAGGCGCGCGCGCTGGTTTCGGGCACCACCGTCGAAGACAATCCCCAGGTCTTGAAGGCTCGAGCAGAATATGTCGAATCCTATATCGCCTGCCGGCGTTCCAGCATTTTTTCCCCGGTGAACGGCTATGTCGCCGACAGGAAGGTCGAGGCGGGTGAACTGGTGAAGGCAGGGCAGTACCTGATGTCCATCGTTCCTCTCGATGAACTGTGGGTCACTGCGAATCTCAAGGAAAACAGGCTTTCCAGGGTCGGCATCGGGGAACCGGTCTCGATCCGCGCGCAGGCCTATGGAGATGTCATTTTTCATGGCAGGGTGATCGGCATGAATCCTTCCGGCGGGAGCACTTTCAGCCTTTTTCCACCCAACAACGCCACAGGAAACTACATCCACATCGTCGAAAGAGTGCCGGTCAGGATCAGCCTCAACCAGGAGGAACTGCAGTCCCACCCGCTCAGGCCGGGCATGTCCGTGAAGGTCAGCATCGACACGAAGCAGGGGCGCGGCAGCCTCGCCTCGCAAGTCGACGCGAAGGGACCGAGCTTCGCCACAACCCTCTACGAAGACGAATTGCGGGATGCGCAGAAATCGGCCATGGAAATCATCCATCGCAACTGACTTCCGGATTGCATTTCAGATGCTTCCCGGTTTACCATCCGGATCGAATGGCGGCCATGTCGGCCCCTATCGATTCCGGATAGCATGAACCAGCTCAATTTCCGATCCCCTCCAAGATCTCCCTGGAGGCTTTTTCGCAAGATATTCTTCATTTTTTTCCTGCTCTCCCTGGTGCTGGTTTCCGGGTCGGCAGGCTACATGTACCTCGAGGGCTGGACCTTTCTCGACAGCCTGTACATGACCGTCATCACCGTTTCCACTGTCGGATACGGCGAAGTCCACCCACTCGACCAACAGGGCAGGGTGTTCACCATGATCCTGATCCTGTTCGGATCGGGTATCCTGCTCTACAGCATTTCCATGTTCACCGCCTTCATCGTCGAAGGCGAACTCACCGACATTTTGAAGAGAATGAAGATGAAGAAGACCATCGACTCCCTGCGCGGACATTACATCATTTGCGGACACAGCCAGACCGGACATTATGTCATCGAGGAACTGCACAAATCCCGCAAGCCTTTCGTCGTGATCGAAACCGACAGGAACAAGATCGACGCGCTCCTGGAGCGCAACATCCTCAACATCGAGGGGGATGCGAGTTCGGAGGCTGCCCTCATGGAAGCAGGAATTGCCAGGGCGAGCGGGCTCATCACCACCTTGCATACCGATGCGGAAAACCTGTTCGTGGTGCTGACCGCGAAAGGATTGAATCCGGATCTTCGGGTCATCGCAAAGGCGGTCGAGGAGGAATCGAGGCAGAAGCTCGTCAAGGTCGGCGCGGACGGTGTGGTCATGCCCAACGCGATCGGCGGACTGAGGATGGTCTCGGAGCTGACCCATCCCAACGTGGTCAACTTCCTCGATCACATCCTGAGCAATCGGGAGCAGACCATCCGGGTGGAGGAAATCCGCATCGGAAAGGGCTCCTCCCTGCTCGGCAAGACGCTCACCGAATCCGGCATCGTTTTCCAGCCGGACGTCGCGATCATCGCCATTTCGCACCATTCGAACTACACCATCAATCCTGCACGGGACACGGTGATCGAGACCGGCATGATCATCGTGCTGATGGGAACCCTGGATGCCATCGGCGCCGTCCGGAATCTGGAATCGGGCGGCGCATGAAAATTTCGCGTTGATATGCCAGTCCGGATCGGATATCCTTGCGCAGCCTCTCTGAAAGGGAAAAAATGGAAAGCAGATCCAGCCTGGCAAGCTTGTCCCTGGCCGCTCTCGGCATCGTCTACGGCGATATCGGAACCAGTCCGCTCTACACACTCAACACCATCTTCACTGCAGGACTGCATCCCGTTCCGCTCAATCCGGAAAACATCCTCGGCATCCTGTCCCTGATCTTCTGGTCGCTGATGGTGGTCGTCTCCTTCAAGTATGTGATGTTCATCATGCAGGCGGACAACCGCGGTGAAGGGGGGATCATGGCGCTGCTCGCGCTGGTGCTCGGCAAGCTCGGGATGCTGGAAAAACGGCGCATCCTGCTGCTGATGCTGGGGCTTTTCGGCACTGCGCTGTTCTATGGGGACGGGGTGATCACACCGGCGATCTCTGTGCTCTCTGCAGTCGAGGGGCTGCAGGTGGCAAGTCCCGTGTTCAAGAGCTATGTGATTCCGCTCACGCTTTTCATCCTGTTCGTCCTGTTCCTCTTCCAGCGCAAGGGAACCGCGAGCGTCGGCGCATTTTTCGGCCCGATCATGTGCGTCTGGTTTTTCACCCTGGCGCTATTGGGGATTCTGGCCATTCTTTCCGAACCCCATGTTCTGGGCGCGCTCAATCCGCTTCACGGCATCCATTTCCTTCTCGCCAATCCATGGCTCGGCTTCCTTTCACTGGGAGGCGTGGTGCTCGCCCTCACCGGAGCCGAGGCGCTCTATGCGGACATGGGGCATTTCGGCAGGAAGCCGGTACAGCTCGCCTGGTTCCTGTTTGTGTTGCCCGCGCTGATCCTGAATTATTTCGGCCAGGGCGCGCTTCTCATTCACGATCCAAAGGCGATCGAAAATCCGTTCTACCTGCTCGCCCCGCACTGGGCGCTCTATCCAATGGTGGCGCTTTCGACGATTGCAACCGTGATCGCCTCCCAGGCGGTCATCTCCGGCGCTTTTTCGATGACCAACCAGGCGATCCGCCTCGGATATGCGCCGCGCATGGAAACCCAGCACACTTCCGAGGAAGAGATCGGTCAGATCTACGTGCCCGGGATCAACTGGACGCTGCTGCTTGCAGTCTGCGCACTGGTGCTGGGCTTCCGCTCCTCTGCGAGCCTTGCCTCGGCATATGGAATCGCGGTGACCGGAACCATGACCGTCACCACCATCCTCGCTTTCATCGTGGTCAGAAGGCTATGGGGATGGGGAAGGGTGAGGGGGGGGCTGCTGATCGCTTTCCTGCTCGCCATCGATCTTTCCTTCTTCAGCGCGAATCTGATCAAGATCGAGGAGGGGGGATGGTTCCCGCTCGCCATGGCATCGGTCATCTTCACCCTGATGACCACCTGGAAACGGGGAAGGGTGTTGCTCGCGGAAAGATTGAAGCGGGATTCGATCGATCTTCTGCCTTTCGTGGAATCGCTTTCAGCCAATTCCGTGACCAAGGTTCCGGGCACCGCGGTTTTCCTCACGGCGAACCCGGAAGGGGTCCCTCATGCGCTACTGCACAATCTAAAGCACAACAAGGTGCTGCACGAGCGGGTGCTGATCCTCAACGTGAAGGTGCAGGAAATTCCACATGTTCCTGCAGCGGACCGCATCGAATACGACGCGCTGGAAAACAATTTCCATCGCATGATCCTCAATTTCGGGTTCAAGGACGAGCCCAATCTGCCGAAGATTCTTTTTTCCCAGAAGATCCTCGAGCTCGACTCGATGGACACCTCCTTCTTCCTTTCCCGAGAAATGCTGATCCCGAAGGCGGGCAGCAGGATGGCGCTGTGGCGGGAGAAGCTGTTCGTGGCGATGTTCAGGAATTCAGGGAGCGCGGTTCCCTTCTTCAGGATCCCGCCCAACAGGGTGGTCGAGATCGGCGCGCAGGTCGTGCTTTGAGGGAACTTCCTTTTCCAGGCTCCTGTCCATGCCCTGAGTCCTTCAGATGTGCGGGGCAGACGTGAAGGGCATTCTCAGGATCGCATTCAGGCTGCTCGTCAACGATCGCGGGAAATTCGCCGCCCTCTTGGTCGGAATCACCTTCGCAGTTTTCCTCATCATCATGATGACCTCGATGTTCTCGGGCATCCTGAAGCGATCCTCCTCCACCGTGATCAACATCGGCGCCAAGATGTGGGTGATCGATCCTGCGGTCAACAACATCGTGAGCAGCATTCCCCTACCAGACTATGTGCTCGATGCGGTGAGAAGCATCGAGGGAGTGAAATATGCCGTTCCGCTCTATTCCGGAAGCGCGCAGGTGAAGCTCTCCAGCGGGACTTACCAGGCGGTGACCATCATCGGCCTGGACGATTCCACCCTGTTCGGCAGGCCCGCCCTGGTCGCCGGGAACATCCAGGACATCTATGCCGAAAATGCCTTCATTGCCGTGAAGGATTCCGAGCTCAGGAAGCTCCAATTTCCGAAAA
>JAJZTT010000259.1 GCA_021848705.1 Pseudomonadota bacterium
TTTAAGCCTCGAAAGCAGGGCGCCGATGGTGTCTCCCCGCTGAATCCTTTCCTCGCGCCAGAAAACCAGGCTTTGCTCCTGATTCGAGAAATTGGGAAGCTTGACGCTTTCGACCACGGTCTGAAGCGGGACATTGTCGAGACGCGAACCCGGGGCAAAACCGAAAGCTGCAATGATGCCGAAAAGGGGAATGCTCGATGCGCCGACCAGCCAGCGCAGTTTGATTTTTCGTTCAAGGATCAGCGGTTTTTGCGTTAGAATTAGGTCTTTAAAGCGCTGCATGGGGGTCCCGTTTCTTCCTAATTAGGCGCATGATATCAGAAAAATAACAGAAATATGACTTTTTCGGTGAATTGAATTTTGGACAAAACGATACAGGCGACGCCGGCAGAGGCCATGGCGATCATCAAAAGAGGGTGCGACGAACTCCTGGTCGAGGAGGAATTCGCGCAAAAGCTCGCCGCGAAGACTCCCTTGCGGATCAAGGCGGGGTTCGACCCCACTGCGCCCGACCTGCACCTCGGGCATACCGTGCTGCTCAACAAGCTGAGGCAATTGCAGGATCTGGGGCACCATGCCCTTTTCCTGATCGGGGATTTCACGGGCATGATCGGCGACCCCACGGGAAAGAATGCGACCAGGCCGCCGCTTTCCAGGGAGCAGATCCTGGAGAATGCGAAATCCTATGCGGACCAGGTGTTCAAGGTGCTGAATCCCGAGCGCACGGAAGTGGTGTTCAATTCGAGCTGGATGGACGGCCTGGGTTCCGCCGGCATGATCCGGCTGGCCTCCACTTCCACCGTGGCGAGAATGCTGGAGCGGGACGATTTCGGCAAGCGCTACAAAGCCAACCAGCCTATCGCCATCCACGAATTTCTCTACCCGCTGGTTCAGGGTTACGATTCCGTCGCCCTGCAGGCCGACCTCGAAATCGGCGGCACCGACCAGAAGTTCAACCTGCTGATGGGCAGGGAGCTGCAGAAGCATTACGGGCAGAGCCCGCAGTGCATTCTGACCATGCCCCTTCTGGAAGGGCTCGACGGCGTGAACAAGATGTCCAAGTCGCTCGGCAATTACGTCGGCATCAGCGAGGCGCCCGCGGAGATTTTCGGCAAGCTGATGTCCGTGTCCGACGAATTGATGTGGCGCTATCTGGATCTGCTCTCGTTCGAGTCCGCGCAAACCATCGCCGCCTGGCGCAGGGAAGTCGGGGAAGGGAGGAATCCACGCGACATCAAGGTGATGTTCGCGCAGGAAATCATCACCCGCTTTCACGACAGGCGGGCGGCGGAAGCCGCGCTCGAGGATTTCGAGGCGAGATTCAGGGGAGGGGCGATTCCGGAAGACATTGCCGAATTCACGGTCGAGTCTGTCGACGGAGACATTCCCCTGATTCAGGTGCTCAAGCAGGCGGGCCTCACTTCGAGCACTTCGGAGGCGATCAGGATGATAGGGCAGGGCGGCGTGAAGATCGACGGCGAAAAGGTCGGCGATAAGGCGCTCAGGCTGGAGAAGGGGAGTTCTGCGGTGCTGCAGATCGGAAAACGCAAGTATGCCAGGGTCGTGGTCGCCTGAAATGAAGCTCGAGTTCACGAAAATGCAGGGACTTGGCAACGACTTCGTGGTGATCGATGCTTTTTCCAGGAAGATCGACTTGAATTCGCAGCAGCTCAGGTTTCTCGCCGACAGGCATTTCGGCGTGGGCTGCGACCAGATCCTGATCGTCGAAAAGCCCTCCGGAAAAGAGGCCGATTTCAGATACCGCATTTTCAATGCGGACGGCGGCGAGGTCGAGCAATGCGGGAACGGGGCGAGATGCTTCGTGCGTTTCGTTCACGACAGGAAGCTCACCGACAAGCGCGAAATTCTGGTGGAAACGCTGGGCGGCATGATTTCCCCCAGGCTCGAGGAAGACGGCCAGGTCACCGTGAACATGGGCGAGCCGATATTCGAGCCGCGCGACATTCCTTTTCTGGCCGATAAAAAGTCCCTCACCTACGGGCTGGATGTGAACGGGAAGGAGGTCGAGATCAGCGCCCTTTCCATGGGAAACCCGCATGCGGTGCAGGTGGTTCCCGATGTCGACTCCGCCCCGGTAACGGTTCAGGGGGCATTGATCGAATCCCATCCGCGTTTTCCCAAGCGGGTGAACGCGGGTTTCATGCAGTTGGTGGACAGGAAATCGATTCGTTTGCGGGTTTACGAGCGGGGGGCGGGCGAGACGCTCGCCTGCGGGACGGGCGCCTGCGCGGCGGTGGTCGCCGGGATTGCGCGGGGATTGCTCGACAATGCGGTCAGGGTCGGCACGCGCGGCGGGGATCTTGTCGTGCGCTGGGAGGGCGAAGGCCATCCGGTCTGGATGACGGGGCCTGCCGTCAGCGTTTATGAAGGTGAAATCGAACTGAGGAAAGCATGATGACAGCAGAGGAAGTCGCACATTATTTGCAGGAAAACCCGGGGTTTGCCGAACAGTATGCCGATCTTCTGGCGAGCATCTATGTGCCCCATCCGCACGACGGCAGGGCGATTCCCATCGGGGAGAGACAGCTGATTGCATTGCGGGAGAAGAACAGGCTGATCGAGACCAAGCTGAGAGAATTGATCCGGTTCGGCGAAGAAAAC
>JAJZTT010000059.1 GCA_021848705.1 Pseudomonadota bacterium
TCCTGCGCCGAGGTCGACGAGGAGCAGGGTGGTCTCTCCGTCGCGCTTCAGGTCCGGAGTGAGGGTCTTGTTGGCGTTGATGACGGGCGCGAACGCGGAAATGATCAGGGAAAGGGGCGCAGTGACTTCCTTGCGAACTCCGGCTGCATCGGTCCAGGCTGTCTTCATCGACATCGAATCCTTTCCGACCGGGATGCTGATGCCAAGATGCGGGCAGAGCTCCATGGCCACTGCATGCACGGTATCGAAAAGCGCGGCATCCTCCCCAGGATGGCCGGCTGCCGCCATCCAGTTCGCGGACAGCTTGACCGAGGAGAGGTCGGAGATCCTTGCAGCGGCGAGGTTGGTGATCGCTTCGCCGATCGCCATGCGGCCCGATGCGGCCGGATCGACGAGTGCAACCGGGGTGCGTTCACCGATCGAGAAGGCCTCTCCCCGGGTGGATTCGAAATCGGCGAGGCTCACGGCGACATCGGCGACCGGGATCTGCCAGGGCCCCACCATCTGGTCGCGGGCGGTGAGTCCGCCCACGGTCCTGTCTCCGATGGTAATGAGGAAGGTCTTGTCTGCGACGGCAGGCGCCTTCAGCACCCGATAGGCGGCTTCCACCAGATCCAGACGATCCGCTTCGAAAGCGGGCAGGTTGCGCTTTTTGCGACTCACGTTACGGGTCATCTTCGGCGGCTTGCCGAGCAGAACGGAAAGCGGCATGTCGACAGGAAAATTGCCGAAAACGGCGTCGGCGATTTCGAGCCTGTCTTCCCGTGTCGCGGTTCCGATCACGGAGTAGGGGCAGCGCTCCCGCTTGCAGAGCGCGTCGAAACGCTGCAGGTCTTCCGGACGGATTGCCAGCACATAGCGTTCCTGCGCCTCGTTGCACCAGACCTGCATCGGACTCATTCCCGGCTCTTCGCTCATGATGCTGCGAAGCTCGAGCTTCCCCCCCCGCTCCGAGCCGTGCACCAGTTCCGGAAGCGCATTGGAAAGTCCCCCCGCCCCCACGTCGTGGATGGAAAGGATGGGGTTTTCCGTGCCGAGTTGCCAGCAGCGGTCAATGACTTCCTGCGCCCTGCGCTGCATTTCCGCATTGCCGCGCTGCACCGAATCGAAATCCAGGTTCTCCGCGTTGGTGCCGGTATCCATGCTGGATGCCGCGCCTCCCCCGAGTCCTATCAGCATGCCCGGGCCGCCGATCTGGATCAGGAGCGCGCCTTCAGGGATCTCCTGCTTCGCGGAATGGATGTCGGCGATGGAGCCGACCCCGCCTGCCAGCATGATGGGCTTGTGATAGCCGCGCATCTCTCCGTCCACTTCCTCCTCGAAAGTGCGGAAATAGCCGCAGAGCGTGGGACGGCCGAATTCGTTGTTGAAGGCGGCGCCCCCGATCGGCCCTTCGAGCATGATCGAGAGGGCGGATGCGATCCTCCCGGGGCGGCTGTATCCCTTTCCTTCCCAGGGCTGGATGAAGTCCGGGATTTCGAGGTTGGAAACCGAAAATCCGGTGAGTCCCGCTTTCGGTTTCGATCCGCATCCGGTCGCCCCTTCGTCGCGGATTTCCCCGCCCGCCCCGGTGGCGGCGCCAGGATAAGGGGAGATCGCGGTGGGATGATTGTGCGTCTCCACCTTCATCAGGGTATGGGTCAGCATGCCCTTCCTGCCGTATTCCCCAGCTTCCGAAGGGAAGAAGCGCGAAGCGACCCCGCCCTCCATGATCGCGGAATTGTCGCTGTAGGCGAGCACGGTGTGCTGGGGATTCATCCTGTGGGTGTGGCGGATCATCGAGAACAGCGAATGCGATTCGTCCCTGCCGTCGATCACCCAGTCTGCGTTGAAGATCTTGTGACGGCAGTGCTCGGAATTGGCCTGGGCGAACATCATGAGTTCCACGTCGGTCGGATTCCTGCCGAGCCTGACGAAATTCTCGACCAGATAGTCGATTTCGTCGGTGGAAAGGGCGAGCCCCATTCCCACGTTGGCCTCCACCAGTGCAGCCCTTCCCCCTCCCAGGAGATCGACCGAGGAAAGGGGGGCAGGATCGAAATGCCTGAAGAGCTGCCTCGCGTCCTCGAGCGAGAAAAACACCGCTTCGGTCATCCTGTCGTGCAGGAGCGGCAGGACAGCAATGCTTTCCTCGCGGGATAGGGGCGGATCGAAACGGTAGGCGATCCCGCGCTCGATCCGCTCGATGAAGTCGAGACTGCAATGCCTTGCGATGTCGGTCGCCTTGGTAGACCAGGGGGAAATCGTGCCTATCCTGGGAAGCACCAGCAGCATTTCCCCTTCCCCCTGCTTCCTGGGGAGGGCGGGACCGTATTCGAGCAGCCTGTCCAGGATCTTCGATTCAGCTTCGTCTGGCATTCTCGAAGCCTGCACGAAATGCCAGAATTCCGCGCGAATTTCGCGGATGTCTGGACGGATGGGCCGGACGGCTTCCATGAGTTTGTTCAGTCGAAAACCGGAGAGCGCGCTGCCGCCTTGCAGCTTGATGAATTCTGACATGGAGTGATAACTGGGCGAATGGACTTGCGTGTATTATATCCCAACTTGGGTCCCCGATAAGGATGCAGCTCATGAGATCGCTGAAGATGCCTCCCGTACTGCTTGCGGAAGAAATCCGCAAGGTGGAGCGGACCTCTCGGGAAAACCTCATGGAGCGGGCGGGACGCTCGGCCGCATCGCTCGTTTTGGAACAGATTCCCGGCGGAAGGATCCTGGTGCTTGCGGGACCCGGAAACAACGGTGGGGATGCATTTGTTGCCGCGCGCCACCTGAAATCCATGGGCTGCCAGATCGACCTGGTGTTTGCTTCCGATCCATCCCGATTGCCTGCCGGTGCGAAAGGCGCACACCTCGCCTGGATCGAATCGGGCGGGACTTGCCTTGCCTCGATTCCGCAGGAAAAATTCGATGCCGTCATCGACGGACTGTTCGGAATCGGCCTGAAAAGAGCCATCGAGGAGCCATATGCGGGACTCATCGCAAACGTCAACGCGCTTTCCCTCCCAGTCTATTCGCTCGATGTGCCGAGCGGAATCTGTTCGGATACCGGGAGCATCCGCGGCATCGCGGTTCGGGCGAGCCACACCATCACCTTCATCGCCTTCAAGCCCGGGCTGCTCACTTCCGACGGAATCGACTGCTGCGGCATCCTTCATCTTGAAGACCTCGGGCTGACCAGCATGGCGGAGGAGTTTTCTCAAGGATGCCTGATCACCCCGGAAATCGTCACCCAAAGCTTCCCGCTTCGTCCCAGAAACAGCCACAAGGGTTGTTTCGGTTCGGTCGCGGTCCTGGGCGGCGAGATGCCGGGGGCGGCCATCCTCGCTGCAAGGGCCGCATTGAAGCTCGGCGCCGGAAAGGTTTATCTGTGTTCGGCCGGGTTCGATTACGTACAGCCTGAAATCATGGCAAGGGATGCTTTTGAAATCCTATCGGAGGGCAACGCGACCCTGGTCTTGGGGCCGGGACTCGGAAAGTCCGAGGAAGCCAGGGGCCTCGTAGAAGTTGCGCTGCGCTCGACTTCTTCCCTGGTGGTCGATGCCGACGCGCTCAATCTGATTGCGGATGCTCCGGTCCTCCAGGAGCTGCTTTGCTCCCGCCACGCTCCTTCCATCCTCACCCCACATCCCCTGGAAGCTGCGCGCCTTTGCGCCTGTTCCACGCAGGAAATCCAGAAGGACAGGGTGGCTTCCGCGAAGCTGATTTCGGAGCGGTTCGGCTGCCCGGTGGTGCTGAAGGGTGCGGGAAGCGTGTGCGCTGCTCCGGGCGGCGCCTTCGCCATCAACGTTTCGGGAAACCCCGGGCTTGCCGCTGCCGGGATGGGGGATGTGCTTTCCGGCATGATCGGCGCGCATCTGGCACAGGGGCTGGATGCGGAGCGCGCCCTGCTTTGCGCTGTCCACCTGCACGGGGAGGCGGCTGACAGCCTCGCGGAGAGGGGAATCGGTCCGGTCGGGCTGGTCGCATCCGAAATCATCGATGAGGCCAGGCTGCAGCTCAACGGGAGGCTTGCCAATCCCCGAAGATTCCGTCTTCCCGCCAGGATCTGAGGCAGGCGCGGTACGGCTTTCTTGCCGAGTCAATGGCAGTTATAATGTCGCCAACCAGCCATTCGCAAGAAGATCAATGAAAAGAATCGCCCTGTTATGCCTTGCCCTTTTTCTAGCAGGCTGCGCCACAGCACACGACAGAAGGGATCCTTTCGAGCCGGTCAACCGGGCCATCTACAAGTTCAACGACTCGGTAGACAAGGCGGTGATGAAGCCGGTTGCCAAGGGATACCAGAAGGTAGTGCCGCGATTCATGCAGCTCATGGTGAGCAATTTCTTCTCCAATATCAACGATGTCGTGGTCACGGTGAACGACATCCTGCAGCTCAAGGGGAAGCAGGCTTTTTCCGATTTCGGCCGCGTTTTCATCAATTCCACCCTGGGTTTTGCAGGGTTGGTCGATGTGGCGGGCGCATCGGGTTATCCCAAGCATGACGAGGATTTCGGCCAGACGCTCGGATACTGGGGCGTAAAGGCGGGTCCCTATCTCATGATTCCCTTCCTGGGCCCCAGCAGCTTCCGGGACGGAATCGGTTCGCTCACCGATGCGCAATTCTATCCAGTCTACAGGACCACTGACGTGGCGATGAGAAATAGCCTGATCGCTGCCAATGCGGTCAAGACGCGCGCGGACCTGCTCGGCAGCGAGAGCATCCTGCAGCAGGCTGCGCTCGACCCCTATGTTTTCCTGAGGGAGGCCTATCTGCAGCATCGAACCAGCCTCATTTACGACGGCAACCCTCCACTGGAAGACGACGACGAGGACTACAGCCCGGTTCAGAAATGAACGATGAAGCGGTGTGCGGGCTGGATACCGCAATGGACCTGGGGGAAAGATGCAACCGATTCAATGGCCGACACCGTTTCATTTCAGGTTCGAGGAAGATCTTTCCCTTCTCGATAGCGAGCCCTGCATCGTTTTCTTTTCCGATGCCCGGGAGATCATCGGAGAGCTGATCCTTTTCTCCCCTGAGGACGGAGTGTTCGAGGTTCGCACCGGGAGCGAGGAAACCTCTGTCATCCCGTTCCGGAACATCAACCAGTTGAGGTTGATCCATCCCCTTCATCTCAGGAAGGAAATGAACCTTCCCGAGGCCGAGCTCATCACTCCCTCGGATACCCAGCGATTCAGCGTGGAGTTTTCATCCGCAGGGAGACTCGAAGGCGAAACGGAAGGCTTCGTGGTCGGAAAGGAAGGACTCTATCTTTACCCGGTCGGGGATGAACAGACGGTTTCCCGCCTCTTCATTCCTTCCCTGTCGATCGAAAGCTACCAGATCGGCGACTCCATCGGCAAGATGCTGGTCGACGAAAACATGGCGACCGAAAGCGACATCCAGGCCGGGCTCGAGAAGCAGCAGAAGCTGCGAACCCAGAAAATCGGCGAGTATCTGACCGAGGAGCAGATCGTTTCGCCAGACCAGTTGCTGACCGCATTGAAGCGACAGCAGTCCGGTTCCAGCATGAGGCTTGGCGATTCGCTCATCCGGGAAAAACTGATCACGCCGGAACAGCTCGAGGAAGCGCTCGCCAAGCAGCGCAACGACAGGAAGAAGGCGATCGGCGAAATCCTGGTTTCAATGGGGGTGGTGAGCGAGGATACCGTCAAGCGCATGTTGGCGAAGAAGCTCGGAATCCCCTTTGTGAACGTCAGGGAGTTTCGTCTTGACATCAAGACGATACAGATCGTGCCGGCAGCCTTCGTGTTCAAGCACGACATCCTTCCCCTGTACAAGACCGACAAGACCCTGATCGTGGCCATGGAAAACCCGATGCACTGGTCGCCTCTCGACGAACTGCGTTTCCTGACCGGTCTCAACATCGCCCCGGTCATGGCGCGCAGGGAGGATATCCGCTTTGCCATCGACAAGTTCTACAGGAACAAGGCGTCCGGTCCCAAGATCGGGGAACTCGCCACCGAACTCATGTCAGCCGAGCCCCAGGAAGAAATCCAGGAGGAGGTCGTCGCCGAGTCGGACAATACCCTGGTGAGGCTGGTCAACAAGATGATCGTCGACGCATGGCATAACGGGGTTTCCGACATCCATATCGAATCCTATCCCGGAAAGCGGAATACCCGGATCCGCTTCAGGAAGGACGGGATCATGACTTCCTATTTCGAGTTTCCTCCGAACTTCAGGAATGCGCTGGTCTCCAGGATCAAGATCATGTCCCGTCTCAACATTTCCGAAAAGCGCAGGCCCCAGGACGGAAAAATCGAATTCCTCCACTCGGGTGAAAAGATCGAACTCAGGGTGGCGACGGTGCCGACGGCCAACGGACTGGAAGACATCGTGATGAGGGTGCTGGCTGCCGCAAAACCGATTCCCATCGACGAGCTCGCGCTTTCTCCGGACGTGCTGATGAAAATGAAGCGGCTCGTGGCGAGGCCATACGGGCTGCTGCTGATTTGCGGGCCGACCGGTTCGGGAAAGACGACCACCCTGCATTCGGTCCTGGGATACATCAATACCCCGGAGAGAAAGATCTGGACCGCGGAGGACCCGGTCGAGATCAGCCAGGATGGGTTGCGTCAGGTACAGGTCAATCCGGGCATCGGCTGGAACTTTGCTTCCGCGATGAGGAGCTTCCTGCGGGCCGACCCGGATGTCATCATGGTGGGGGAGATGCGGGACGGCGAGACTGCCAGGATCGGCATCGAGGCTTCACTCACAGGTCACCTGGTGCTCTCCACGCTGCACACCAACAGCGCGCCGGAAAGCACGGTACGGCTGCTCGACCTAGGCATGGATCCCTTCAATTTTTCGGACGCGCTGCTCGGGGTGCTCGCGCAACGCCTCGCCAGGCGTTTCTGCAAGGCCTGCTGGAAGAGCGGTCCCGCTTCCAGCAGCGAGATTCGCGATCTTGCCGAGGAATATTGCGAAGGAACGCATCTGGATCCGCTCGAAATCGTATCGAACTGGCGAACCAGTCATGCCAATTCCAGGGGGGAATTCATCCTGGGGCAGGCTGTCGGTTGCCCGGATTGCAACCATACCGGCTATCTTGGCAGGATCGGACTGCACGAATTCCTGGAAGCCACGCCTTCAATCAAGCGCCTGGTGCAGAAGCGGGCGCCGGTGGAGGAGATCGTCGAAGTCGCCCTGAAGGAGGGAATGAGGACGCTCAAACAGGACGGCATCCTGAAAATCCTTCAGGGGCATACCGACATCCACCAGATCCGCTCGGTCTGCAGCTAGAGCTTTTCCGTCGCGTAATCGGCGAGCCTCGAGCGTTCGCCCCTTTGCAGTGTGACATGCCCGCCGTGCGCCCAACCCTTGAAGCGGTCCACGACATAGGTGAGGCCTGAGCTTCCTTCGGTGAGATAGGGGGTATCGATCTGTGAAATGTTGCCGAGGCAGACCACCTTGGTGCCGGGTCCTGCGCGCGTGATGAGGGTTTTCATCTGTTTCGGAGTGAGATTCTGCACTTCGTCGATGATCAGGAACTTGTTGAGGAAGGTCCTGCCGCGCATGAAGTTCAGCGACTTCACCTTGATCCTGGAGCGGATCAGGTCGTGCGTGGCGATTCTTCCCCAGTCCCCGCCTTCCTCGTCGGACTTGTTCAGCACGTCCAGATTGTCTTCGAGCGCCCCCATCCACGGACCCATTTTTTCCTCTTCCGTGCCCGGCAAAAAACCGATGTCCTCGCCGACCGGAATCGTCACTCTCGTCATGATGATCTCGGAATAGAGTTTGAGTTCTATGGTTTGCATCAGGGCGGAGGCCAGGGTGAGCAGGGTCTTTCCGGTGCCGGCCTGTCCGAGCAGGGTCACGAAATCGATCTCGGGGTCCATGAGCAGATTGAGCGCGAAATTCTGCTCGCGGTTTCTCGCCGAAATGCCCCATACGCTGTTCTTCTGGTGGGTGTAGTCACGGATGGTTTCCAGCAGGGCATGCTGTCCTTCCTGCTCCCTGACCCTGGCATGGAAGGACCTGGAGGATTCCAGATAGACGAACTCGTTGACATGCATCGATTCGCAAAGCGGGCCGCTGATCCTGTAAAAGGATTTTCCCGCGTCCTTCCAGGATTCGATTTCCCCTCCATGGGTTTCCCAGAAATCCTGTGGAAGTTCCCTCACGCCGCTGTAAAGCAGGTCGGTATCTTCCAGCACCTTGTCGTTGAAATAGTCTTCGGCCTCGACTCCGATGGCGCGGGCCTTGATCCGCATGTTGATGTCCTTGCTGACCAGGATTACCGGCCGCTCGGGATTGGATTTCTTCAGATGCAGCGCGATGCCGAGGATCTGGTTGTCCGCCTTCAGTCCCGGAAGGGAAGGGGGGAGCATGTCCTCGATGGCGCTCGTCTGCAAAAACAGCCTTCCCGTCGCAGTTTTCGAGCCGTGCAGTTCGAGTGCCATTCCCTCGTCGATGTCGGTCATCGCGCGGCTCACGATCTCGTCGAGGAAACGGCTCGCCTGCCTGGCGTTCCTGGCGACTTCGGACATCCCCTTCTTGTTGTTGTCAAGTTCTTCCAGCGTTGCCATGGGAAGATAGATGTCGTGTTCCTCGAAGCGGAAAAGGCTGGTCGGGTCGTGCATCAGCACGTTGGTGTCTAGCACGAAAAGCTTGATCTGCTGGTTCATGATGCCTCGGGAAGGGATTGCAATTGGGTCAGAACTTCCTGTGCGTGTCCGTCCGCCTTTACGCCACGCCATTCGCGGACGATTTCTCCGTCCGCTCCGATGAGGAAGGTGCTTCTTTCGATTCCCCGAACCTTCTTTCCATACATCATTTTTTCCCGCAGCACGCCGAAAAGGTTGCAGGCGGTTTCATCGGAATCGGAAAGCAGGTCGAAGGGCAGGGAGAATTTCACCCTGAAATTTTCGTGCGATTTGATGCTGTCGCGGGAGATTCCGTAGATGGTGCAGCCCAGCTTTTGGAATTCTCCGTGAAGATCGCGAAACTGCTGGCTTTCCGTGGTGCATCCCGGCGTATTGTCCTTCGGATAGAAATACAGCAGCAGGTATTTTCCGCGAGACGCCGACAGTCGGAAAACCTTTCCGCCTGTCGACGGCAATTCGAAGTCATTCATCATGATACGTTGGGGATCTCCATTTGTATTCAGCTTACCTTAACTTAAGTCGATTAGGATTGTCAAAGCAGTTTGAAGGAGTTTCGACATCCGGTTGCGCAGCGAAATTCAACCCAGACTGCGCAAACATTTGTTATAATCGTCGCACTTGCATGGCACTGCCCGGAAGGGGCGGGCCGGAACCCCGGCAGGATGGGGGGCAGGAGCGCTCTGGAATAAGGATAGCCTACGGATGGTAGCACTGAACGAAATTACCAAGGACATCAATCTGGAAAAGGGGGAACATGCTGTACTGCTGATTCACGGTCTGTCCGGAACACCTCTCGAGATGCAGTATGTCGCGAGGATGCTTCACAAGGCCGGGTTTTCCGTCAGGGTGCCGCATTTTTCCGGTTATGGCTATGGTGATCGTTCGAAAACGAAGAAGTGGCAGGAATGGCACAGGGAAGTCGGTGCCCATTTCGATGAAATGAAGCAGAAGTACAAGTCGGTTTCGGTGTGCGGACTGTGCATCGGAGCCGTGTTGGCCCTCAAGCTCGCATCCGATAAAAAGGATGAGGTCTCTGCGCTATCCCTGCTCGCCACCACGCTTTTTTTCGACGGCTGGAGCATTCCATGGTATCGCTTTCTGCTTCCGCTGGGCTATTATACTCCGGCCCGTTATTTCTATTCCTATCGGGAACGCGAGCCATATGGCCTGAAAAACGAACAGCTTCGCGCCTGGATCGCCCGGGAGATGACGGAAAAATCGACTTCCGCTGCCGGATCGGCCAGGATTCCCATGAGCGGAATTTACGAGACGGACAAGCTCATCCGGGATGTGAAGAAATCGATGAATCAGGTTACGGCTCCTGCGCTCATCATGCATTCCCTGGAGGACGACACGGCGACGGTCAGGAGCGCGGATTTCGTCGAGCAGCATGTCGGCAGCCGCAAGGTGCGCAAGATTTTTCTCGACGACAGCTATCACATCCTGACGCTCGACAACCAGAAGCACACTGTTGCGGAGGAAACCATCCGCTTCTTCAAGGAGGCAGTTGCAAGTGAATCTTCCTCCCTTTCCACCGCGGAATTCGATACGGCTCGAGTAGCTTGAAAAAATAATTATGACGACTCTACAAACCATACAGAAGCTCATGGCGGAAAATTTCGAAATGAGCGAATCCGAACTCCAGCCGGACAGGTCCCTCGAAACGCTGGGTCTCGATTCCCTTTCCGTGATCGAGTTCATGTTCGTGCTCGAGGACGAATTCAAGATCAAGCTTTCCGATGAGCGGGTCGAAATCAAGACCGTTCAGGACATCGTGACGCTGGTGGACAGGCTCGTTGCCGACCAGCATCCCGCAGAGAACCAGCATTGAGAAGAGTCGTCATCACCGGCCTCGGCGTCGTTTCGCCGGTCGGAAACAATGTCGCAACCTTCTTCGATAACCTCATGGCCGGGCGCTCCGGCGTTCGGGAGCTTTCAGCCGATTTTGCGGACAAGCTGTCGATCCGGGTGGCTGCTGAAGTCGATTTCGATCCTTCCTTGCATTTCAACCGGATGAAACTCGGGTCTCTCGACCGCTTCAGCCAGTTCGCGCTGGTTGCGGCGAGAGAAGCCTTTGCAGATGCCGGGCTTGCCCTTTCCGAAGAGGAAAGGAGAAGAGCAGGAGTGTTCCTCGGCACCGGGATCGGTGGAATCGGCACGGTCGAGGAAGGCTATGTCGAGATCTATACCAAGGAAGTGCCGCGCTTCAAGCCGCTCACCGTGCTGATGGCAATGAACAACGCGGCTTCTTCGCAGATCTCGATGGAATTCGGATTGCAGGGCGCCAACTTCACTTATTCCACTGCCTGCTCCTCTTCCTCGATCGCGATCGGGGAAGCCTGTCGCCAGATCCGTCACGGCTATGCGGATGTGATGGTTGCGGGCGGGAGCGAGGCGCTGCTCACCTATGGCACCATCAACGCCTGGATTTCGCTACGGACGCTTGCGCTTCCCGACGAGAAGGACGTTTCTGCCACCTGCAAGCCATTTTCCGCGAACCGGACAGGCCTTGTGCTGGGAGAAGGCGCCGCAGTATTGATCCTCGAGGAAATGCAGCGAGCGATTGCGCGCGGCGCGCAGATCTATGGAGAAATCGTGGGTTACGGCGCGGGAAGCGATGCCTGCCACATCACCAAACCTTCCAGGGAAGGGCAGGTGAGGTCGATGCAGGATGCGCTTTCCGAGGCGGGCATGGCGCCCCACGAGATCGACCACATCAATGCGCACGGCACCGGAACCAGCATCGGAGATGCGGTCGAAACGGCAGCCATCAAGGACGTCTTCGGTGATCACGCCTACCGGATTCCGGTCACCGCAACCAAATCCATGCACGGTCACATGATGGGGGCGACCGGCGCGGTGGAGTTCGTCGCCGCCCTTCTTTCCATGAAGCATGGCGCAATTCCCCCGACCATCAATCTCGATGTTCCGGATCCGGAATGCGATCTCGATTATGTTCCAGGAGAGGGAAGGCGGGGACTCGAAATCAATACCGTGATGTCGAATTCCTTCGCCTTCGGTGGCAGCAATGCCGTGCTGATCGCAAAAAAGATCTGATCAGGCGAGAAATTCATCTCCCTGCCTGGCGAGCACTCCCGCCCTTCCCGGAATTTCCTCGTAAATCACCTCGTGTCTGGGAAGATCTTCCGGGAGGGAGTCATGGTATTCTTCGAGCGAGACGAGGTCATATCCCAACGCCTTCCATCCGGAAAGAAGCTTCTCGAAAATGGGCAGCAGCTTCATCCCTTCGAGTTCTGCATGCAGCGTGTAGACATGCCCGGTGGGAAGGGGATCTTCGGAAAGCTTCAACAGGTGTGCAGCCGGATCTTCCTCCACGCCCATGATTTCATCCAGCGTTGGAAGCGTGGTGGGAAGTTGCGGACAGGAGACGATTTCCGCGCGCTGCACCGGGATGAAGGGGGTAAATCCCCTGGTGTCCGAGGAGTGGCGGAAGCCGAGTTTCTGGGTCATCCTGAATGCATGGGGGTTCATCTGCCAGCCTGCCGCTCCATTGCACTTCGGCGCATTCCCGAAAATCTCGCGATAGCGGTCGAAGGCTGCACGCATTTCAGCCTCGGTCCAGGCTGCGTCCTTTTCCATGACATTGTTCTGCCACTTCACGTGATCCCAGGTGTGGATGCCGGTCTCGAATCCCCGCTCAGCAACCTCCTTCAGGATCCCTGCGCATTTCATGCCGATGTCCGGACCCGGCAGAAGCGTGCCGTAGAGCAGGGTTTTGAGCCCGTAATGCTCGAGCACCGAGGTCCGCGAAACCTTTTTCATGAAACCGGGCTTGAGCGCGCGCTTCACCGCCCATCCGGTGTGATCCGGTCCGAGGCTGAACAGGAAGGAGGCGGAAGCCCCCATCCTTTCCAGGAGGAAGGCGAGCGGGAGGACGCCTTCCCTCGTGCCGCGGAAGGTGTCCACGTCGATCTTTAGGGCGAGCTTCATCAGTCTACGAGTTTGCGCGCTTCCGCAACCGATCCGCGATAGGCCTCGAAGATGTGAACGAGCGCGTCTTCCATCGTAACCGAAGGTTTCCAGTCGAGGTCCCTGCAGGTGTTTTCGATTTTCGGAACGCGGTTCTGCACGTCCTGATATCCCTTCCCGTAGTATTCCGCGGAAGTCGTTTCGACCACCCGGACCTGTTTCGCAGTGGCTTCGTATTCGGGATATTTCATGGCGAGATCGAGCATCATCTTCGAAAGATCCTTCACCGAATAATTGTTGGAAGGATTGCCGATGTTGTAGATCTGGCCGGAAGCGACCCCCCCCGGGTTGTCGATGATTTTCATCAGCGCGTCGATGCCGTCGTCGATGTAGGTGAAGGCGCGTTTCTGGGTTCCCCCGTCGACCAGCTTGATGTTCTCGCCGCGAACGATGTGTCCGAGGAACTGGGTGATGACCCGGGAGCTTCCTTCCTTGGGGGTGTGGATGCTGTCAAGTCCGGCACCGATCCAGTTGAAGGGCCTGAACAGGGTGAAATCGAGCCCTCCCTGCATGCCGTAGGCCCAGATCACCCGATCCATGAGCTGCTTGCTGCAGGAATAGATCCAGCGCGGCTTGTTGATTGGACCAAGAATCAGTTCGGAATGGTCGGGATCGAATTCCCCGTCCCTGCACATGCCGTACACTTCTGACGTGGAGGGGAACACCACGCGTTTGCCGTATTTCACGCAGGCGCGAACGATGGGCAGGTTCGCTTCGAAATCGAGTTCGAAAACCTTGAGCGGTTCCTTCACATAGGTTGCTGGCGTGGCGATGGCCACCAGCGGCAGCACCGTGTCGCATTTCTTCACATGGTATTCGATCCATTCGCGATTGATGGTGATGTCGCCTTCGAAGAAATGGAAGCGCGGATGGTCGATGAGATCCGAGATCCGGTCTGTCTGCATGTCCATTCCGTAGACTTCCCAGTCGGTGGTCTGGATGATGCGCTTGGAAAGATGGTGTCCGATGAAGCCGTTGACGCCGAGAATGAGGATTCTTTTCATGGTCTTCCTTGAAAGATTTTAAGAGAGGGTAATGGGAAAATGGCCGAACCTGCGGGCAAACGCCTGCGCATCGCCGGGAGCGCCGTCCAGCTCGAAGGATATCAGCCTCAGCACGCCGCCTCCGCCGCATTCGGCATAGCAGCGGCCATTCTCGCAGTAGATCGAGGCGGATGCATGGCGGGCGGGGCGGCTTTCGACGAGTGTGCCGTATATGGAAAGCCTCGCCCCCGAAATCGTGGAATGCGCGCCGGGGTAGGGAGGGGCGACTGCGCGCACCAGGTTGTGGATCTCGGATGCGGATTTTTTCCAGTCGATTTCCCCGTCCTTCGCGCTCCTTCCGCCGAAATAGCCTCCTTTGGAGAGGTCCTGCTTCACCGGCACTGCGGATCCGTCAAGGAGCTTCGGCAGCGCACGGTGCAGCACGATTTCGGATGCGCAGGTCACCTTGTGGAACACCTCGATCGCGGTGTCGTTTTTCAGGATGGGAATCGCCTGCTGGTCGACGATGTCGCCGTTGTCCGGCTTTTCGGTCATTTTGTGCAGCGTCGCTCCGGTCTCTGTCTCGCCATGGAGGATCGCCCAGTTGACCGGAACCCTTCCCCTGTATTTGGGGAGAAGGGAGCCGTGCAGATTATAGGCGGGCGCGATGGAAAGCAGCTCCTTTTTCAGCATCATCCTGTAATAGAAGGAGAAAATGAAATCCGGACAGAGCGCTGCGATTTTCTCCACGACCGCGGGAGAATTGGGATCCTCCGGCTTGATGACCTCGATATCGTGAAGCCTTGCAAGTTCGGCCACGCTTTCGAACCAGATGTTTTCGTTCGGGTTGTCTTCGTGAGATCG
>JAJZTT010000260.1 GCA_021848705.1 Pseudomonadota bacterium
CGAAGGCTTTCCCGTCGCCGAGCCGGTCTTCGATTTGCTCTCCCAGGTGGGCGAGGTTGACGATGATATCGCGAAAGCCGGCTCTTGCCAGAGCCTCTATCTGCCAGACGATCAGGGGTTTTCCCCCGGCTTCGAGAAGCGGTTTCGGGGTTGAATCGGTCAGGGGGCGCATTCTCTCGCCGCGCCCTGCGGCAAGAATCATCGCCTTCAAAAGGTGGTTCTCACTTCGATTTTGTCGACGAGCCGCAATACGGGGGAGAGTTCGGCGTAGCGCGCGCAGATTTTTTTCAGATAGGAAAGGACGAGCGGAATGTCGTCGAGATAGCGCGCCTTCCCGTCGCGATGATGGAGGCGCGAGAAAATCCCGGCGACCTTGAGCTGCCGCTGCGCGCCCGTCCATTCGAAGTCCCGGTAGAACTCGGCGAAGTCGGAAGTGACCGGCAGGCCTGCTTTTCTCGCTTTTTCCCAGTAGCGGATGACCCAGTCGAGCACCCGTTCCTCCTCCCAGGCGATATAGGCATCCCTGAAAAGCGAGACGAGGTCGTAGGTGATGGGGCCGAAGACGGCGTCCTGGAAGTCCAGAATGCCCGGATTGGGGTCGGTCAGCATCAGGTTGCGCGAATGGTAATCGCGATGGACATAGACCTTCGGCTGGGAAAGGTTGTTTTTGACGAGGCTGGAAAATGCCTGTTCCAGAATCGCCGCCTGTTTTTCCCCGGGTTCGGTGCCAAGGTGCCTGCCGAGATACCACTTCGGGAAAAGACCCATTTCGCGCCTGAGCAGGGCTTCGTCGTATTCGGGAAGCACGCCGGGGCGGCTCGCAAGCTGGATCTTGATGAGGGCGTCCACCGCATCCCCATAGAGCGTGTCGGCATTGCTTTCGCTCAGTACATCCAGATAGGTCGTGTTGCCGAGATCGCTCAGGAGCAGGAATCCCCTTTCGAGGTCCTGTGAGATCACTCGGGGCAGATTGACCCCGGCCTCCCCGAAAATTCGCGCGATGCGGACGAAGGGGCGGCAGTCCTCATGGGCGGGCGGGGCATCCATCACGATCAGCGAACTGTCCGCGAAGATCGCCCGGAAATAGCGGCGGAAACTTGCATCTTCCGACGCCGGTTCGAGCGTGAAGGGCTTGTCCGGGAACTGATCCTTGAGCCAGGATTCGATGAACCGCTGTCTTTCCAATTCGTTTGCCATAATGGTCAAATTGTGCGATTTTATCACCAAACTATCAATTCAAACCCGATGCATAAATTTCGCCTCAAGCCTGTCATCCTTTCCCTGTTTTGCATGCTTTCCGTATCCGCCTTTGCAGACGAAGGCTTGCCGCTCGGACTGACCAAGGAGATGCTTCCCCTTCCAGACAATGGCGAAGACGTGCCGCTGTTCATCAGGGGTGATCGCCTGCAGGGACACCAGGATGTGGACATGATTGCGATAGGCCATGCCGAAATGAGGAAACGCGGCCAGTCGATCGTGGCAGACTGGCTCAAGTACCTTCAGGCGAGCGACGAGATCCAGGCGCATGGCCATGTCCGCGTCGAACAGAATGGCAGCACCATGGACGGGCCCAAGTTGCAGCTGCAGGTCAAAAGCAATATCGGCTTCATGGACCGGCCGGTATACCATATGGCGAATGGCGGCCGGGGCCATGCGGATAAGCTGGATTTCACCGGCAAGGACAAGTACCGGCTGCACAAGGCGATTTACACCACGTGCCCGGTGGGGAATGACGACTGGTTCCTGAAGGTCGGCGAACTGGATCTCGACCAGGCGAGCCAGGTCGGCATAGCGCACGATGCGACGATTTCCTTCAAGGGGAAACCCATTCTCTATGCCCCCTGGATGGACTTTCCGACCGGCAACCGGAGAAGATCGGGCTTTCTTGCGCCGGTTTTCGGCAGCACGGCTTCCGGCGGCGAGGAGCTGACCGTTCCCTATTACTGGAACATCGCCCCCAACTACGATGCGACGATTGCGCCCCGCGTCCTGATGAAACGGGGAGCGATGCTCAATACCGAATTCCGCTATCTCGAGCCGAACTATTCGGGCATAGCCCACTTCAATATTCTGCCCAGGGACAATATCACGGGAACGACGCGTGAGGAGGCGAACATTTTGCACAACCAGACATTCGGCAACGGGTGGTCTGGCGAGCTGAACCTGCAGCAGGTTTCCGACAGCTATTATTACCTGGATCTATCCCCTTTGATGACCATGACTTCCCAGAGCGTTCTGCCCAGGGAAGGGCATCTGACCTACAGTGGGCAGGGGTGGAGTTTCACTTCCAGGGTGCAGAATTATCAAACCTTGTCGAATCCGCTGGTGCCGGTTATCGCGCCTTATGCCTCCTTGCCGCAATTGCTGCTAAATGCCAACAGGGATAACGTGGGCGGAGCGAGCGTGGTTTTCAACGGGGAATACGACGATTTCAGCCATCCGATATTCGTCGACGGCAAAAGGCTGGCGATCAATCCGACTGTCAGTTATCCGGTGCGCAGTGCGGCAGCCTTCTTTACGCCTAAAGTAGGCTTGCACAGCGTAAGCTATTCGCTGGGAGCGAACAACACCAGCGGGCTTCCCAACTCGACGGTCAACATTCCCTATGCCAGC
>JAJZTT010000060.1 GCA_021848705.1 Pseudomonadota bacterium
GAGTACCGCTTCGATATGCGGCTTGTCCGCCTTTTCCAGGATGAAATCGGCGGTACTTCCGGCTCGATCACGGCAGATCAGCACAGGAATCTGTTCGGTGGACCGCTTTGCAGCCACGCAGCCTCGCTGGTGAGGCGCTCGCGGCATGTCGTGTTTCCGGCCCTTGAACGATTCGAGAAAATACGTTTCATCGGCTTCGGCAATGCCCACCAGCCTGGTGGCTTTTTGCCCATTGGGTAAAATCAGAAAGCGATGGCGCCAGCGAAACGTGGTGTTGTAATGGACGCCGCACACTTTTGCGCTGTTGCGCAGACTTTGGCCCTCGGCCAGTTGCTGCGCGTATTGCAGCCACTTGTCCTTGTGGCGGAGCCTCGCCAGCGGCGTTCCCGTCAATGCGTTGAACGTGACATGGCAGGAAGCGCAACGGTAGCGCTGCAATCCGGAAGCCTTGCCCCAGCGCGCAATGTGATCATGGCCGCATTTGGGACACACGGGCGTGGTCAATATCCGGTTTTCAATCAGACTGTTGACCGCCTCGACATGCTCGATCCGATGCAGACTATCGGCCAACTGGCTGCGTTGGCGAGGCGTCAAATTCTGAATCGTGCCCATCACTTCCTGAAAGTCAGCGCTTTTCATCGTCATACCTATCTCATTGATTCCCATAATCTCAGTGTAGACCACCAGAAAATGGTGACATAGCCTTTTACAACGTGAAGTTTTCCTCACGGCAAAACCAACATTCTGGCCGTTCATTATCCAGGTCAAGGAAGGTTCTGATCGCATTGAATTCCTGAAAAGCATTTTGGCCTATGATATCCGCATATCAAGGCATTGCCCGATCCGGGCCTGAAAGGAGAATGGCATGAGCAAAAATCCGGTCTGCTGGTTCGAAATTTACGTGGAGGACATGCAGCGGGCGAGGCGCTTCTACGAAGCGGTTTTCCAGGTTTCGCTGCAAAGGATCAACAATCCGGAAATCGAGATGTGGGGGTTCCCTGCCGACATGGGAAGCTACGGCGCATGCGGTTCGCTCGTGAAAATGGAAGGGAAGGACCCGGGAAGCGGCTGCACGATCGTCTATTTTTCGTGCGACGATTGCGCGGTCGAGGCCGGACGCATCCAGGCTTCGGGCGGCAGAATCCACAAGGAAAAGATGTCCATCGGCGAATACGGCTTCATGGCGCTTGCCTTCGACACGGAGGGAAACAGGATCGGGCTGCACTCGATGCGTTAGCAAAATCGGATCTGGTGATCCTGCTCCTGATCGTTTATCCTTAATGGATATCGGAATGGAAAATATGTCCATATTCAAGCTCGTTGCGATCATGCTGCTTTGCTTCGCGATGCAGGCGAACGCCAAGGTGCTGCGCGTGATCACCGATGACAATTATCCCCCCTATCTGTTTCTCGACCAGGGCGGCAAGCCCCAGGGATACGAGGCGGATCTGTGGAAACTTTGGGAGAAGAAGACCGGCATCGGGGTAAAACTTGTTGCAACCGATTGGGCCGGCGCCCAGAAGGCTCTTCTCGATGGCCGTGCCGACGTCATCGACATGATTTTCAGGACGCCGAGGCGCGAACTTTATTACGATTTTTCCCCTCCCTATGCGAAGCTCAGGATCTCGATCTATGCGGACTCCTCTCTTGCCGGCATACAGAATGCAGCCGCCCTGAGGGGATTCGTGGTCGGCGTGGAAAAGGGCGATGCCTGCGAGGAGAAGCTGCTGGACCAGGGAGTCCGCGATCTCAGGCTGTTCCAGGGATATGCCGACATGATCAGGGCTGCCGAGTCGAACGAAATCAGGATCTTCTGCATGGACGAATTTCCTGCAGCCTATTACCTGTACCGTTTCCGCAGGCAGAGGCAGTTCGTGCGGGCTTTCAATTTTTACCAGGGTGAATTCAGGCGGGCGGTAAGAAAGGGGGACAGGGCTACGCTCGAAGAAGTCGAAAGGGGCATGGCACTGATCACCCCGGAAGAGAAAAATGCATTGCGGGAAAAATGGATGGGGCACCCGGTCGGATTCCGCAGCTATACAAGATATCTCGGCTATTTCCTGCTCTTTGCCAGCCTGCTCGGCCTCATCATGCTGCTCTGGATCCGAAGCCTGATGGGGGCGGTGAAGCGGAGAACCCGGGAGCTCGAAAATGAGAAGGCGCAATTGCGCACGCTGATCGACAACAGTCCGGATCTCGTCGTGCTCAAGGACAGGGAGGGAGTCTATATCGCCTGCAACGACCAGGCTGCTCGCCTCATGGGGAGAAACGCCGAGGAGGTTTCCGGAAAAACGGACGACGATTTTTTCTCCAGGGAGGTTTCAGAATCCTTCCGCGCGCATGACAGGCTGGCGATCGAGGCGGGAGAGGCCAGGATCAACGAGGAATGGGTGACCTTTCCGGACACGGGGGAGGTGCGCCTCCTGGAAGTGATCAAGACGCCGGTGATGGGCGATCGTGGGGAGGCGATCGGGGTGCTAGGCGTGGGCAGAGACATCACCGAGAGAAGAAAAAGCGAGGAGAAGCTCAGGGAGCAGGATGAACTCCTCAGGGAAATGAGCGCGCTTACCCATTCCGGCGCATGGGGATTCGACCCTCTGACCGGTAAGGGGGAGTGGACGGAAGAGGTGGCGAAAATCCACGAAGTCGACCCTTCGGCAGGGACGAGCAGGGCTTTCGGGCTCGGTTTTTTCCATGGGGAACATCGCTCGAAAATCGAGGCTGCAGTGAAGGATGCGGTGGAAAAAGGGACTCCCTACGACCTCGAACTCGAAATGATCACCGCAAAGGGGAACCGGAAATGGGTGAGGACGATCTGCCATCCTGTGGTGCGGGATGGCAAGGTCTTGAAGGTGCGGGGCTCGATCCAGGACATCACCGACAGGAAAATGTCGAACGATCTGATCTGGAGGCAGGCGAATTACGATTCCCTCACCAATCTCCCGAACCGCCGTCTTTTCCAGGACAGGCTGGATCAGGACATCCTGAAGGCGAGCCGCAGCGATTCCAGGCTCGCCGTGTTTTTCCTCGACATAGACCGTTTTCGCGAAATCAACGAATCCATGGGGCATGCCATGGGGGATGCATTGCTCGTGCAGGCAGCAGGGAGGATCGGAAGCTGCCTGAAGAATGCCGATACCCTGGCGAGACTTGGCGGAGACGAGTTTGCGCTGATCCTGGAAAACTTCGGGGAGATGGTCCATCTGGATCTGATGGCAAGGGAAATCATCCGCCATTTTTCAGAGCCGTTCGATTTCGGGGGCGGCAACGTGGCTTATGTTTCGGTCAGCATCGGCATCACGATCTTTCCCCAGGACGGCAGGGAAGTCGGCGAACTGATGAAGAATGCAGAGCAGGCGATGTATTCGGCCAAGGAAGAAAAACGCAGCCATTTCGGCTATTTCACCTCGATCATGCACAGCGAGGTCAGCGAGAGACTTTCCCTTACCAACGATCTCAGGCAGGCGTTATCCAATGGGGAGCTTTTGCTGTATTTCCAGCCCATCGTGGCCATGCAGGGCAGCCTGATCGGAAAGGCGGAAGTTCTTTTGAGATGGAATCATCCGAAGCGAGGGCTGGTTGCACCTGAAAGCTTCATTCCGCTTGCCGAGGAGACCGGACTCATCGTCGAAATCGGCGATTGGGTGTTCGCCCGGGCGATCGAAAACATCCTGCGCTGGAAGGAGCGATTCGGGCGCATCATCGAACTCAGCGTCAACAAGTCTCCCCTGCAGTTCGAATTCGGGCAGAGCTATCCATGGATGGATCAGCTCGAAGATGCAGGACTTCCTGGCGGCAGCATCACCGTGGAAATCACCGAGGGGCTGCTCGTCCGCGATTCGGAGAAGGTCAAAAATCGCCTGCTCGAATTCAGAAACCAGGGAATCGAGGTTTCGATCGACGACTTCGGTACCGGATTTTCCTCGCTTTCCTATCTCCGCCAGTTCCATATCGATTACCTCAAGATAGACAAATCCTTCGTCAAGGGCTTGGCGGAAGACGAAAGCGATCGCGCACTTGCCGAGGCAATCGTGGTGATGTCGCACAAGCTCGGGATTCGAACCATAGCCGAAGGAGTGGAAACCGAATTGCAGCGGCAAATCCTGGAAGGATTCGGCTGCGATTATTTCCAGGGTTACCTGTTTTCCCGGCCGGTTCCGGCGTCGGAATTCGAGAGAATGCTCTGATCCGGACCTGAATCCGCATCTTGCGGTCCGGGCTTGACTTCCTGACCGGAGTGGATCATGATTAAATCGTGTACTTGAATTAAATTAGATGGTTAGGAGGTGTCATGCTCCCTGGACAGCCGGCTGTCGCGGATTTCGGTGAAATGCCGGATCTGCCTGAATATCGCACGCTCAATGCCTATCTCGAGGCCGTAGCAAAGGAGTTCGAGCGGACGGGGGAAACCTTCAGTCATGAGCATTTTTCCGAAAAGGAATTGCTGCAAAGCTGATTTCCGTCGATCGGGCCTGCAGGCTCCAGTCCAGCTAGAATTCGTTTCTCCACCTCCTCAGCACTGAAAACACTTCGGCCGGTCCGGAAGTCGTTTTTCCGCAGTGCATCTCGGCCATGCGTATCACACCGGGATCTTCGCAGCGCAGGAATGGGTTGGTCCCTTTTTCCAGCCCGATGGTCGAAGGCAGGGTGGGCATCCCGAGCCCGGCAATCCTTTCCTCCTTTTCCCTTCTTGCAGCCAGGATCCGGTTTTCCGGTTCCACTTCCAGGGCGAAGCGCAGATTGAGCAGGGTGTATTCGTGTGCTGCATACACCCTGGTTTCCTCGGGAAGTGCGGCCAGCCTGGAAAGGGATGCGTGCATTTCCTCCATGGTTCCCTCGAACACCCTTCCGCAACCGCAGCCGAACAGGGTGTCGCCGCAGAAAAGGGCTCCCTCCCCGAGGTAGGCGATGTGGCCGGAAGTGTGGCCCGGAATGTCCATCACGACAAAGCTTGCGCCGATTTCTTCGATCCGCACGACGTCCCCTTCCGAAACCGGACTGGTCATTGCGGGGATCTGTTCCCGCGCAGGGCCGTAGACCGGGCAGTCATGTTTCTTCGACAGGGCGAGGTTTCCGCCGACATGATCCGGATGATGGTGGGTGCAAAGAATCGCGACGAGTTCGAGCTTGCGTTCTTCGAGATGCTCCTGCAGCGCACCGGCATCTCCCGGGTCCACTGCCGCTGCATACTGATTATTTCCGATGACCCAGATATAATTGTCCCTGAAGGCGGGAACCGGTTCGACGAGCATCATCATTTCGAATCTTGTTTCAAAATCGGATTATAGACCGGCAGAGGGAAGATGAACTGTTTCGAAGAATGGCTCGAGACGCCGCTCGGACAATACCTGCTGGAGAGGGAATACGATTTTTATGACCGGTCGGTAGGGGATATTTTCGGTTTCCATGCCATACAGCTCGGACTTCCCTGCCACGATTTCCTGAGGACAAGCCGCATTCCGCTCAGGCTGAAGGCGGCTTCCTGCTCATCGGAAATCGCAGTGGACTATTTCAACCTGCCGTTCGCATCCGATAGCATCGATCTGGTTTTGCTGCCTCATCTGCTCGAATTCAGCTGCAATCCGCACCAGATTCTTCGCGAGGTGGAAAGGGTGATGCGGCCCGAAGGGAAGGTTGTCCTGAGCGGATTCAATCCCTTCAGCCTTTGGGGGATGCGAAGACTGTTTCCGGAGTCGGCGATGGAGCCGCCGTGGAATGGAAACTTCATTTCGCTTCCCAGGCTGAAGGACTGGTATGCGCTGCTCGGTCTGGAGGTTTCTTCGGGCAAGCTGGGATGCTACAGACCACCCTTCGACCAGGAGAAATGGCTCTCGCGCTTCGACTTCATGGAAAAGGCGGGAGACAGATGGTGGCCGGTGTCGGGAGGCGTGTATTTTCTCGTCGCGATCAAAAGGGTGAAATGCATGACGCTGTTGCGGCCTAGCTGGAAAGATGCCGTGGCGCAGAAACAGCTTGCGCCCGCAGTGAAGAAGTTCAACAAGCCGCCGTGCAGGAAATCGAAATGACGGAGTGGGTGGAAATCTATACGGATGGAGCATGCAAGGGGAACCCCGGTGTCGGGGGCTGGGGGGCGCTTTTGCGCCAAGGTGCGCATCGCAAGGAGCTTTTTGGTGGCGAAGTGCAGACCACCAACAACCGCATGGAACTCCTCGCCGTGATCCGCGCGCTCGAGGCGCTGAAGCGCAGCGTGAAGATCAGGCTCCATACCGATTCCAAATACGTGCAACAGGGAATCAGCACCTGGATCCACGACTGGAAAAAGCGCGGCTGGAAAACTGCGAGCAGGCAGCCGGTGAAGAATGAGGATCTTTGGCGCGAACTGGACAGGCTGGCTGCAATGCACGAGATCGAATGGCTCTGGGTCAAGGGGCACAGCGGACACGAGGGGAACGAAACCGCGGACAGGCTGGCGAACAGGGGAGTGGAAATGGTGCTGGAAGGGAAGCGATGAGGCAGATTTTTCTCGACACGGAAACCACCGGGCTCGACCCGAAGCAGGGGCACAGGGTGGTCGAGGTCGCCGGGGTGGAGATGCTGAACAGGAGGCTAACCGGCAGGCATTTCCATCGTTATCTCAATCCCGAGAGGGAAATGGACGCCAGGGCGCAGGAAATCCATGGACTTTCCGACGATTTCCTTGCAGACAAGCCCAGGTTCAGGGAAATAGCACAAGAATTTCTGGAATTCGTATCGGGATCGGAACTCGTCATCCACAACGCGCCTTTCGATATCGGTTTCCTCGATTCCGAGCTGGGCCTCCTTGCGCTCTCCAATACGAGAAGCTATTGCCCTTCGGTGGTGGATACTTTGGCGCTTGCGAAGGAGCTCCATCCGGGAAAAAGAAACAATCTCGACGCACTTTGCGAGCGCTACGGCGTGAACCATTCGAAGCGCACGCTGCACGGGGCGCTGCTCGACGCGGAGCTCCTTGCGGAAGTGTATCTCGCCATGACACGGGGGCAGGAAACCCTGGTGATCGAACCCGATGGGGCGGGGCCGGCCAGGGGAGAAGCTTCCTCCTTCGAGCGAATGCTGGTGGTGTTGCGGGCAAGCGAGGCGGAACTTGCGGATCACCATGCGCTGCTGGAAGAGATTGACAAGGCGAGCCGCGGAGGCTGCATCTGGAAGTCTGCATCGGCTGCCTGATCGAATTTTCCGATTCTGGATTAAAACAAAATCGGGTATGATTACGCCATTTTATCCGGGTTTTTCTTATGAAAATCACCTTTCTTGAATTCGAGCAGCCGATTGCCGAGCTGGAGAGCAAGATCGAAGAGCTGCGCTATGTTCAGGATGATTCGGCGGTGGATATCTCCGAAGAGATATCCCGTCTGCAGAAAAAGAATCAGGAGCTGACCCGAAACATTTATTCCAAACTCAATGCCTGGCAGATCTCCCAGGTCGCAAGGCACCCGCAGCGCCCTTATACGCTGGATTATGTCCAGCATCTCTTCACCGACTTCGATGAGCTCCATGGGGATCGCGCGTTCGCTGACGATCATGCCATCGTGGGCGGGGTTGCGAGGTTCAACGGCCGGCCCGTCGTTGTGATCGGTCACCAGAAGGGCAGGGACACCAAGGAAAAAATTTACCGGAATTTCGGAATGCCCCGTCCGGAAGGGTACCGGAAGGCGCTCAGGCTGATGCGGCTGGCAGAGAAGTTCGGCATGCCGATCTTCAGCTTCATCGATACCCCGGGAGCCTATCCCGGCATCGGTGCGGAAGAGCGTGGGCAGTCGGAGGCGATCGGGCGCAACCTGTTCGTGATGGCCGAGCTCCGGGTTCCCATCATCAGCACCATCATCGGGGAGGGTGGTTCTGGCGGCGCGCTGGCGATCGCAGTGGGCGATGCGCTGCTGATGCTGCAGTATTCGACCTATTCGGTGATCTCCCCGGAAGGCTGCGCATCGATCCTGTGGAAAAGCGCGGACAATGCATCCATTGCAGCCGAGGCGCTCGGCATCACGGCAACCCGCCTCAAGACGCTCGGTCTCGTCGACAAGGTTGTGCCCGAGCCGCTAGGCGGCGCGCATCGCGACTACAGCGCCATGATGCTTTCGATGAAATCTGCATTGCAGGATGCGCTCGCCCAGGTGCAGTCGAATTCCGTCGACGCGATGCTGAAGGCGCGTTATGAGCGGATCATGAATTATGGCAAATTCAAGGAAGTCGAGCCGGGTTGACCTTTCCCTGCTCGTCGCTTCGCTGCCCGCCTCACAGGGCGACAGGGTCGTTCTCGGCCTGAGCGGCGGGCTCGACTCGGTCGTGCTGCTGCACATCCTGAGGGATCTCTCCATCCAGGTCGGGTTTTCCCTTTCCTGCGTGCATGTCCATCACGGAATCAGCCGGAATGCAGGATGTTGGGCAAAGTTTTGTGAAGATCTGTGCAATTCCCTGGATGTGCCGATCCTCGTCGAACAGGTCGACATCTCCCCTCATCTTGAGTTCGGGCTGGAAGCAGCTGCGCGAATTGCACGTTATGAGGTTTTCGGAAGGGTGAATGCGGATCTTCTGGTCCTCGCCCATCATCGCGACGATCAGGCGGAGACCTTGCTGTTGCAGTTGCTTCGCGGCGCCGGGGTGAAAGGACTTTCGGCCATGGGGGAAGCGACTTCTTGTGGAAAAGGAAGGCTCGTTCGTCCCCTGCTTCGAGCTTCGAGGCGGGAAATCGAGGAATATGCGAAAAGCCGGAATCTTTCCTGGGTCGACGACGAGAGCAATCAGGATCCCCGCTTCGACCGGAATTTCCTGCGCCACGAAGTGCTGCCGCTCATCGCAAATCGTTATCCTTCCTGCAGGGAGACGCTGGCCCGTGCGAGCGCTCATTTTCGGGAGGCTTGCGAACTCATGGAAGATCTCGCGAGAATCGATGCAAGTGGCGCGATCGAAGCCGGGAGGCTGAAGATGGATGCGCTTGCCGGCATTTCCCGGGCAAGGGCGAAAAACCTGATGCGCCATTACCTGGGGAGTATCGGGGTGAGAATGCCTTCGGCTGCGCGCATCGAGGAAATGCTGAAGCAGTTGAAAACTGCGAGGCCGGATGCGTCGATCGCCATCCGGCATGATGGAATGGAGATGCGCTGCTATCGGGGGTGGGTGCATGTCGTGCCGGAAAAGGAGATTCCGGAAGGCTTCGAAGTCCCGATCCCTCGGCCGGTCCCGGTGGAAATTCCCGAGCTTTCCGGATTGCTTCATTTCGAGGCGGCCGAAGGAGGGATCGATCCCGGCCAGTTTCCTTTCGCTGTGAGAACGAGAAGGGGGGGCGAGCATCTCCGCCTCCATCCCGGCGGTCCCGCCCGGAGTCTCAAGAACCTTTTTCAGGAATCCGGCATTCCCCCCTGGCAGCGCAAACTGCTTCCTCTCCTCTTTCGCGGGGATCGGCTCGTCTGGGTGCCGGGAATCGGGATGGATCCGGGGTGCCGGACGATGGGCGTCGGGGTCCTGCCCGTATGGAAGCCTTTTCCTGCCGAATCCGAGACATTGCTCGTCGAGCCATGATAAAATCCCATACTTCGATCGATTACCCATTCTGGAGAACTCATGGCTGTTGAACGTACCCTTTCCATCATCAAACCCGATGCCGTGGCCAAGAACGTGATCGGGAAGATCATTTCCCGCTTCGAAGACAACGGGCTGAAGATCGCTGCAGCGCGGATGCAGCTTCTTTCGCAGTCCGAAGCGGAAGGGTTCTATGCGGTACATCGCGAGCGTCCCTTCTTCGGTGATCTGGTGAAATTCATGATTTCCGGTCCCGTGATGATCATGGCCCTGGAAGGAGAAGATGCGATCCTGAAGAATCGCGCGCTGATGGGCGCCACCGATCCCAGGAAGGCAGAGCCCGGAACCATCCGTGCCGATTTTGCGGAAAGCATCGATGCCAATGCAGTCCACGGTTCGGATGCCCCCGAGACGGCTGCGGTCGAGATCGCCTATTTCTTCCCGTCGCTTTCGGTATATTCCCGCTGATGACGGTAAACCTGCTCGGTCTCGACTCCGAAAAACTCGCCGGCTTCATTGCCGAAATCGGCGAGAAGCCTTTTCGTGCGAGGCAGTTGCTGAGATGGATCCATCATTTCGGGGAAAACGATTTTTCCAGGATGACCGATCTCGCAAAAAGCCTCAGGGAGAAGCTGACCGGGCAGGCGCAAATCAATGTTCCCGATCTGGTTCGGGGGCAGGACGCTTCCGACGGAACGAAAAAATGGTTGCTCTCGGTTGGCGGGGGCAACGCCATCGAGACCGTCTTCATTCCGGAGGCCGGGAGGGGGACGCTTTGCATTTCCAGTCAGGTCGGATGCGCCCTCGAATGCAGCTTCTGCTCGACGGGCAGGCAGGGTTTCAATCGCAACCTGTCCGCTGACGAGATCATCGGCCAGCTGTGGTGGGCGAATCGGGCCCTGGGGCGCGATCCTGCCGGGGACCGCATCATCAGCAATGTCGTGATGATGGGGATGGGCGAGCCGCTTCTCAATTTCGAAAACGTGGTGACCGCGCTCAACCTGATGCTGGACGATTCAGCCTATGGTCTGTCCAGGCGCCGCGTGACGGTGAGCACTTCAGGCGTGGTGCCGGCCATGGACAGGCTGGGAGAGCGGTGCCCGGTTGCGCTCGCGGTTTCGCTGCACGCGCCCAACGATGCGCTGCGCGACGTTCTCGTTCCGCTCAACAAGAAATACCCTCTTTCCGAACTCATGGCTGCATGCAGACGCTACATCGTGCATGCGCCGCGCGATTTCATCACTTTCGAATATGTCATGATCGACGGAATCAACGATACCGTCGATCATGCACGCCAACTCGTCCGTCTGGTCGAGGAGGTTCCCTGCAAGTTCAATCTGATTCCCTTCAATCCCTTTCCCGGTTCGGATTACAGGCGCTCCAGCGAGGCTGCGATCGAGCGTTTCCGGAGCATTCTCAACGAAGCCGGAATCGTCGTCACCACGAGGAAAACCAGGGGGGACGACATCGATGCTGCCTGCGGACAGCTCGCGGGCCAGGTTCGCGACAAAACCAGGCGAAATGGAGTCGCTGCGTGAAAAGACTGTTCCCGATCGTCCTGTTCCTCCTTGCCGGGTGCGCAGGGCAGTCCGTTCAGCCCGATGGCGGGCAGCCGCATGCCAGGAGCAGCGCGGCGGTGCATACCGAGCTGGGCGCGGGATATTACAGTCGGCACCAGTATGCTGTGGCGCTTTCCGAGCTCAGGGATGCAATCAAGGCGGATTCCACCTATGCTCCGGCATACAATGTGCTCGGGCTGGTCTATATGGATCTGAAGGAGAATCGCAAGGCAAAAGACAATTTCGAGCGCGCGCTCGACCTGAGTCCGCAGGATTCGGACATCAACAACAATTACGGATGGTTCCTCTGCCAGAACGGGCAGCCGAAAGAATCGATCGGGAAATTCCTTACCGCACTTGCCAACCCGCTTTATGCCACTCCGGAGATCGCCTATCTCAATGCGGGAATCTGCTCGGAAAAGGCGGGGGAGGACGCAAAGGCAGCGGGGTATTACCGGCTGGCGCTGCAGATCCGTCCCGGCTTTCCGAGGGCGAATCTTGGCTTGGCCGGAATCGATTACCGGCAGGGACGCTACGAGGCGGCGAGGAATCATCTCCTGCAATACATGAAATCGGCGGAACCCACAGCGCAAGGCCTGCTCCTCGGGGTGAGAATTGCGCGCAAACTCGGGGATTCCGATGCGCAGGCCGATTATGCCACCCAGTTGAGAAACCGTTTTCCGGATTCCAGGGAAGCGGCTGAACTTCTGAACGGGGACGAATGATGGATGAGATCTCCAAACCGGGTTCCATCCTGCGTGCCGAACGCGAGAGGCAGGGGCTGGTCATCGCTGATGTCGTTCCCCATCTGAAGCTTTCCGAAAAGCAGGTCGAGGCGCTGGAAAACGACGATTACGAGGCACTGCCGGGGGATGTGTTCGTGCGCGGGTTCATCCGCAATTATGCCAAAATGCTGCAGATCGATCCCGGGCCCCTGCTGGATTCGGTGCGCGAAAATCTCCCGCAAAAAACCGAGATCCAGCCTCCCCGCGACGTGGGAATCCCGTTTTCCCCGGGACCGAGAAGGAACTGGATTCATTATGCGATCGCGCTCGTGCTGATTGCCTTTTCCGTTCTCGGCTATCAGATCTATCGTGCCGGGCATCCGGGGACAGCGAAACAGGTTCCCGCAGAAAAGCCGCCGATTTCGGCGCCCTTGCCCAAACCGGTTTCTGAGCCAGTTGCTCCTGCGCCTCTTCCATCGGAGAAGAATCCGGAAGCCGGCCAGATCCACGTTCCCGTGGAAAAGGCGCCCGCCCCGGCCGCATCCGCGGTTTCCGCGGCGCCCGTGAAGGATGCTGTCGTCGGCCAGGGGCCGATCCGTCTCGTGTTTTCCGCCCCTTCCTGGGTGCAAATCAGGGACAAGGGCGGCAGGCTCATTTATTCGAAACTCGGACAGGCCGGTACGGAACAGCAGGTTTCGGGAATGGCCCCCTTCATGCTCACCATCGGCAATGCCCGTCAGGTGAAGCTTTTTTACAAGGGGAGCGAGGTGGATCTCGCTTCCCACACCAGGATCGATGTGGCGCACCTCACGCTTCAGTAGAACATGAAACCCATTCGCAGAATTTCCAGGAAAGTCAGGGTAGGCAACGTCCATGTCGGCGGGGATGCCCCCGTCGTGGTGCAGTCGATGACCAATACCGATACGGCCGATTGGGCTGCGACCGCTGCTCAGGCGGCCGAGCTTGCGAACGCCGGTTCGGAGATCGTCCGGATCACCGTGAATACCGTGGAAGCCGCCGCCGCCGTTCCGAAAATCCGGGAATCGCTCGATGCCATCGGCTGTGCCGTTCCTCTGGTGGGCGACTTCCATTTCAACGGACACAGGCTGCTTTCCCAATATCCGGAATGCGCGATGGCGCTGGCCAAGTTCAGGATCAATCCCGGCAATGTCGGGGCCGGCAAGAAGCGCGACGAGCAGTTCGCGACCATGATAGAAATGGCCTGCCGCCATGAAAAACCGGTCAGGATCGGCGTCAACTGGGGAAGCCTGGATCCGCAGTTGCTCGCAAGGATGATGGACGAAAACGCCGGAAGGAATCCGCCGCTATCCAACGAGGAAGTGCAGCGCGAGGCGCTGATCGAGTCCGCCTTGTCCAGCGCATCGAAGGCGGTCGAACTTGGGCTTTCTCCCGACAGCATCATCCTTTCCTGCAAGGTGAGCGGGGTGCAGGATCTCATCACCGTGTACACCGACCTCGCTTCGCGTTGCGACTACCCATTGCATCTCGGTCTCACCGAGGCGGGAATGGGATCGAAGGGGATCGTGGCATCGACCGCCGCGCTTGCGGTACTGCTGCAGAAAGGGATCGGCGATACGATACGGATTTCGCTCACGCCCGAGCCGGGCGGGGACAGAACCCTGGAAGTCCTGGTGGCGCAGGAGATTCTGCAGACCATGGGGCTGCGTTCCTTCACCCCGCTGGTAACCGCCTGCCCGGGTTGTGGCAGGACGACCAGCACCCTGTTCCAGGAGCTTGCAAGGGACACCCAGGCTTATCTCAGGAACATGATGCCGCAATGGCGGGGGCGCTACCCCGGCGTGGAGGAGATGAGCGTGGCGGTCATGGGATGCGTGGTGAACGGCCCAGGCGAGAGCAAGCTTGCCAACATCGGCATCAGTCTGCCTGGTTCGGGGGAAAACCCGGTAGCCCCCGTCTACGAGGACGGGGTGAAGACCGTGACCCTGAAAGGCGAGCACATCGCCCGGGAATTCCAGTCCTTGATAAAAGAATATGTCAAAAGGAAATACGGAGCGCAATGAGCGATAGGATTCAGGCGATCAGGGGAATGAACGACATTCTCCCGGAGGATGCGCACTGGTGGGCGTTTTTCGAAATCACTGTGGCAGAATGGCTCTCCGCCTACGGCTACCGTACCATCAGGATGCCGATCCTGGAACAGACCGCACTGTTCAGGCGGTCGATCGGGGAAGTGACCGACATCGTCGAGAAGGAAATGTACACGTTCGAGGACAAGCTGAACGGCGAGCAGCTGACCTTGCGCCCGGAAGGAACGGCTTCCTGCGTGCGCGCGGTTCTGCAGCACAACCTGCTCTATCCCGGACCGTTGCGACTTGCCTATAGCGGGCCGATGTTCC
>JAJZTT010000261.1 GCA_021848705.1 Pseudomonadota bacterium
AGCCCTGCGGACGTCATCCTGCTCAAGGAACTGCAATGTTCCGCCTTCATCACCGACCTGGGCGGCACGACCTCGCATACGACGATTGTCGCGAGAAGCCTCAATATTCCCTCCATCGTCGCCCTGCACAATGCCAGGAGCCTCATCAGGGACAACGATCTCCTGATCATAGACGGCACGAGAGGAGCGGTCATCGTCGACCCGGACAAGGCAGTGCTTGCCGAATACAAGCTGCTCCAGGAACAGTGGGAGCTCGAGAAGCAGAAGCTGAAAAGGATCAAGTCGACCCGCTCAAGCACGCTCGACGGAACCCATGTGCACCTTCACGCCAATATCGAGTTGCCGCAGGACGTCAAGCAGGTCAGGGAAAGCGGCGCTGCCGGCATCGGCCTGTTCAGGAGCGAGTTCCTTTTCCTCAACCGCGCTACACTCCCGGGCGAAGACGAGCAATTCGAATTCTACCGCCAGGTCGTCCAGGAAATGAAAGGCCTGCCGGTCACCATACGCACGCTCGACCTGGGGGCCGACAAGCATCTCAACGGCACCACCAGGGTGAGCGCCAACCCTGCCCTGGGGCTCCGTGCGATCAGGCTTTGCCTTGCCGAGCCCCAGGTTTTCAGGACGCAGTTGCGCGCCATTTTGCGCGCTTCCCATTACGGCAAGTTGCGTATCCTGATCCCGATGCTGTCGAGTTCGTCCGAGCTCAACCAGACGCTTGCCCTGATCGAGCAGGCGAAGCAGAGTCTGGATGCCGAGAACATTCCCTACGACAAAGGGGTCGAAGTGGGCGGCATGGTCGAAATTCCCGCAGCAGCCCTTGCCCTGCCGCTTTTCATGCAGAAGCTCGATTTTCTTTCGATCGGCACCAACGACCTGATCCAGTACACCCTGGCGATAGACCGCGCGGACGACAGCGTGGCGCATCTTTACGATCCGCTTCATCCTGCCGTACTGCATCTCGTTTCCCATGTGATCAGAAGCGCCAATCAGGCAGGGGTTCCCGTGGCGGTATGCGGGGAGATGGCGGGGGATGCCGAACTCACGCGCATGCTGCTCGGCTTCGGCCTCAGGGAATTTTCGATGCATCCTGCCAATTTGCTCACGGTGAAGCAGCAGGTGCTAAAATCGAGCGTCAGCGAGGTTGCGGCCATCACGCAGAAAATGCTCAAAACAGACGAACCCGAAAAGATCCGGGCGCTGCTCAACCGACTGAATGCCTGATCATGCAGGATATAGGCATCGTCGTTCCGCAGTGCGCCAGCTTCGACTCTCCGCTCACGCTGAAAAGCGGTGCGGTGCTCGATGCCTATCAACTCGTTTATGAAACCTACGGGGAGCTGAACGAGGCAAAATCGAATGCGGTGCTGATCTGCCATGCGCTGTCTGGAAATCATCATGTCGCAGGATTCCATTCCGAAGACCCGAAATCGGCGGGCTGGTGGAACAACATGGTGGGACCGGGCAAACCGATCGACACCGGCGTCTTCTTCGTGATCGGCGTCAACAATCTGGGCGGATGCCACGGCTCGACAGGGCCTGCCAGCATCGATCCGAAAACGGGCAGGCCCTATGGCGCGAGCTTTCCGGTGCTCACCGTCGACGACTGGGTCGAATCCCAGGCGCGCCTTGCCGACCGTCTAGGCATAGGCAGTTTCGCGGCGGTCGTGGGGGGAAGCCTCGGCGGAATGCAGGCGCTGCAATGGGCGATCAGCCACCCGCAGCGGGTGAGGCATGTGCTCGCGATCGCAAGCGCTCCCAACCTCACCGTGCAGAATATCGCATTCAACGATGTCGCGAGACAGGCCATCCTGACCGATCCCGACTTCCACGGCGGCAATTTCTACGCCCACGGCGTCATTCCGAAAAGAGGGCTGAGGCTCGCCAGGATGCTCGGGCATATTACCTATCTTTCGGATGACTCGATGGCGAAGAAATTCGGCAGGGGGCTGAAAAAGGGCAGCTACAATTACGGCTACGATGTCGAATTCGAAATCGAGTCCTACCTGCGCTATCAGGGGGACAAGTTCGCCGCCCAGTTCGATGCCAACACCTATCTCCTGATGACCAAGGCGCTCGATTATTTCGATCCCGCCCATGCGCACGAAGGCGATCTGGCCCGCGCATTTGCGGGGGCAGCGAGCGAATTTCTGGTGATCTCGTTCACTTCCGACTGGCGCTTTTCGCCGGCGCGCTCGCGGGAGATCGTCAAGGCGCTTCTCGACAACGAACTCAAGGTGAGCCATACGGAGATCACATCGAGCTACGGGCACGATTCCTTCCTGATGGTCGACGAACATTATCATGCCGTGGTGCGCGCCTACATGCGGAACGTCGCGAAGGGGGCGGCATGAACGAAAGAGGCGCAGCAGTGAGGCACGATTACGAGACCATCGCGAAATGGATAGCGCCCGGAACGAAAGTGCTCGATCTGGGGTGCGGCGACGGCTCCCTGCTCGCCTACCTTTCCAGGAACCGCGCCATCAGGGGATACGGGGTCGAAATCGACGACGAGAATATCCTGGCCTGCATCAAGAATTCCGTGAACGTCATCCAGAGCGATCTC
>JAJZTT010000262.1 GCA_021848705.1 Pseudomonadota bacterium
CCGTTCCCGCGTGGTCGTAACTTGCGCCGACCGAGACTGCGACGGGATTTTCCCGGGTGAGCGCCTTGTCGAGGCGCGCAGACTCGTAGCCGTCCAGGACGCCTGCAAGCACATCGAGAGCATAGGGATCGACATCGCTTTCCGCATTGCGCAAAACCGGAACATGATAGGCCATCAGCATGTATGGAAGGTTGGCCGGAGCCTTCACTTCGATGCGCTTGATCCCGACCTGGGACGGCTCGTCCTGCGGCTTTCTCACCGGCAAAGCCGACGGCCTGATCTTTCCGTAATATTTTCTCGCGAGGGCGAAAACCTTTTCATGGGATACGTCGCCCACGATCACCAGCGTGGCATTGTTGGGCGCATACCAGCGATGATACCAGTTGCGAACGTCCTCCACCGTCAGGTGCCGAAGATCATTCATCCAGCCGATCACCGGCCTGCGATAGGGATTCTCCTGGAATGCAACCGACATCATTTTCTCGTACAGAAGCGCATGCGGTTGATCGGTGGTGCGGAGACGCCGCTCCTCCATCACCACCTGGATCTCCTTTGAAAACGCCTTGTCGGAAAGCAGCAGGTTCTTCATCCTGTCCGATTCGAGCTGCATCGCAAGCGGCAGTCTGGTCTTGTAAAGCTCCTGGAAGAAGGCGGTGTAATCCTGGGCCGTAAAGGCATTTTCCCTGCCGCCTGCTGCCGCGATCAGCTTCGAAAACTGCCCGGCAGGAACCTTTTTCGTTCCCTTGAACATCATGTGTTCGAGCGCATGGGCCACCCCGGTGGTGCCGTTGAACTCGTCGATACTCCCAGCCTTGTACCAGATCTGAGAAACGACGACCGGCGCCCGCCTGTCTTCCTTCACGATCACCTTGAGACCATTGGGAAGCGTTTCCATGTAGGGGTTGGCCAGAATGTGGGGGGACGCCCCGAGAAGCGCAATGCAGAACAACGCGTTTCGAATTCTTTTCATTTTTATAGCCCAAGCTCCGTTAAGAGAATAAAATCACGAAATCGACGCACAAATTGACAGCGTACCAGAATGTTAAGTTTCCTGAAATCCAAAAAAACCGAACCCGGCTGGACCGCGAGACTCAGGGAAGGCCTCTCCAGGACCCGCAACCAGCTGGGAAAACAGCTCTCCTCGCTCTTCAGCGGAGCCGGCAGGATCGACGAGGCGCTCTTCGAGGAACTCGAAACCGTGCTGCTCACTTCCGATGTCGGCGTGGAAGCCACCAACTGGCTGCTCTCCGAACTCAGGACGAAGGTGAAGAAGGAAAAACTCCTGGATGCATCCGAACTCAGGACCGCACTGCAGGAGTCCCTGCTGGAACTGCTGCTTCCGCTGGAGAAGCCGCTCGACATCGAAGGACATCATCCATTCATCATCATGATGATGGGCGTGAACGGCGCTGGGAAAACCACCTCGATCGGCAAGCTCGCCAAGCTTTTCCAGTCCGAAGGAAAATCCGTACTGCTCGCGGCAGGAGACACTTTCCGTGCTGCCGCGCGGGAACAGCTGCTGGAGTGGGGCAGGCGCAACGAGGTGGACGTGATCGCCCAGGAAAAGGGTGATACCGCCGCCGTCATCTACGACGCGATCAGTGCGGCGAGAGCCAGAAAAATCGATGTCGTGCTGGCCGACACGGCCGGACGCCTCGTCACCCAGCTCCACCTCATGGAAGAAATCAGGAAGGTCAAAAGGGTCATCGACAAGGCGATGCCCGGTGCGCCCCACGAAGTGCTGCTGGTGCTCGACGCCAATACAGGGCAGAACGCGCTCTCCCAGGTGAAGGCTTTCGACGATGCGCTCGGCGTGACCGGCCTCATCCTCACCAAGCTCGACGGAACGGCCAAGGGGGGCGTGATCGCAGCCATCGCCAGAAGCAGGCCGATTCCCATCCGTTTCATCGGAATCGGCGAAGGAATCGACGATCTGCGTCCCTTCGATGCCAGGGAATTCGTGGAAGCGCTGTTTTCATGATCCGCTTCAACGGGGTCGGAAAGAAATATTCCGGGGGGATCGTTGCGCTCAAAGACCTCAGCTTTTCGATCGAAAAGGGCGAGATGGTCTTCATTTCCGGTCATTCCGGAGCGGGCAAGACCACGCTCCTGAAACTCGTGGCAGCGATCGAACGCCCCACTTCGGGCAGCGTGATGGTAAGGAACCAGGACATCAGCAGCCTGAAAAAAAACGCCATTCCCTATCTCAGGCGCAATATCGGCATGATATTCCAGGACCACAAGCTGCTCTTCAACAAGACCGTTTTCGAAAACGTCTACCTGCCGCTCCAGATCAGCGCGTTCGATCCGCGCGAAGCCCCTTCCAGGGTTCGCGCCGCGCTCGACAAGGTGGGGTTGCTGGGGAGGGAACGCGCATATCCTGTGGAACTTTCCGGCGGAGAGCAACAGCGTCTTTGCATCGCGCGCGCCATCGTCAACCGCCCGACCGTTCTCATTGCGGACGAGCCTACCGGCAACCTCGATGCGGAATATTCCGAAATCATCATGAACATGTTCCGGTCCTTCAACCAGGTGGGAGTGACGACGC
>JAJZTT010000263.1 GCA_021848705.1 Pseudomonadota bacterium
AGAAAAATCTTGCGGCTTCCTCGCTGCCGAGTGCCTTCATCGATTCCGCAAGCTCCTCGTATCGCCTTGCCGCTTCGCGTTCGAGTTCGACTGCGTGGGCGAGAAACAGATTGATGTCTTCCATGTCCCTCACCCGAACTTGAAGAGGATGCCGTAGCCGCCTCTTGGGTATTCCCAGTCGACGTTGGAATGCTCGGAGCAGATGATGCGGCAGGTGCCGCATTCCAGGCAGCCGTCGGTGATCAGTACGATCTTGCCGTTGCCTTCCTCCGTGTAGCATCCCGCCGGGCAGCAAACCGTGCATTGCAGGTTCTTGCAGTCGTTCTGGCAGATTTCCGGGTCCCTGATGCTGATGTGCGGATGGCCCGCATCCACCTTGTAGCGGTTCTGGAACAGCTTGTTTTCGACCTTGATCATTCGAAAGCCCTCCACATCTTGAATGCGTCTCCCATGAGACCGAACAGCGAACGCTTCTTCATGAAGCTTCCCCTGATTTCCCTTTCCTTGGTTTTCTTGTCCACGCCGTCGACCGTCAGCATGTGGTGCGCGGCGCCGTTGACGAGCTCCGGATAGGTGGTGAAGAACTGCGGATTCTTGTGCATGATGCTCGGCAGCTCCTTGTATTTCTTGAGATCCTTCATCACGAAGCTGTCGTCCAGTTTCTCCCGGTAAAGGGCGAGATTGGACTCGGTCATGTACTTCCCGTTCGCCTTCAGTTCGATCACGGTCTCGGCCGCGAGCCGCCCCGAAGTCATGGCAAGGTTCGATCCTTCGCGGTGCACCGCGTTGACGAACATCGACGCGTCTCCGACCATCAGCCAGCCGTCGCCAAAAATTTTCGGGATCGCCTTGTATCCGCCCTCGGGAATGAGGTGCGCCGCGTATTCCTTCATTTCTCCGCCTGCGATGAGCGGGGCGATGGCGGGATGCGCCTTCATTTCCTCGAGAAGCTGGTAGGGCGTCGTTTTCTGCTTTTTGAAGTCCGAGAGCATGCAGCCCACGCCAAGGGTGATGGATTCCTTGTTGGTGTAAAGGAACCCGGTGCCCATCATTCCCTGGGTGATCTTGCCGGCCATTTCGATCACCACGCCTTCCTCTCCGGAGATGTTGAAGCGCGCTTCGACCGTCTCCTGCGGCAGAAAATGGATTTCCTTAACCGCCAGCGCGACGTTGGCAGGATCGAGTTCCGCGTGGAAACCGGCCTTCCTGGCGAGTAGGGAATTCACTCCGTCGGCGAGAATCACGATGTCGGCATAGATTTCTCCGCCTTCCCGGTCGGCGCGCACGCCGATCACCCGGTTTCCGTCCATGATGAGATCGGTGACGGTGGTCTCGCAGATGATGAGGGCGCCCGCTTCCTGCACCTTCTTCGAGAACCACTTGTCGAACTGGGCGCGAATGATGGTGTAGCGGTTGTAGGGTTCCCGGTTGAAGGCGGCCGACCGGTAGGTGCTGCCGACGTAGGATTCGTCGTCCAGCACCCACATCTGCTGCTCGATGATGTGGCGTTCCAGCGGCGCCTCGTCCCTGAAATCGGGAATCATGCGCTCCAGCGCGTCCGAATACAGGATTGCGCCCTGCACGTTCTTCGAACCCGGGTATTCGCCGCGTTCGATCTGCAGCACTTTCAGTCCTGCTTTCGCTAGCGTGTAGGCGGCGGAATTCCCGGAAGGGCCTGCGCCGACCACGATTGCATCGAATGTTTCACTCATTTTGCTTCTCCTTAACCTGCAAGCCTGGCGGTGGCCAGATGCTGCCTGAATGCTTCGGTGAGCGCGGGCAGGATCACCATGGCATTGCCGACGATCCCGTAGGTCGCGAAATCGAAGATCGGCGCATTGGGATCGGAATTGATGGCGATGATGACGTCGGAATCCTCCATGCCCACCCTGTGCTGGATCGCGCCGGAAATTCCCGCTGCGATGTAGAGCTTGGGCCTCACCGTCTTGCCCGATTGCCCGACCTGGCGATCCGCCTCGACCCATCCCGCCTGAACGATGGGGCGGGTGGCCCCCACCTCGGCGCCGAGCACCTTGGCGAGATCCCGGATGAGCTGGAAGTTCTCGGGCTTTTTCATGCCGCGACCGCCCGAGACGATGATGTCCGCGAAGGCGAGCTGCGGTTTGCCCTGCAGGTTGTCGGGGATGAATTCCAGCACCTTGGTGATGATGGATTCCTCGATCATGCCGAGCGATTGCTCGACGATGCGGCCTGTCCTGGTTTCGTCCTTCTCGGGCATCGCCATCACGCGCGGCCTCACGGTCGCCATTTGCGGCCGGTAGTTGAGGGTCACGATGGTGCAAAGCAGGCTGCCGCCGAAGGTCGGGCGGGTCGCGGCGAGGCTGCGGTTCTCCGGATCGATGGCGAGCCCCGTGCAGTCCGCGGTGAGACCCGTCTTCAACGTGGTTGCGACGCTGCCCGCCAGATCGCGTCCCAGCGTGGTCGCGCCGATCAGCAGGATTTCCGGTTGATGGGTGTTGACGAGATCGGTGAGTCCCTTGGTGAAGGGCTCGTTCCGGTAATCCCTGAGGAGCCCGTCTTC
>JAJZTT010000061.1 GCA_021848705.1 Pseudomonadota bacterium
GTTCTCTTTTTGTCCGTGATGTCGGTGATCATGGCGAAGGAGCCCGCATATTTTCCGGAATCGTCATAAAGAGGCACTGCATTCAGGCGGCACCAGCAGGTTTCACCATCCTTGCGCCTCATGCGCCTTTCGTAAACGCCCGACTTGCCCGCCTGCCTCTCGATCTGCCCCCAGCGATGCGCGGAAAAATCTTCCTCGAACAGGAAGTCCTCGACTGGTCGCCCGATCATCTCTGCCGCCTCGTATCCGAGCATGCGGCACATTGCCGGATTCACGAAGGAGGTGACGCCGCGCGAATCGATGGACCAGATGCCCTCGTTCGCGGTCTCGACGATATTCCTGTACCGCTCCTCGCTTTTGATCAATGCTTCTTCGGTACGCTTCCTTTCGGTGATGACATCGAAAATGGCGACGAAATATCCGCTCTTGGGGCTGTACACATTGATCTGGAACCAGTCTCCGAGCGCCTCGACATGCATTTCGAATTTCTCCGGAATGCCGGTCTTCGCCACCCTTCCGTAGATTTCGAAGAGTCCGGGATCGGAATCCCGGATTCCGGGAACAATTTCACTCACCCGCTTCCCTTCGACTTCCCCGAGTCCGGTCTGACGATGAAAGGAGGGATTGGTATAGAGATAGATGAAATCCGGGCCGCCTTCTTCATGAAGCATGCGACAGTAAGCCATGCCATTCAGCATGTGCTCGAAAATGGAATCATAGGTCTTCGCATCCAGCGGGATGACCTGACCGGATTCGCTGGCGAGCTGATTTTTCTCCGGGTTCATGATTGGATGGTATTTTGCTCCCGACGCGAAATCGATTCAAATCATTCCGGCTTGGGGTCGCGGCGCATCAGTTCCTCGACCGCATCCCTAGGTGCAATTCCGTGATGAAGAATGCCGCACACCGCGCTCGTGATCGGCATCTCTACATCCAGACTCGAAGCGAGGCGCTCGACCTCGCTCGCGGTATACACGCCTTCCGCGGTCGCGCCGAGATCGGAAAGAATCGCATCCAGCGGCTTTCCCTGCGCAAGAAGCAATCCGACGGTCCGATTCCTGGAAAGATTTCCGGTACAGGTGAGCGTGAGATCCCCGACTCCGGAAAGACCGAGAAAAGTCTCCAGCCTCCCGCCGAGCTTGAGACCCAGCCTGGTGATTTCGGCAAGACCTCTGGTGATGAGGGCTGCGCGCGCATTGTTGCCGAGACCGAGCCCGTCCGAAATGCCTGCTGCGATCGCCATCACGTTCTTGACCGCCCCGCCCACTTCCACGCCCACGATGTCCTCGCTGGAATAGATCCTCATTTTCGTGCTGCTGAGCAGGGATGCGGTCCTTGAAGCGAATTCGCCATTCTTCGATGCGAGGGTGAGGGCGACCGGCAGCCCCTTCGCCACCTCCCAGGCGAAACTCGGTCCGGAAAGCACGCCGATCGGCGCGACATCCCCGTATTCCTCCGCGGCGACCTGATGGGGAAGTTTCGAGGTACCCGCCTCGAAACCCTTGGAAACCCAGACGAGCGGCATCCTTCCTCCGGATCGCGCGATATGCCGGATGGTTTCCCGGAGACCTGAAACCGGAACGGCTGCGATCGCGAGTTCCGCACCGGAGAGCGCAGCATCGAAATCTGCGGACACGGCAAGTCCGGATGGAAAGGGAACGGAATCGAGATGCCTGCGATTGACCCTTTCAGCATCCATTTCCGAGCAGTGCCCGGCATCCCTCGTCCAGAGCGTCAATTCGTGATGAGTGGAAAGCGCGATCGCAAGGGCGGTTCCCCATGCGCCCGCCCCGAGGATACAGACTTTCATCCGCCCCAGACCTGGCTCGCCTTGACATAACCGCTCTGCCCGTCCGGATGACGGACCGGAACCCAGCCATCAGCCTGGACTCCTGTCACGTCGAGCAACACCCCGGTTTTCGCCTGAAAGGCCAGCGGCGCGGCATCGGATGGGCTCTGCCGGATATCGGCAAGCGGCACATTCACCAGAACGTAATGCCCCTGACCGAGTTTTTCCTTCTCGACCCACAGCAGGTTGCCGCTGCTGTCCCGCACCTTGACCCAGTTTGCAAGGACAACGATGGCTTCGAGGGGATAATGCGGTCCCAGGATGAAAAGCTTGTTGGCCTTCCCGGAAGGCGCATCGTACAGTACTGCAGGTGAGTCTCCCACCGCGACGAAATCCTCTGCGGATGCGCAGAGGGAGTATCCCGCGAGAATCAGGAAGAGTAGCCTGCCCATCTCAGTGGGAAGTCTGTTCCTGCTGCGCACGCTGCTGGTACAGCGCCTCGAAGCTCACCGGGCTCAGGATGACCGGCATGAACCCGGCACGGGTCACCACATCGGAAATGGTTTCGCGGGCATAAGGGAAAATGATGTTCGGGCAGGTGATGCCGAGGATCGGCTCGAGATCGGCCTCGGGGACGTTCTGGATCTGGAAAATTCCTGCCTGCGCGGCTTCCACAAGGAAGAGCGTCTTTTCGCCCAGCTTGGCGGTCGCAGTCACGGTCAGAACGACGTCGAAAATGCCTTCGCCGATGGGCTTTCCTTCGGTGTGGAGCTGGATGTCGATCTGCGGTGTTTCGCGCTCGAGGAAGATCTGCGGAGCATGGGGAATTTCGAGGGAAAGGTCCTTCAGATATATCTTTTCTATGGAGAAAACCGGTTGTTTTTCGCTCATCATTTTTCCTAAAAGTTATTCCTGCTCAAGCAGGCTGTTCAGTTTTCCGGCTCGATCCAGCGCTGACAGATCGTCAAAGCCGCCCACATGATAATCCATGATAAAGATTTGGGGAACAGTGCGGCGCCCGGTTTTTTCGATCATCTCCACCTTGCGGGCAGGATGAAGATCGACCCGGATCTTTTCGATCTCCGTGACGCCCCTGGAATTCAGCAGTTTCTCCGCCCTGACGCAATACGGGCAAACCTCGGTGCAATACATCGTGACTTTTGCCTTCATTTTTCCACCGGCAGCTTCGCCGACTCCCATGCCATGATCCCGCCCTTGAGATTGTACACCTGCGAAAAACCCTGCTTCGAAAGCAGCATGCAAACGCTGAAGGATCTTGCGCCGCTCCTGCAGTACACGAGCAAAGGCTTGTCCTTCCACGCTTCGATCTCCCCGATCCTGGCATTCACCTTGCCAGAAGGAATGTGCTTCGCCTGGAGCAGGTGGCCGGATGCGTATTCGTGATGCTCGCGCACGTCGAGAACCACCGCATCCTGCTGGTTGATGAGACGAACGGCCTCCTGGGCGTCGACCTCCGGGAATTTCGTCATGGACCTTCTCAGCAGCGGCCAGAGCAGCATGATCCCGCTGCCCACTGCAGCGAGGAAAAGGGGAAGATTACTGATGATGAAATGCAATGCTGCGCTCCTTGATTTTCATGTCCACCTCCGTCACCAGAGGATCGAATTGCTGCGGCATCCTTGCCGCAAGACCAGAATACAGGTTCCTCGCCTCGCCGAGAAGATCGGGATCAGACCAGGAAGACCTTTCCACCTGAAGGATAGCGGCCCGGCGCTCGCCATTCATTGCGAGATAAGCCGCATACCGGTAGACCATCATTCCGGAAGGCGAAAATCGAACCGCGCGCCGGGTGAGTTCCAGCTTTGCCGGAAGGTCCTTGCGGTCTGGATCGAACATCTCCGCCATCGAAAAGGCCACATAGGGCTCGAGCAGGGTCCCCTTCCTGAATCCGTACAACTTCCCGTACAGGACATCGGGTTCGAGCGGAGGCTTGCCGCTATGATACCGCGGGTAGAGGAGCCCTTCCAGATCGAGATAGTCTCGCATCAGCCCGGCCATCAGCAGGGCGAAGGAAAAAACGGCCACCCCGATCACGGCCCTTCCACCGAAGGAAAACGAAACCGATCGACCGTCCCCCATGCCGAGAAGCAGCATGAAGATCCCCAGAAACTGCGTATACCACAGCGGATATTCGTCCAGGCTGTGAATGGCGAGAACGGCCAGCATCGAAAAGTACCACCAGGAATGCACCCCCGCTCCCGAGGAGATCCTCGGCACCCAGAGGAGAAGCCCGAAAAGGAAGATCCCGCCGCCGACCAGACCGGTTTCGGCGAGGAACTGCAGCATGATGTCATGGGCATGGGTATAAAGTCCGTTGATGTTCGGATTCATGTATACCGGGCCGTTCATGAAATGATGCCAGGCATACTGACCGAAGCCGATTCCGAGAAGTGGATGGGCGAGGAACATTCCCCATGCCTCTCGCCACAGATACACCCGGATGCCGCCGTCTCTTCCCAGGGCATGCATCCTGTCTGCGGAAGTCATGACGAGCCCGCCCGATTCCACGGAAAGGAAATGCGCGAACCACTGCATGAAAAAATAGGCTGGAATGAGCATGAATGCGGCTGCAAGCAGCGCCCGGCTGCGCGTTTTCAGGAAATAGGCGGCTGCAAGCATGGAAATCGCTGCCAGATAGATCCACGAGCTTCTGGAGCCGCTCAGGGCGAGCACGAAAAGCAGCAGCGACGCGGAAAGAATCGCTGCAAGGGAAGGCATCCGTTTCGTTGCCGCAAGATGGACCAGGCTCACCATGGCCAGGGATACATAATCGGAAAAATGGTTCTGCTGGGAAAGATTGCCGTAGACCGTCGGGGCGAAGTCCGGCGTGACGAAAGAGGAAAGAAACCTGGCAACATGGTAGTGCTGGACGATCGCCGCCCCGGCGTTGAGCATCCCCCCTGCATAGACGAACCAGGACAGAACGACTGCCGTTTCGGCGAGTCCGAATTCCTGCCTGAGCGTCCTGCCGAGCATCGCGATCAGGAAAGCCCATACGAAATAGAACATGCCCATCGCGAACTGGGAATCGTATCCCGGAAAGCCGAGAACATGCTGAAGCCCCACCACGAGCGAAAGGGCGAGCGGAACGAAGGCCACCAGAGGAATCCTGGTGTGGCTGCCAAGGCAGGCGAAAGAGGCGAAAAGTCCCAGAATCCCTGCAAGCCACTCGGTATAGAAATCCGTGACCGGATAATAATGCCGCCATTGCAGGAAAGGCAGCATCGCCATCAATCCGGCCAGGAGGAGCGCAGCGCTCCCCCGGCTCAGCAGCAGGATGCCTTGACGCCCAGTTTCCTCAGGATGTTCTCCAGGGGGCAGAATCTGGTGAAACCACTCTGAAAGAGGTTGAAGCCGACGAAAGCGGTGAACCAGAGCCATTTGGAGTTCATGAATAGGGGGCTTCCCTCCGCGCCAAGCGCGAGCGATGCCATGACGAAAAATCCGGCCACAATTCTAACGATTCGGTTGGTGTCCATCAATAGTTCTCCTGGGTTAAATTTCCCTGTCGATCTTTTTGTACGAAAGGGCGTAATACAGCACCGGGATCACGACCAGGGTGAGGATGGTCGATACCAGAATGCCGAAAATCAGCGAAATGGCGAGCCCGTTGAAGATGGGGTCGTCCAGGATGAAGAAGGCGCCGATCATCGCGGCAAGCCCGGTCAGCACGATCGGTTTCGCACGGGTCGCAGCCGCCGCGATGACCGCTTCCTGGAAATCGCGTTCCTCCGAAAGCTGCAGGTTGATGAAATCGACCAGCAGGATCGAATTCCTGACGATGATGCCCGCCAGCGCAATCATCCCGATCATCGAGGTGGCGGTGAATTGCGCGCCGAGGAGCGCATGCCCGGGCATCACCCCGATGATGGTGAGCGGAATCGGCGCCATGATGACGAGCGGCACGACATAGGATCCGAACTGGGCAACCACCAGCAGGTAGATGAGGATGAGTCCCACGCCATAGGCAATGCCCATGTCGCGGAAGGTCTCGTAAGTCACCTGCCATTCTCCGTCCCATTTGAGCGAGTAGCTGCCGTACTGATCCCCGGGCTGATGAATGAAGTATTCCTTCAGGGTCCCGCCCTCGGCGAGCTTCATGTCCCTGATTCTGGAGCGAATCTCGAACATGCCGTAGAGCGGGCTGTCGATCTTGCCGGTCATGTCCCCCACCACGTAGACCACAGGAAGCAAGTCCTTGTGATAGATGGTCTTTTCCCGTTCGACATGGGTGACCTGGACGAGATCGGAAAGTGGCACCAGCTTTGCGCTTCTCGATCGCACCTCCAGCTTCAGCAGTTCGTCGAGTCCGCCCTTGCGGTCATCCGGAAGGGCGACCGTGACCGGAATCTCGTATTTTGCATTGGTGCTGTGGACCGGCGTGACGTTTTCACCGGAGAGTCCCATTTTCATCACTTCCACGATGTCGGTCTGCGCGACGCCCAGGAGCGCAGCCTTGTTCTGCAATACTTTCAGCGTGTACTTTTCCGCATTCGCATCCACGGTGTCGTCGATGGCGACGATGTCCGCGGTGGCAGAGAAAGCCGCTTTCACCTGCTTCGCTACCGCAATCTGGCCGCTGTAATCAGGTCCGTAGATTTCCGCCACCAGCGGGGACAGGACGGGCGGGCCGGGCGGCACTTCCACCACTTTCACCTTCGCGCCGTATTTTGCCGCGATCTTCGCAAGCGGCGCTATGGTTGCCGTGGCGATCTCGTGGCTTTGCCGTTTGCGCTTGTGCTTGTCGAGCAGGTTCACCTGGATGTCGCCGTATTCCGGACCGTCCCTGAGGTAATACTGACGGACCAGGCCATTGAAATTGATCGGGGAAGCGGTTCCGGCATAAGCCTCGTAATCGGTCACTTCCGGAATCGTCGAGACATAGGCCCCCATTTCGTGCAATACCCGGGCCGTATCCTCGAGCGGAGTTCCTACCGGCATGTCCACCACCACCTGGAATTCCGATTTGTTGTCGAACGGCAGCATCTTCAGGATCACCAGTTTCACCGCCGCAAGCGATACCGCGAGCAGGATGAGGGTCAGGATGCCGGCGAGCAGCAGGCGCCGGTTCCTTTTCCCTTCGTCCTTCCTCAGGAAGGGAGTCAGACGTCTGGTGAAGAAGGCGTCGAGCCCTCCGCCGCCTTCGGCATGATGGACCGCATGCTTCGCGGTCAGCTTGAAGGCGAGCCAGGGTGTCACGATGAAAGCGATGCCGAGTGAAATCAGCATGCCGATGCTGGCGTTGATCGGGATCGGGCTCATGTAAGGCCCCATCAATCCGGTCACGAAAGCCATCGGCAACAGCGCAGCAATCACGGTCAGGGTGGCGAGGATGGTCGGCCCGCCCACTTCGTCGACCGCCTCCGGAATGATCTCTGAAAGAGGCGCATCGCTCAGAAGCCGCCGCCTGTGGATGTTTTCGACCACGACGATGGCGTCGTCCACCAGAATGCCGATCGAAAAGATCAGCGCGAACAGGGAGACCCGGTTCAGCGTGAACCCCCATGCCCAGGATGCGAACAGCGTCGCAAACAGCGTGAGCATCACGGCAACGCCCACGATCACGGCCTCGCGCCGCCCGAGCGAAATCCACACCAGGATCACGACGGAAGTGGTGGCGAAAATCAGTTTCTCAATGAGCTTCATCGCCTTGTCGTTCGCGGTCACGCCATAATCGCGGGTAACGGTCACCTCCACGTTGGAAGGAATCACGGCCCCCTTCAGCGATTCGACCCGGCCAATCAGCTCCTTCGCGACATTGACTGCATTTTCTCCCGGCTTCTTGGAGATCGCGAGCGTCACCGCGGGATGTTCGCCTTTCTGCTTGCCGATCCATACATAATGCCCAGGCTGGTCGGGCCCGTCGACCACCTTCGCAACGTCGCTCATGAATATGGGGCGCCCTTCGAAAACGCCGACCACGAGACGCCGCACGTCGTCGCTCGAGGAAAGGAAGGTTCCCGTCTGCACCAGCACCTCCCGGTTGTTCTCGACCAGACTTCCGGAAGGCTGGGAAGCATTGGAAAACTGCAGCGCATCCCTCAGGTCCTCGGCGGAAAGATGATATGCGTTCATCCTGTCCGCATCCATCAATACCCGGATCATGTGCTGCGGGCCGCCGATCGTTTTCACTTCGCGAACACCCGCCACGCGCTTCAGCTCCACCTCCGCGGAATGCGCGACCTGTTCAAGTTCGAAAGCCCCTTCCCCCTTGTTCTTCGTCCAGAGGGTGAGCGTCAGAATGGGCACGTCGTCGATGCCGACCGGCTTGATGATGGGCTTTTGTACCCCGAGATAGGGGGAAACCCAGTCCGCATGGGAATTGATGGTGTCGTAGAGCTTCACCAGGGACTGGATGCGGTCCTCCCCCACCTTGAACTGAACGGTGAGGATCGACATTCCGGGACGGGAAACCGAATACACGTGGTCGATTCCGGCGATCTGGGAAAGCACCTGTTCTGCCGGAGTCGACACCAGATGCTCGACATCTCCTGCGGAGGCGCCAGGGAAAGGAATGAACACGTTCGCCATCGTGACATTGATCTGCGGCTCCTCTTCCCTGGGCGTCACGATCACCGCGAAAACCCCCATCAGCACCGCGATCAGCGCGATCAGCGGAGTCAACTGGGAGTGGAGGAAAAGCCTGCTGATTCTTCCGGAAATGCCCATGTCAGTTCGCATCCATCTCGATGCCCGCCCTGACCGGATCGAGCGAAATGGTCTCGCCCGCCGAGAGACCGGCAAGCACTTCCACGCGCCCTCCCTCCCCGGGCTCCCCGAGCCTCACCTGGCGAAGCTCGTATTTGCCATTTTTTCCGACCACATATACCGCCGTCACTTCGCTTCTTCTCAACACGGACGCTTCGGGAATCATCAATTCCATCCTGTGGCCGACGAAGAATTTCGCCCTGGCGAACATCCCCGGATAGATCCCCTTCGTTTCAGGCGGGAAATCCAGCCTGACCAGGGTGGTATGGGTGATCATGTTGGCGACGGGCAAAATGGTGACCGATGCCGCCCGGATCTGCCTGCCGTTGTCGGCAAGGATGGTCGCGCCCGCTTCGACATGAGCCTTCACCGCATCGAGCTTCAGTTGCGGCACGCTCACCGTGATCCTGAGGGAGGAGGGATCGAATCCGGTCATGAGCGGCTTTCCGGGATAGGCCATTTCGCCGATTTCAACATGCCGCTCCGAGACGACCCCGCCATAGGGTGCGATCACGGTCGCATAGCTTGCGGTATTGGAGGCGATCCCGACATTCGCAAGGCGCGCATCCACCCTCGATTTCGCAGCCATGTATTCCGCCTTCGACTTGTCGAGCGCGGCCTGGCTCACGAACTTGCGCTCGAAGAGGTGCTTCGAACGCTCGTAGGTGGATTTCGCATCCTCGTAGGCTGCCTGCGCCTCGGCCAGCATGGCCCGGCTTTCGTTCAGCGCATGACTGACTTCGGTTGCATCGATCCTGACCAGAACCTGGCCCTTTTTGACGACATCGCCGACGTCGAAATTGACCACGGACACCCTGCCGGAGATCTGGGAAGAAACGGTGGACTGCTTCACGGCTTCGACCACGCCCTCTGCAGTATAGGTCACAGGCTCGTCCACATAGCTTACCTGTGCGGTTTCGGTGGCCGCCCGAGCGATGGCGGCAGAGAAAAACAGAGCAAATATGGAAATTCTGAACACGCTGGTTCCCCCCTTGGTTGATTATTAGAATAATCTAATATTCTAACTTTTGCAACAGGGGGACCAGCGGGAAAGGAAACGGGCTGTCTAGGCTGCCATGTTGCAGAAAACGTCGCGCATCATCTTGATGAGCTGCAGCACGCGCGCATCCCCTATCCGATAATAGACCTTGTTGGCATCCTTGCGGGTCTTCAGCACCCCCTTGTCGCGCAGAATCGCGAGGTGCTGGGAAATGTTGCTCTGGGATGTCCCCACGCTCTCCACGATGTCCTGCACGCTCACTTCGTTTTCGCCGAGGATGCAGAGAATCTTGAGCCGGAGGGGATGGGAAATGGCTTTCATCGAACGCGAAGCCTGTTCGATCATCTCGTCCTGGCCCATCATTTCGTGAAGGAAATCGATCTGACTTTTCATGAGCACGCCCATGCTAGTGTTAGTGATAAACAAAATAGCATAAAATAAACGTTTTCAACCGTCCAGAGAAATATGACATGTCGATGAAACTTGCGCAAAACTCGGCCATCAGGCCTGTTCTGCTCCTGATACTGGATGGGATCGGCTGCCGCGAGAATGCCGAATACAATGCGGTCGCGCTCGCGAAGAAGCCCAACCTGGACCGACTCCTGGCCGTGCAGCCGCATTCCAGGCTCGAAGCCTCCGAATCTTTCGTCGGCCTTCCGGATGCCCAGATGGGCAACTCGGAGGTCGGACACCTCAATATCGGCGCCGGTCGCATCGTCTACCAGGAACTGACCAGGATCGATCTGTCCATTCAGAACCGCGAATTCTTCTCCAACCCGGCGCTTCTGGAATCGGTGAAAAAGGCCAGGGAACAGGGCGGCGCACTGCACATCCTGGGGCTGCTTTCCCCGGGAGGCGTGCACAGTCACGAATCGCACCTCCACGCCATGCTGGAATTGGCAGCAGCGGAAGGACTGGAAAAAATCTACCTGCACGCATTCCTCGACGGCAGGGACACTCCTCCGAAGAGCGCCGCCGCATCGATATCCGCCTTCATGGAAAAATGCCGTTCTCTCGGCAAGGGAAAAATCGCATCGATCGTGGGCAGGTATTATGCGATGGATCGCGACAAGCGCTGGGAGCGGGTGAAGGCTGCCTATGACCTCGTCACTTGCGGAATCGCGGAGCACCATTTCGAAAGCGCCTCCGAAGCCCTGGAAGCGGCCTATGCGCGGGGAGAAACAGACGAATTCGTCCATGCCAGCGCAATCCACGAAACAAACGAAGCTCCTGTTTCCATCAAGGACGGGGATTCGGTGGTCTTCATGAATTATCGCGCAGACCGCGCGAAGGAGATCACCATCGCCCTGACCTCCGAGAAATTCGAGGGATTCGTGCGACAGAAGAAGCCGAAGATCCATTTCGTCATGCTCACCCATTACGGAGAGGAATTTTCGCTTCCCGTCGCCTACCCCCCGTCGAAAATCGAAAACTGTTTCGGCGAATACATCTCCGGCCTCGGGCTCCACCAGTTGCGGATCGCCGAAACCGAAAAATACGCCCATGTCACGTATTTCTTCAACGGCGGAAGGGAGGAGCCCTATCCGGGAGAAGACCGCATCCTGGTCCCCTCACCGAAAGTGGCCACCTACGACTTGAAGCCGGAGATGAGCGTGTTCGAAGTGACCGAAAAACTGGTCGGAGCGATTGAAAGCGGGAAATATCAGGCCATCATCTGCAACTTCGCGAACGGGGACATGGTCGGACATACCGGAAACCTGAATGCGGCGATCCTCGCAGTGGAAGCGATGGACCAGTGCATCGGCAAGGTTGAGGAAGCCGTGAGGAAGGCGGGAGGAGAAATGCTGATCACGGCCGATCACGGCAATGCAGAAATGATGGAAGATCCGGACACCCATCAGCCCTACACCGCGCATTCGCTGAATCTCGTCCCGTTCGTCTATGTCGGCGAACGCAGGGCGAGCGTCGAAAATGGCGCATTGAAGGACGTCGCCCCCACCCTGCTCGCCATGATGGGCCTGCCGCAGCCGCCCGAAATGAGCGGCCATTCCCTCATCGCATTCGAGTGACCCGGAACCTCTTCCTTCTGCTCCTCTGCCTCGCCATTCCCGGCGAGGCCTTCGCCGGATCCAGACAGGATCTCGGGGAACTGCATTCCCGGATCGATGCGCTGGAAAAGGATCTCGGAAAGAAGGAAGCCTCCCAAAGCGAGCTCAACGACCAGCTGAAGAAATCCGAAATCGCCATCAGCAACAGCGAAAGGAGGCTGAGGGACCTCAGCGCGATGGCCCAGGATGCCGACCGGAGTCTTGCGAAGCTCGGCAACGAATCCGCTGCAATCCGGGCAAAGATTTCCTCCCAGCAGCAACTGCTCGGACAGTTCCTCTATCAGCGCTATCTGAACGGAAATGAGGAATATCTGAAACTTCTTCTCGATTCCAGGGATCCAAACGAAATCTCCCGAAACATGCAGTACCTTTCCTATGTCGCGAAGGCCAGAAAGGAAATGCTGACGGAGTTGAAGCAGGATCTGGCCCGTCTCGACGCGCTGGAAACCTCGACCCGGCAGAAAAGGGCGGATCTCTCGGACATCGTGCAGAAACAGCGCAAGGAAAGCCTTGCGCTCGAGGAAGAGAGGAAGAAGCGCAAAGCCGTGCTCGCCAGCATTTCAGCCCAGATCGGCAGGCAGAAGGAGGAAATCTCCAGGCTGAAGCGGGACGAGCAGAGGCTGAAACGCCTGTTCGAAAGGATAGGGAAGTCGGCAAGACATGCCCCCTCCCCGGCCCTGAGAAATGAAAGCGTTCCGGAAGCCACCCTGGAGAAAGTGCCTTTCGGCAGGCTGAAGGGGCGCCTCAGGCTTCCGGTGAAGGGGGTCCTGACCAACCGGTTCGGCGCTCCGCGCATGAATGGCGGGCTCGTCTGGAAGGGGCTCTTCATCCGCGCCGCGACCGGAGAGGAAGTCAGGGCGATCGCTGCGGGACGCGTCGTATTCGCGGACTGGCTGAGGGGATTTGGCAACATCATCATTCTCGACCATGGCGATGGATACATGAGCCTTTATGGCGACAACGAAACGCTGCTGAAAAACGTCGGAGAGTTTGTTCACGGCGGAGAGGTGATCGCTGAAGTGGGAAACAGCGGCGGCAACAGCGAATCCGGTTTATACTTTGAACTTCGCGAACAGGGCGTGCCGCTGGACCCGATGAAATGGGTCAACGTAAAATGAAATGGAGACGAAAGGAATGCGCGATTCAATGAAAAAAAGCGGACTGGTACTGATCGGCGTCGTAGCCGGCGTGATGCTGAGCCTCAATCTCTCGGCCGTGGCTCAGCACGAAACGACCACCTCCCCCCTGCCGGTCGAGGAATTGCGCACATTTGCCGACATCTTCGGCAAGATCAAGAGCGAGTATGTCGATCCGAAATCGGACAAGGAAGTGATCGACTCCGCGATCAATGGAATGGTCACCGGACTCGATCCGCATTCCGCCTACTATGATGCGGACGCTTACAAGGAATTGCAGATCGGAACCGAAGGCCAGTTCGGCGGCCTCGGCATCGAAGTCACCATGGAAGACGGCCTCGTCAAGGTGGTTTCCCCGATCGAGGACACGCCTGCATTCAAGGCGGGAATCAAGAGCGGAGACCTGATCCTCAAGCTCGACGACACCCTCGTGAAAGGGATGACGCTGAATGACGCCGTGAAGCGGATGCGCGGCAAGCCCGACACCCCGATCATGCTCACCGTGCTTCGCAAGGGAGAGCCCAAGCCGCTCGTCTTCAAGATCATGCGCGCCATCATCAAGGTCAAGAGCGTCAAATACAAGATGGTGGAACCGGGATATGCCTACATCCGCATCACCCAGTTCCAGGAGCACACCGGAGAATCGCTTGCAGCCGCCATCCGCGAACTCTTCAAGGAGCCTGTCAAGGGACTGGTGCTCGATTTGAGGAACGATCCCGGAGGCCTTCTGTATGGTGCTGTTGCAGTATCCGCAGCCTTCCTTCCCGAAGACAGCCTGGTCGTCTACACGAAGGGAAGAACGCCCGATTCGGAAATGAAGCTGAAGACCATCTCGGAGGATTACCTCACTCCTCAGGACAAGGGCGATTACATCAAGAAGCTGCCCGCCGAGATCAAGACGGTACCGATGATCGTGCTCGTCAACAACGGCACGGCATCCGCTTCCGAAATCGTTTCCGGAGCACTTCAGGACGACAAGCGCGCCCTCATCATGGGAACGAGGACCTTCGGCAAGGGATCGGTACAGACCATCTTCCCGCTCGGCAATGGAACCGCGGTGAAACTCACCACGGCGCGCTACTATACGCCGAACGGACGCTCGATCCAGGCCAAGGGGATCACGCCCGACATCACCGTGGAAGACACCACGATCTCCAAGCAGGAAGCCGCGCTCAACCTGCACGAATCGGATCTCGAACACCACCTCGCCAACG